>CAYXRS010000001.1:0-106368 GCA_964467195.1 uncultured Gemmatimonadaceae bacterium
CCGCCAGTTGATGCTCGGAGGCGCCGAGCTCATCCTGGTCCCCAACGCGTGCACCATGGAACGCCATCGCCAGGGTCAGCTGGAGACCCGGGCCTTTGAAAATAGCCTCTCCCTGGCCCTGGCCATCGCGCTGCGGGCACGCGCGGCCGGGCGACCCGTCCTGATGCTCTGCGGCGAGATGACACCCGATCGCGTCTTCGAGCGCGCCCTCGCCCTCGAAGGGCGCTCCAGGATCGACGACTTGCGGCGCGGCGTCGTAGACGAGGAGACGCGTGCGCACCTCGGCGCCGCCGTACTGCGGATGCGCGACGTCCTTCCGGTCATCGACCGCATACCGGACGACGGACCCCAGAGCATGACGGCAATGCTCGACAGCGTTCCCGGCGCCGAGCTGCTCGTTGTCGATTCCCTGCAGTGTATGGTGTCCGGCGTACTCCCGCACGCGGAGGAGCTGGCCGCCGCCACCACCGCGCTGAAGACGCTGGCCATGGACCGTGATGTGGCCGTGCTGGCGACCGCGCATCTGAGCGGCCGGGCACCAGCCGCGGGTGGTGCACGGCCTGCACTGGACGACATCGGCGCGCTCGGCACCGTGAAGCAGCTCGCCGACGTGATTCTCGGCATCCATCGCGAGGAGATGTACGATGCCGGACGGGGCAACGAAGGGGCAACCGAGCTGCTTATCCTCAAGAATCGGCACGGGCCAACCAGCTACATCGATCTCTACTTCTACAAGCAGTGGCTCCGCTTCGAGGACATGCTGGATCCCGACCGGTAGTGCGGCTCGCTGCGCTTTGCGTCCCGCCGCGGCTCGTCGTTCCGCCGCCGGCCCCGCGCGCCTATATTCTCAGGAGATCGGATTCCGACTACCGAGCATCGAGTCAGGGACGCATGGCCGGCCATAGCAAGTGGAAGCAGATCAAGCACTACAAGGCTGCGGCCGACGCCAAACGCGGCGCGCTGTTTACCAAGCTCATCCGCGAGATCACCGTCGCCGCCCGGCAGGGAGGCGGCGACCCGGCCGGCAATCCGCGCCTCCGCACGGCCATCGATGCGGCGCGGAACGCCTCCATGCCCAAGGAAAACATCGAGCGAGCCATCAAGAAGGGAACGGGCGAGCTGGAAGGTGTGGATTACCAGGAGATCACTTACGAAGGCTACGGCCCCGGCGGCGTCGCGCTTCTGATCCACGCCCTCACCGACAATCCGAACCGGACGGTGGCCGATGTGCGCCACAAGCTGTCGCGAGGTGGTGGCAATCTCGGCGCTGCCAACTCCGTGGCGTGGATGTTCGAGCGGAAGGGGCAGATCTACGTCGATGCGACGCGGTTCGACGAGGAATCGGCTCTCGAGGCGGCTCTGGAAGCGGGCGCGGAAGACATGATGCGCGAGGGCGACCAGTACATCGTCACCACCGAGGCGGCGCAGCTGCACGACGTACGGACCCGACTGGAGGACGCCGGGATCGAATCGCAGGAGTCGGAGCTCGCGAACATTCCCAGAACCACGGTGCGCGTGGAAGGCAGGAATGCCGAGTCACTGCTCAAGCTCATGGAGGAGCTCGAGGAGCTTGACGACGTGCAGAAGGTGGAAGCCAACTTCGACATTGATCTGGCCGAGATGGCCGCCAGAACCTGAGGACGCACTTGTGATCGTGCTGGGGATCGATCCCGGCACCGCCGCCACGGGGTACGGGCTGGTGAAAGGTGATGGGAGAGATCTCCCATCGCTTCTCGAGTGCGGAGTGATACGTACGAGCGCCCGCGCGCCGCTTCCGGTTCGCCTCCACGAGATCTATGAGGAGGTGCGGGCGCTGATGGAGCGCCATCGGCCGGCGGTTCTCGCCATCGAAGATGTGTTCTATTCTCGAAACGTGCGGACGACGGTGGTGCTTGGTCATGCGCGGGGCGTTGTACTTTTGGCCGCGCAGCAGTGCCGCCTGGCCGTGCACGAGTATCCCCCCGCCGAAATCAAGAAAGCGGTCGTGGGCAGTGGTGGAGCCAGCAAGGAGCAGGTGCAGTTCATGGTGTCCCGCCTTCTTCGCCTGCGCGAGGCACCACAGCCCACGGACGCCGCCGACGGCGTGGCGGCGGCGCTCGCCCACCTCTTGACGGCGCGTATTCCTCGATTGGCTGATGTCGCGTTTCTGACGGGCCCGCTCGCCCCACCACGCCCTCTGCGCCGGTGATCTCGCGCATTCACGGCAGACTGCTGGCGCGCGATCTCGACCGAGTGGAGGTGATGAGCGCGAGTGGCGTCGGCTACGAGGTGTTGGTGCCGCTGAGCGTCCTCGAGTCACTACCAAGGGTGGGCGACGATGTGGAGCTGCACGCGCATCTGGTGGTGCGGGAGGATAGCTGGCAGCTCTATGGATTCGCCTCACAGTTCGAGAAGCGCGTTTTCGCCCGACTGATGGAGGCAGGTGGCGTGGGCCCGGCGCTGGCGCTGGGCATCCTGTCGGCTCTTTCGGCCGAGCGCGTGGTGCGAGCGATTCGCGACAATGATCTTCCGGCGCTCCAGGGCGTGCCACGAGTGGGCAGGAAGAAGGCGGAGCGGATCATCCTCGATCTCGCCGACAAGATGGACGATCTGGCGGCAGCGGCAGGGCCTGGCCGCACTCCGCGCAGCGCCGCGGCGGAGGACGCCATTCGGGCACTGGTGTCGCTGGGTTATCCGGCCGGCGATGCCGAACGCGCGGTGAAGGCTTCGCTCGAGGCGAGCAGCGGCATGGAGGCGGCAGAACTCATTCGCTCCGCGCTGGGCCACGTTGGAGCGCGAAGCTGAGCAGGCCACCTTTTCACGGTCGCATGAGCCGCGTGCGAAACAATCAGTCAGCTGGAACCCTCCGAGATACCTTGCGTCCGCATTCCCGAGTTGCTGGTCGTTCCCATCGCCTGATTACAGCCGTCCCGAGCCCTGGAGCTTAGTCACATGTCCGCCGCCATGCGCGCCGCGCACTTCACCGAGTCGGTGATTCGTGAAATGACGCGGATCGCCAATCAGCATGAGGCGATCAATCTCGCGCAGGGATTCCCGGATTTCCCGATGCCGGAACCAATGAAGGATGCCGCCTGCGCCGCGATCCGCGGAGACGTGAACCAGTACGCCATCACGTGGGGGGCAGCGCCGCTTCGTCTGGCGATCGCCGAGAAGTATCGACGTTGGTACGGCATGGAGGTCGACGCCGATACCGAAGTGACGGTAACATGCGGAGCCACCGAGGCAATGGCCGCCACCTTCCTGGCCATCGTGGATCCGGGAGACGAGGTGATACTTCTCGAGCCGTTCTACGAGAACTACGGTCCTGACGCCATCCTTGCCGGCGCCACGCCAGTGTTCGTGCAGCTCGCGCGGCCCGGCTGGAGGCTGGACATAGACGCTATTCGCGATGCGCTCACGGCGCGGACCAAGGCCATCGTCCTCAACACACCGCACAACCCCACCGGCCGCGTGTTCACACGTACGGAGCTGCGCGCACTCGCGGATCTCTGCGTCGAGAGTGACATCTGGGTATTCACGGACGAGATATATGAGCACATCCGGTATGCCGGCGACCATCATGTCATGGCGACACTGCCCGGAATGCGCAGTCGTACGGTGACCATCTCAGGACTCTCAAAGACGTTCAGCTGTACAGGATGGCGACTCGGGCACGTGGTCGCGCCAGCGCGTGAAACGGGAGCGATCCGGAAGGTGCACGACTTCCTCACTGTCGGTGCGCCGGCACCGCTACAGGCCGCCGGCGCCGTCGCGCTGGCATTCGACGCCGATTACTTCAACCACCTGGCGCTCGACTACCGGGAAAGGCGCGACGTTCTGGCGTCCGCCCTCAAGGACGCCGGCTTCGTTTTCGAAAGTCCGGAAGGCGCCTATTACATCCTCGCCGACTTCTCGGCGATCAGCGACCTGAGGGACACGGAGTTTGCCCGCTGGCTCACACGAGAGGTCGGCGTTGCCTGCGTGCCCGGATCGAGCTTCCGGATGGACCCGGAGCGCGGGGAGCGTGAGGTGCGGTTTGCGTTCTGCAAGCGGACCGAGACGCTGGAGCGGGCGGGCGCACGATTGCGCGCTGCCTCCCGCTCCGGCTGATCCCGCACCTGCTCCTCGACTCCCCGCTCTCACTTCCGCCTGAGAGAGCGTACCACTCCCGCCACAGCCGCGCCGGCACCAAGGGCGATGGCAGTGACCTTGGCCGGGTTCTCCCGGATCATCGTCCCGATCCCGCGGCGTGCGCGCTCGCCCATCTCCATGGCACGCTTCTCCGCGTGCTCGACCGCGTCGGCCATGCGCGCGTGGCCTGCTTCGAACGCGCTGCCAGCGCGGCCAACTGGGGTATCGACACCGACACCCATGTCTTCCAGGCGCTCCAGTGCCCAGCTGTAGTGCCGCTGCTCGTCGTCGGCGGCACGCCGGATGATCGCCGCCACCTCCTGGTCGTGTGCGCGGTTTCCAGCACGACGATACTTGTCCCTCGCCTGGCGCTCGTTCGACTTGTAGGAGAGGAGGATCCCCTTGTCTCCACCTGCGGCACCGACGCCCTGAACCGCGAGCTTGAACATCCCGGTGGGGAGGTGCGGAAGGTTGATGGGATCTCCGCCTCGCGCCCTGATCAGCTGCGTCAACTCCCGGATATGACGTTCGTGATCCTCCCGGAACGCGGCGATCGCATTCTTCGACTCCACGTCTCTCAGCCGCTCGATCGCTACCGTATAAGCCTGCACCGCATCGTAGTCGAGTTGCAGAAGGTCATTCAGTTCGGCGAGAAGCGAGGGATCCAGCTGCACGTTCGTGGTCTCGGTCATTGCGTTCCTCCGGTGGTGGGCAAGCCCAGTAATAAGCGCAAGCGATGTTCCGCTGGAGCGCCCCGCGTTCGGAGTCCGGCGTTTGGCACGCCACAGCCGCCACAGCGCCGCCCTCGAGGAGCGAAACCATGGCCTGTCCGCGAACCGCGAAGACGAGCACCGGACCGGCCTTGCTTTCGGCGTCCCTTCGCCCTACTCTGTCCACCCGATGTCGCGCGCGGAGATCACCACCCCGGAAGCGCTCACCGACGAGTCGGTGGTCGAGCTGTCGCTGCGCCCGCAGCGGCTGGAGGAGTTCATCGGGCAGGGCAAGGTAAAGGACGCGCTGCGGATCTACATCGATGCGGCGCTGGCTCGCCGGGAGCCGCTCGACCATACCCTGTTCTACGGACCACCCGGCCTGGGTAAGACCACGCTGGGCGAACTCGTGGCCAGAGAGCTCGGAGTCAACATCCGGACGACTTCGGGACCCGCGCTGGAAAAACCAGGCGATCTGGTCGGGACGCTCACCAACATGCGGGAAGGCGACATCCTTTTCATCGATGAGATCCATCGTCTCCGTCCCATAATCGAGGAGTTCCTCTATCCCGCCATGGAGGACTACCGGATCGACATCCGACTGTCGGAGGGACCGAAGGCGCAAACCATCACCATGCCCATCGAGCGTTTCACACTCATCGGGGCAACCACGCGCTTCGGAATGCTGACTGCGCCGATGCGTGCCCGGTTCGGCATCGTGCAGCGGTTGAACTACTATCCGGTAGACGAACTCGAGCACATCGTGACGCGCTCGGCGGAGGTGATCAGCGTTGAGGTGGACGAGGGCGGCGCCATGGAGATCGCCAAGCGCAGCCGCGGAACACCACGCGTCGCAAACCGCCTGCTCCGCCGCATCCGCGATTACGCGCAAGTGAAGGCCGACGGCCGGATCACGCGGGAGGTCGCCGATGCCGCGCTCGCCATGCTGGATGTGGACCAGTTCGGTCTGGACGACATGGATGCCCGAGTCCTGCGAACGATCATCGAGAAATTCGACGGTGGCCCCGTGGGAGTAGCTTCCATTGCCGCCGCCGTGGGCGAGGATCCCGGAACCATCGAGGAAGTGTACGAGCCGTATCTGGTGCAAAACGGGTTTCTCCAGCGCACGCCCCGCGGGCGCCTCGCAACGCCGCAGGCCTACCGTCACTTCGGCTACACGCCGCTGCCCGGCATGGGATCTGGTGGCGGCGCTCAGGGGAGTCTGCTCTGAGCCCTCGCGTAGCCGATGGCACGCGCACTTCAGATTACGACTTCGAGCTGCCGCCGGAGCGCATCGCGCAATACCCGATCGAGCTCCGCGACGAGAGCCGCCTTCTGGTGGCCAGTCGAGCGAGCCAGAGCATCTCCCACCGTCGCTTTCGCGACGTAGCCGAGCTTCTGCGGCCCGGCGACGCGCTGGTACTGAACACGACGCGCGTCTTTCGCGCACGGTTGCTGGGAGTACGTCACAGTGGCGCACCTGCAGAATTGCTCCTGCTGCGGGAGCACGAGGGTGACATATGGGAGGCAATGGTCAGTCCCGGCGGCAAGCTGCGCCCGGGGCGACGCGTCACCATCGCCCCGGGTTTCGTCGCGGAAATTCTCTCGATCACCGATCGACGAACAAGGCTCGTAAGGCTCGAGAGCGCCGCCGAACCGGTACGTGATGCGATCGAGCGGTTCGGGCACGTTCCCTTGCCACCCTACATCGACCGTGCCGAAGAGAGCAACGACGCCGAGCGTTATCAGACAGTGTATGCGCGCGAGCCAGGCTCGGTTGCGGCTCCAACCGCCGGACTGCATTTCACGCCCTCTCTGTTATCCGAGCTGGAGGAGCGGGGCATCCGTCGCGTGGATGTGCTGCTGCATGTAGGTGCCGGCACCTTCCGTCCCGTGGAGGCTGACGACCCGGCGGAGCACGTGATGCATGAAGAGGCATACTCACTATCGGAAGATGCCGCCGCCACGCTGAACGAGGTACGCGACGGGGGCGGCGACATCTGGGCCGTCGGCACCACGAGCGTGCGAACGCTGGAAAGCGCGCTCGAGTCCAGCCTTCGCTTCAGGGCCGGTTCCGGCGAGACGCGCATCTTCATCCGCCCGCCGAACCCACCGCGAGCGGTCGACAAGCTGATAACCAACTTTCATCTTCCACGCTCAACGTTGATCATGCTCGTCGCCGCGATGGCCGGTTACGATCTCACGATGCGCACTTACCGCGAGGCGGTTGCCCAGGGCTATCGCTTCTACTCGTACGGCGATGCCATGGCGGTGATCTGAGTGGAGCCTGTACTCGAAGAGGCGCTCGGTGAATTTGCGTTCACGCTCGGCTCGACCGACGGCTCGTCCCGTGCTGGTACCTTCATGACGCCTCACGGCGTTCTCGAGACGCCGGCGTTCATGGCCGTCGGCACGCAGGCCACAGTCAAGGCGCTCGACCCTCATGATCTCAGCGCCGCGGGAGCCCAGATGATCCTCGCCAACTCGTATCACCTGCATCTACGGCCCGGCGAAAAGACCATCGAATCCCTGGGAGGACTGCACCGTTTCATGGGCTGGGACGGCCCCATCCTCACCGATTCCGGCGGGTTTCAGGTCTTCTCCCTCGAGACGCTGCGGCAGGTTCGAGAGGAGGGCGTGGAGTTTCGGAGCCACATCGACGGATCCCTCAGATCCTTCACCCCCGAATCCGTCATCCGCATTCAGAGGTCTCTGGGCGCCGACGTCATCATGCAGTTCGATCACGTCATTCCGGGACAGTCGGAAGGGGGACCGGCCCGCGAGGCCAGTGAACGCAGCATCCGCTGGCTGGAGCGAAGCCGCAGCGAGTTCGCACGCACCGCAAATGAAAGGGCAGGCCGTCCGGCGCAGGCACTCTTCCCGATCGTTCAGGGCGGGATTCACGCCCAGCTCCGGCGCAACGCTGTCCGCGCGATCACCGGCATGACCGAGTGGCCGGGCTACGCCATCGGCGGCCTCTCCGTGGGTGAGCCCAAGCAGCAGATGTACGACACGCTGGACGTTGTGAACGCCGAGCTGCCCGCGAACCGACCGCGTTACCTCATGGGTGTCGGCTTCCCTGAGGATCTGATCGAAGGGGCACGCCGCGGAGTTGACATGTTCGATTGCGTAGCGCCCACGCGGATGGGGCGAACCGGCACTGCATTCACCAGTGCGGGTCGCGTCAACGTGAGGAACGCGAGTCTTCGAGCCGAGCCGGCGCCGCTGGACGAGCAGTGCGACTGCGGCACCTGCCGTCGCTTCAGCCGCGCCTATATTCGGCATCTCTTCATGTCCGAGGAGGCCTTGGGCCTGCGCCTACTCTCTCTTCATAATGTACATTTCCTGGTCGCTCTGATGCGCCAGGCGCGACAGGCCATCGCCGAACGGCGAATGGAGGCGTGGAGCCGGAGCTGGCTCGAGCGCTATCACTCGACACCGAACGATTCGACATGACCGTCATCTTCGCACATCTGCTAATCGCCGCCGGCTCACCGGAAGGCGGCGGCAGTCCACTCCTGCCGATCCTGATTCAGTTCGGCGCCATCTTCGCCATCTTCTATCTGCTGCTCATCCGGCCACAGCAGAAGCAGCGTCGTCAGCACGAGCAGACGATTCGCCAGGTGCGGAAGGGGGACGAGATCGTCACCGCCGGCGGCGTGGTGGGTGAGATCCTTCATATCAAGGAACCGCAGAAGGATGGACAGCCGTCCCCCACCATGGAGGACCGCATCACGATCAAGTCGGGGGATTCGCGGCTCATCATCGAGCGCGGTCGAATCGCACGCGTCATTCCCCGCGTAGGCGAGACGTCGGCGTCGTGAGCCTGCTGGACATTCACATACTCGGATCGCCGGTGCTCCGCCAGGAAGGGGAACCGGTCAGCGAGATCACGGACGAGATCCGGACGCTTGTGGCGGACATGTTCGAGACGATGTACGCGGCCAAGGGCATTGGGCTGGCCGCGCCCCAGGTGGGGCGATCCATCAGGGTAGCCGTTGTAGACGTGGAGGGTGAGCGATTCGCCCTCATCAATCCCGAGATCGTACTAAGGGAGGGGTTGCATCGCGCAGAGGAGGGCTGCCTGTCAATTCCCGAGATCTACGGCGATGTGGACCGGGCACAGCGTGTGGTGGTGCGGGCGCTGGACATACATGGCAATGCCTTCGAGGTGAATGCGCACGATCTGCTCGCGCGCTGCTTTCAGCACGAGATCGATCATCTGGATGGAAGGCTCTTTCTCGATCACCTGAGCTTTCTGAAGCGTCGGTCGGCACTGGACAAGTGGGCGAAGCTGCGCAAGGGTGAGAAGGGGTACGTGCGCAAGCTGAGCCCGGCCGAGGCGGCAGCGCACCACCACCGCGATGAGGAGCTGTAACGCAGCAGAGCACATCACCACTGCGGGCAAGTGTCATGGGTACTACGGACCCGAATGCTGGTATGCGCGTCCTGTTCTGGGGGACGTCGGAGTTTGCGACGCCCTCGCTGAGGGCGCTCATTGGCGAAGGCTTCGAGGTCGTCGGCGTCATCACACAGCCCGACCGGCCCGTGGGCCGCTCGCGCTCCCGGCTGCAGGCCCCGCCCGTAAAGGCCGTCGCGCTGGCAGAAGAGATCCCCTGCCATCAACCGGAGAAGCCGCGGGGCGACGAGTTCATGGAGCTGCTTCGATCCCTGGCACCCTCCATATCGGTGGTGGTGTCGTACGGGCACATCCTCGTGAAGGACGTGATAGATCTTCCTCCCATGGGCACCCTGAACGTGCATGCCTCGCTCCTCCCCAAGCTCCGCGGTGCAGCGCCGATTCAGGCCGCCATCCGCGAGGGGCTGATCGAGACCGGCGTTACGATCATGCGCATGGTGCCCGCACTGGATGCCGGCCCCATCATTCTGCAAGCTCGCACTCCCGTTGCGGACGACGAAACTTTCGGTGAGCTCGAGCTGCGGTTGAGCGAGCTCGGCGCGCTGGCACTGGTTCAGGCGCTCACGCTGCTCCAACTCGGCCAGGCGAGCGAGCGCCCGCAGGATGGCGGTGCTGCAAGCTATGCCGGCAAGATCGACCGGGACATGACCCGGATTCCGTGGCAGGAAGGCTGCGGGGTGGTGGCGCGTCACATTCGGGCGTTCGATCCGCAGCCGGGTGCCTTTACGGTGCACCGCGGTAGCGAGGTGAAGATGTTCGGCGCCGCCGCTACCGAGACAGCTGGTGACGAGGGGGGACCGGCCTACGGCGAGGTGCTCGCCGTTGATGACCAGGGATTGCTCGTCGCCACTGGTGACGGCGCTGTCCGTGTGAGCTACGTGCAGCCGAGCGGACGAAAGCGCATCCCGGTACAGGACTGGATGCGGGGGCGCGGCGTGGCCGTAGGCGACCGGTTCGGTGACTGAGAGGGACAAGGACCCAACCAAGCGATGACGAAGTGACGGCGTCTGAGTATCTTTCCACCCATGGGGGTACTCCACGAATGACACCGCGTGAGGGTCCGATCGGGGTAGCATCGCATGGCGGCGTCACCGACGCGCGCCGCGCTGCTGCCGGTATCTGTGCCGACGTCCGCCGCGGCGAGTTCCTCGACCCGTCGTTCGAACACCATACCGCTCAGCTCGATGCTCGTGACAGGCGCTGGACACAGGAGCTCGTCTACGGCATGCTGCGCCGCCGCAGCTGGCTCGATGCAGTACTTTCGGAGCGTGTGCGCGGCGGACTCGCACGGCTCGACCCCGATGTGATCGATCTGTTGCGTCTGGGCGTATATCAGATGATCTGCATGGGGAGCGTGCCCGCCTACGCAGCGATCGCCCAGACGGTAGAGCTTGCCAAGGAGCGCCACGGCATCGGTGCCAGCAAGCTGGTGAATGCGGTGCTGCGGCGCGTGGACCGCGAGCACGACGCGCTCACGCCGGAGTTGCCCACTGATCCCGTGGATGCGCTGGCGTTGACGTATTCCCATCCCCGCTGGCTGGTCGCACGCTGGGTTGCCCGCTGGGGCGCAGAGGAAACCATGCGCCTGCTGGCGGCGAACAACAGGGAGGCGCCGCTCGTCCTGCGCCCCTACGGACTATCCTGCGAGCAGCTGGAAGCCACGCTGGAGGCAGCCGGCATCGGCGTGACCGAGGTTCCACTGGTGCGCGACAGCATCGAGCTTCTATCAGGAGTGTCGCTCACCGAGCTCGGCGCCTACCGACAGGGGCTGTTCTTCGTGCAGGACCCCGGCGCGACGCTGGTCACACGGTACGCCGCCTTCCAGCCGGAAACGGTGGTCGCGGACCTGTGCGCCGCGCCCGGCGGCAAGGCGCTGGAGCTTTCCCGCACAGCCGCGGCAGTGGTCGCCGCGGATCGCAGCGAGTTGCGCCTCCGTCGTCTGCGCGGCAATGCGGAGCGTGTCGAAGCCCGCAACATCTTTCCAGTGATCGGCGACGCCAGGCAGCCCGGACTGCGGCCAGTGGATGGGGTACTTCTCGACGTGCCGTGCACCGGCACCGGAACCTTCCGCCGGCATCCGGATGCGCGCTGGCGCCTCAAGGTGTCCGACCTTGCGGTGATGGGGGCGCTGCAGCGCAGTCTGCTGCGCGGTGCGGCGGCTGTCGTCAGACCCGGCGGGCTGCTGGTGTACAGCACGTGTTCGCTCGAGCCGGAGGAGAACGACGCCCAGGTGGAGAGTTTCCTGGCGGAGCACCAGGAGTGGTCGCTTGAACCGCCGCCGGAGGGCGCAGTCCCGGCCACGGTGCTCGATGCCGGACGGCTCCGCGTGCTGCCGCACCGCCACGCTGTGGACGGTGCATTCGCGGCTCGACTGCGGAGGAGTCCCGGTTGAACTGGCGCAGTTCGGCGCGGCGATCGCTCCCCTATCTGGTGACCGCCGCCGGTGGTTTTTTGCTCGCGTACGTCATCATCGCGTTCTTCGTGTTCCCTCCTCAGCTAGTATCCACCGACCAGTCCGTCCCGAACGTCGTCGGACTGAGCCTCGAGGAGGCGGCCGATCGTCTGTCGCGTGCGGGATTCTCAGTGGAGACAGGTGAAAGCCGTTATCATGGAAGTGCCCCGCCAGGCACCGTTCTGTCGCAGAGCCCAGTGCCGAACGCCATCGAGGCGCGCGGGGCTAGTATCCTGCTGGATCTCTCCCTGGGCCAGCGGCGAGGCGTCGTGCCCGCACTTAGCGGCCTCACGCGTCCGGAGGCCGAGCAGGCCATCCGCAATGCCGGATTGGACGTTGGCGACGTGCAGGTTCAGGAAAGCGCTGCACCCGAGGGGCAGGTCATCTCCAGCTATCCCGGAGCGGGAGTGCGCGTGACAATCCCATCGGCGGTAAGCTTCACCGTTAGCGCGGGCCCCACGATGGTGCGGGTGCCCGATATCGTGGGCCAGACGCTCCCCGAAGCGCGGGCATTGCTGGCCCAGCTGGGGCTTCGCAGCGGAGTGGTGACGGTGGATGAAGAGAGCAGCTGGGACATCAATACCGTGGTATCACAGTCGCCGTCGGCCGGCACATCGGTGACGACGGGATCCGAGATCAACGTGACCATATCGGGACGGACGCCGTGACGCGCGTTCGCATCGCTCCCTCGATTCTGAGTGCGGACTTCGGCCACCTGGCCGACGAGATCGCCCGTATGGAGGGCGGAGGAGCTGACTGGATCCACGTGGACGTAATGGACGGTCGCTTCGTGCCTAACCTCACGTTCGGCGTCAAGGTGATCGAAACCTTGAGGCGGCTCACCAACCTGCCTCTGGATGTGCATCTGATGGTGGTCGAGCCGGAGAACTACCTCGAACGGTTTGCGGAGGCTGGCGCACGAACATTGACGATCCACGCCGAGGTGTCGCCGCACCTTCACCGACAGCTGGCGCGCATCCGAGAGCTCGGATGTCTGGCCGGCGTCGCCCTGAATCCATCAACATCGCTGGGCGCGGTTCGCGAGATGGTACACGAGCTCGACCTGTTGCTGATCATGACGGTCAATCCCGGTTTTGGGGGACAGAGCTTCATTCCCGCCATGGTGGACAAGGTACGTCGTGCGCGCGAACTGTTGGACGCGGCCGCTTCCCCGTCGTGGATCGAGGTGGACGGCGGCATAGCGCGAGACACCATCGCACCGCTTTGGCGGGCGGGGGCCGACACCTTCGTGGCTGGACACGCCATCTTCACTGCACCCGATCCGGCGGCTGAGATCCAGGCCCTTCGCGACGCCTGCATGGTACACGTATGACGGTGCGTCAGCAGTGGGTAGCCGTACTGCTGGTAGTAGCGGCAGCCGGCGCAGCGCTGTTCGCGGCGACGCGTTTCCTGGCGGATGAGCTGTTCACGGTGACCGTTGGAGCCCGTGCCCCTGATCTGACGGTCAGGGCCCTGGACGACAGCAGGGAGGAACGCTCGCTTTCGTCCTATCGTGGTGACGTCGTGTTGCTGAACATGTGGGCGACCTGGTGCGCGCCATGCCGAGAGGAGATGCCCAGCATGCAGGCCGTGCACGAGGCACTGGGACCGCGAGGATTGCGTGTGGTGGCTGTGAGCGTGGATGAGCGCAATCAGTACCGAACGATCCGTGACTTCGTGAAGGAGCTGGGGCTCACCTTCGATATCCTCCACGACGAATCGAAGGCGATGATTCGCCGCTATCAGACCACTGGCGTCCCGGAAACCTGGGTGATCGACCGCGCTGGAAAAATCCGGAAGAAGCAGATCGGACCGGCTGACTGGAACTCGGAAGCGAACCGCGCCCTCATCGAACGCCTGCTCGCCGAGCCGAATGGTTGATTTGTTCACGCGCGACGGCGCGCGGAAGCGGGTGGAGCCGCTCGGTCGCACGTTGCGGGCAGCGGTTACCGAGCGCATCGGCCTCAAGGTTACCGCGCTGTTTTTCGCCTTCCTGATCTGGTTCCTGCTGAGCGCCGAGGAGCCGACTGAAGAGCTGCGCACGGTGCGCGTTTCACTGGTGACCGACACGTTGGTGGATCTCTTGACACCGCTTCCCACCGTGCGGGCGCTCGTTGCCGGTCCGCGGCGCGAGCTCGCGAGGCTCGACGGCGATCCGCCGATCGTGCGGCGTGTAGTCAACGCCGACGTGGCGGATGTGGACACGATCGAGATTCGAGCCGCCGACGTGGATGTGGGCGTCGCCAGTGTACGAGTGCGTGACGTGCAGCCCCGGTTGATTCCGGTGCGGTTCTCCGTGCGCGCGGAGCGAGTGGTCCCGGTGGCGCTGGCGCTGCAGATAGTGCCCGATACCGGCGTGGTGCTGCTGGCGACTCCGACGTTGGAGCCATCCGCGGTGCGCATAAGCGGACCGCGCGAACGCGTGAGCGCGATCGACAGCGTTTTCACCGCGCGCGGCCAGGTAGTCGTGCGCGACAGCCTTTCCAGCCTGGTCCTCCTTGACACCACGGGGCTGGGCGTGACCGTTGTGCCGGGAGAAGTGAGGCTCACGGTGCCGGCGTTTCGGGTGATGCTGCCGGACACGGTGCCAGGTGCGGACACCACACCGGCGCCGCGGCCGGCGCCTCGATGACACTGGTGTTGGGAATCGAAACCTCGTGCGATGAAACGTCTGCGGCGGTGATCGATGGCGCTGGCGATCACGTCACTCTCCGCTCTTTGGTGATTCTCTCACAGGACGTGCATCGGGTGTTCGGGGGAGTCGTTCCAGAGATCGCGTCGCGTGCACACCTCACCAGCATCGTTCCCGTCGTCCGGGAAGCGCTGGACGAGGCCGGCGTCGGCGCAAGCGGCCTCGAGGCCGTGGCGGTCACCCACGCGCCCGGACTCGTTGGTGCGCTGCTGGTGGGAGTGAGCTTCGGCAAGGCACTCGCCTACGGGCTGGGCGTGCCGATGGTGGGTGTGCATCATATGGAAGGTCATATCTTCGCCACATCACTGGAGCACCCGCACGCCGTTCCCCCATTCACTGCGCTGCTGGTCTCGGGCGGTCACACGCTCCTGCTCGATGTGGAGCGGTGGGGTCGCTACCGCCTCCTTGGAGGGACGCGTGACGACGCCGCCGGAGAGGCGTTCGACAAGGTGGCGAAACTGTTGGGTCTGCCCTACCCTGGTGGGCCACACCTCGAGCGACTGGCCGCTGGCGGCGAATCGGGTCGATTCCGTTTCGCACGCCCGATGCTGCGTGGCGGTCAGCGTCCGGGCCACGCGGACTACTACGATCTGTCGTTCAGTGGGCTGAAGACCGCGGTGTTGAACGCAACGCGCGACGCAGATCTTCCACGCGACGCCCCAGATATCGCACGAGGCTTTCAGGATGCCCTGATCGACACTCTCGTCGAGAAGACGGCGCGCGCTGTCGAGGCCTTCGGTCGTGAGCGCGTGGTGCTCGGCGGGGGCGTGGCTGGGAATTCCGCGCTGCGTGTCGCAATGGAACAGAGGCTCGCGAAGCTGAATGCGAGCGTGTATGCTCCCTCACCGCGACTCGCGGCCGATAATGCGGCCATGATCGCACGTGCCGGACTCTTCCACCTCGAGCGGGGCGAGCGCTCGGCCCTCGGGCTGAACGCCTACGCCTCGCTGCCGATCCCGGGGCTCCAGACCTCTTGACCGTCCATCAGTCTTTTGCCTACGACATCGGGCCCCTTGCTTTCACGCGCTTCCAGACCTCATGACCGTCCATCAGCCTTTTGCTTACGACATCGGGCCCCTGGCTTTCACGGGCTTCGGGCTGGCCGTCCTGCTCGGGTTCGTGATCGCGCAGATCATTGGATCCCGCGAGCTCGTGCGCCGCGGTCACAACCCCGATCCGATCCCCGATCTCGTTTTCGCTGCAGTGATTGGAGCGATGATCGGAGCTAAGCTGTACTTCGTGATTCTTCAGGGAGACTGGGCAATGTTGTTCAGTCGCGGAGGCTTCACGTTCTGGGGCGGGCTGATCGGCGCTATCATCGCCGTCGCACTCACGGCGCGGCTGAAGGGGATCAGTCTTCATCGCGTGACCGACGTGGGCGGGATGGGAATTGCCGCGGGCTATTCGGTGGGGCGTACCGGATGCTGGGCCGTCGGTGACGACTACGGCCGCCCGTGGGACGGGCCGCTGGCCGTAAGCTTCCCCGAAGGTGCGCCGCCGTCGACGGCGGCGAACATGCGCGAGCTATTCGGGATATCGGTGCCCGAGGGCGTCCCGCCCGATGCCGTGCTGGCCGTTCATCCTACCCAGCTATACGAAACGGCACTCGGTTTCCTCATGTTCTATCTGCTCTGGCGCTTCCGTGGCCACAAGCACGCCGAAGGATGGCTGTTCGGGCTCTATCTGGTACTCGCCGGCGTGGAGAGATTTCTGATCGAGTTCGTTCGCGCCAAGGACGACCGGATCTTCGGTATGTTCTCGATGGCCCAGATGACGGCGGTCGCGGCCGTGATCGCTGGATCGCTGTACATGCTATGGCGCTGGCGCACAGGACCGGGACGCCCCGGAATATACGCCGCCCGTTGATCGCACAGGGTTTCGGGGGGTCATCGATCACTCAGCCTCCAGCACCACCACGGCGCCCGCGGTGAGCCGGGAATGCGACAGGGTGAGAAGCCAGCGAGTGGCGCCCAGATCAATAGCGAGTGCGCCGGCACCTCCGTGAAGAAGCAACACGGGCCGGCCATCGATCTCATTTCGGACCTCGATCTCACGCCACCTGATGCCACGCGCCGCCGGCGTGCCGGCCAGGGCCTTGAACGTAGCTTCCTTGGCGGCGATTCGCGCCGCGAGGTGTCGATACGGATCGTTTCGCCCCAGTGCGTAAGTCGCCTCCTCATCGGTGAAGAGACGGCGTAGCGCCTGGTCTCCCTTCGACTCGATGAGCCGCCGGACGCGCTGGATATCCACGATATCCAGTCCGAGACCGAGAATCACTCGTCCTCCGTTCGACGGCTGCTGCCGAAGGGTCGCCAACGTCGCGTTCTCCGCGGCTCCTCGGCGGGCACCGTGGCCGCGCCCAACGCCGCGCGGACGCGGGGCCAGCATGAATCGTGGGTGCTGAAAACGTCCAGGAGCGCATTACGCCATTGCCGCCAGGCCGCGAACCGCAGGCTGTCCGGCACACGATCGAGTGTCCGCTGGGCGGCACCGAGCGCGCCGAGACGACGAAGAACCTCGGCGGCGCAGTCGGCCAGCTCTGCCTCCAGCGCGCGGCGCTCGGGGGGATGCGCAGGAAATCGCCGAGCAGCCATGCGAGCGAGGTGCCGCTCAACCTCGGCCGCAAGCTGATCCGAGGCGAACACCGCAGTACTCTGAGTCACATCGCGCATCTCTCGCGCTCGCTCCAATGCTCCACGCAGCGGGGCAAAGAAAGCCTCCTGGTCTGCTCCGGCCCCAGCGCGCGGCGAACCGTAACTGCGCAGCGATGTCGTGAGCTCCGGAAGCGTTTGCGCAGCCGCGGCAAGCGCAGCGGCAAAATCATCCAATCGCTCCTGGGCGCGCAGCTCCAGTACATCGCCCCACGAGAGGTGCAGGAAGCCCACCTCCGCCGAGACCTCGACACCATCGAATGACGCCAATCGCAGAACCACCAGCCGCCTCCCCACGCTGACCTCCAGATGGGGTGGCACAAGCGTGAGCACCGCGTCTCCGGAAAGCTCGCTTCCACGGAGCAGCCCCGCGATGCGCACCGGGATCGCGTACGGCTCCGCCGGGGGCGGGGTGCTCCAACCAGCCGGCGCGCCTCCTCGACCGGTCACGTTCCGCTCCCTCCGTCATCTGATGGTGAGAGAATCGCGTCGACCACGGCGACGGTATCCGTCAGGTCCTCGAAAACGGCCGCGGGATGATGGCGGCGCAGCTCCGCCACCGCATAGCGTCCGGTGGCGACGCCAATGGCGCGGGCACCTATTCCTCGTCCGCATTCGAGGTCCGCAGGGGTGTCGCCGATCACGATCACCGCCTCGCCGGGCACATCGACGCCCAGCAGCTCCCGCGCCCGCTGCTGCGCGATCGCGGGGAGAGCGGGGCGATCCGCGTGATCGCAGCCGAACGCGCCGATCCTGAATCGTGCCATGTCTATGCCTGCGGCCGCCAGCTTCAGCTCCGCTCCGCGGCGCAGATTGCCAGTGAGGAGACCAAGCACGACATCGCTCCTCGCCTCGAGAACGTCCAGCAGATCCGGCACGCCGTCGAAAAGGCGGATCGAGTTGCGGTTCCGGAGCTCGGTTTCGAGCGCGGTCAAGTACAGTTCGAGCAGACCCGTCTGCTTGCGATCGATCTCGGCGTCGGCAAATCCCGACGCACGCATCATCTCACGCACGATCTGTGGATCTGTCTTGCCATCGAATCGGTGATCGGAAGGTCCCGCACAAGCGAACACCTCGACCAACGCCGAGCGAAGAGCCCGGCGTCCCGCACCATCAGTCCACAGGATCGTGCCGTCGATGTCAAAGAGTACGATCTTCACCGTCTAGTCAGGAGAACTCCCGCGATGATCGTCATGGCTCCAAGCCACTGCCAGCTGCTGGGAACTTCCCCCAGCGCGAGCCATGCCACCAGCACTGCGATGAGCGGTTGAAGGTTGCCGTACATTGCGGTACGCGTGGGGCCGAGAATCTGTACGCCGCGATACCAGAAAAGATAGGCGATGACGAGCGCACCTATGCCACTGTACAGCACCGCACCCCAGGCACCTGTGCCAACGGCGCCCCAATCCGTCGCCACCAGAGCCGGCGTTGCGACGAACGCTAGCGGTACCGCCCCGCCCCCCATCGTCAACGCTGAGATGCGCAGGGGATCGACCCGATGCGTGAACGGCTTGAGTAGCACCGTGAACAGCGCCCAGGCCAGGCTTCCCCCCAGCACGAGCAGGTTTCCCAGCATCGTCTGCTGACCCTCCAGGGGCTCCGATGCGCCAAACACCACGAGAGCGATTCCGGCCACCGACAGCACGATACCCGCCCAGCCACGAGCGGTCACACGTTCCACCCGCAGCAAACGTCCGAGCAATGCTATGAACGCCGGCGTGGCCGCCATCACCAGTGCTGCATTGCCAGCGCGCGTGCGGGCGATCCCTTCTATGAATAGCAACTGATAGACGCCATTGCCGAGCACGCCGAGCGCAAGAAGAAGCAGGAGATCGCGCCGTGTCGGTCCGGGTCCCCGAAGGACGCTGGTGATCGCGAGCAGCGAGACGGCCGCCAGCGCCACGCGCACGCCATTGAAGGCGAGGGGGTCCATCACGTCGGTGCCGTGCTTGATGACGCTGAAATTGACACCCCAGATCAGCGCCATCGTGAGCAGCATCCCGTCGGTCGCAGTGAATCCCGGGCGTGCGCCGCTCTGTCGAGCCGCGTCCCTCCGCGCCCGATCGACGGTGGATGCCATGCTCCAAAGTTACCCGGTAGGGGAAGAGCGCATCCCGGGTGGTCACGCCGCCTTCCAAAATCGTTACCTTTGCCCCATGCACGTCTCCTTCGCCCTCTTCGCCGATGCCGCGAACCTCTCGCAGGAAGGCAAGCTGAACATCCTGGGAGTGTTCGACGCCGTTCAGGTGGGAACCTTCCCTACCGTACACCCCCGTGCCCACCTCGTCGTGAGACTCAAAGGGACCCCGGCGGATGTGGGAAGCCACACCGTGGGATTGCGCTGGCTCAATCCATCCGGCGACGAGCTCTGGAGCTCCGACGGAGAATTGAACATCGGTATCGCTCCGCCCGGCACGGCCGAGATGGATCTCCCCCTGATCGCAACGGTGGATCTTCCGCTTGATCGCGCCGGAGCCTACACCATGGGCATCCTGCTCGACAGCGAGCCCCGTGCCGAGGTTCACCTTCACGTTCGCGGCATGAGTGCCCCCGCCAGCGGAATGGTGTCGTAAAGGTCCCGTTGCCATCGAGTGAAGTGCATCCGTGTGGATTGCATTCCAGTGCACCGCTGCGGTGCACTGCATTCACCCGGGAGGCGGTTCGCGTGACGCTGACGCAGCCAGAATCCGTGTCTGTGCTAGAGCACCCGACGCGCGAACAGAAAGCGCCGGAGCAGCGCGCTGACGTACGAGTCGGGTGAACGCAGGTCCTCCACGCGATGTCCGCCGCGACCAATTGCGCAGTGGGCGATGTGACCATCCCCCAACGCCACGGCTACGTGGGTGACGCGGCCATCGTCGCGGTCGGAGAAAAAGAGCAGATCAGCAGCCCCAAGGCGCGGTGGTTCCTCACCGGCAGATGTGCCCACGGCTGCCTGCTCCGACGAATCGCGAGGAAGAGCAACGCCATGCAGCACGAAGATGGCCTGAACGAAGCCCGAGCAGTCGGCACCCCAAGGGGATACTCCGCCCCAAAGGTAGGGCGCCCCGGCAAACAACTCGCGCGCCGTGTGCGCGATGGCAGTCGCATCCCTCGGATACCGCCGCGCGAGCTCGTGCGGCAGCAATGCCTCGCCGCACTCGAGCTCGAGCGCGCGTGGGACAAGGGCTCCGGACGGAAGATGCATGCTGGCGCCATCGGGCAGAAGCACCGTGCACCCGAGCGACATCCGGGCATCATGCCAGCTCTGCCCCGAAATCCGGTCGCCGGCAGCATAGCCCTCGTGGATCCATCCCTCGTAGCCATCGGCAGTGCGCACGCGCAGCCACGGCAACGCGCGCTCCAACACCGATAACTGGTGCCCGAACAGGCATTGCGAGATCTGCTCGCCAGAGACGCGCGCCTCGCGGAGCATCGGCGCTACGGCGGCGCCCACCCGAATGGCGCCGCTCATCCGTCGATCCGATCGGCAAGTCCGGGAATGCCGTCGGCCCCACGAGCCAGCCGCACCGACCTCTCGATTGCGTACTCCAGCGCTCGCACGGCAAGCACCTCCACATGCAAGGCAGGGACTCGGTCACCGTCGAGCGGCCCAATGGCGAAGATGACGTCGCCGTCGAAGCTGGTACCGACGGGCGTGATGCGCCTGTAGAGGGCTGCCGCCGCGGCTGCCGAGAGTTGCTCGAGTGATTGGCGGTCGAGCAGTGCGTTAGTGGCGACGACGGCGAGCGTGGTGTGTTGGTAGAACCGTGGCGCCACCGCCGTGAGCGTGGAGCGAACGGAGCTTTCGACATCGCGGAACTCCCCATCCGGACTTCGGGCACCTGCCACGATGCGACCTTCCTCGTCACGCACGTCGCCGATGGCGTTCACCACCGCCAGCGCGGTCACGGCCAACGGTCCCGACCGCTCCGTCCAGATTCCCACCCCACCCTTCATCGCGTACTGAAGACCGACACCCTTGCCGATGGTTGCGCCCGTGCCGGCGCCGACGCTCCCCTCCTCCACTTGCGTCGCGGTCGCCATCTGAGACGCCGCATAGGCCATCGCGGCCGTGGGGCGAGCATCGAAGCGACCGATCGGCGACAGGTCGAAGATCACGGCCGCCGGAACGATGGGCACGACGCCACCAGCGACAGCAAAGCCGCGTCCGCGCTCTTCCATCCAACGCATCACCCCATCGGCGGCGCCGAGACCGTATGCGGAGCCGCCCGTCAGCAGCACGGCATCCACCCGGTCCACCAGGTGCCTTGGGGAGAGCGCGTCCAGCTCTCGAGTCCCGGTCGCTCTTCCAAGGCATGTAGCACTACAGCGGAAGGGAGTGTCCACACCTCGCACGACCGTCAGTCCCGTTCCTCCCTCCAGATCGGTGGCGTGACCGACCGCGAGTCCGAGCGGGGCGAGGTCCGCCGTCACGGGAGCGCCGCAGCGAGAGCAAGCGCGCGGAAGGCGCGCCGGAGGTCGCGGTCACCCATCCGCTGAAGCGCCGCGAGCAGATCGACACGGTGCCGAGCGCGCTTCACCGGCCCAGTCGACAATGCGCGCGGTACCGAGCGGTCGAGCGGCAGGAAGAGCAGCCGACCCTTCCACCCCTCATCCTTTGGATCGAACCACGGCTCGCCGAGGACGGCAAACGTTCGATCGGCCACATGGAAGCGCTCCCGCAGCACTACGGTTTCGGTCAACCGACCTCCTGCTGGCGCGCTGCGCTCCCCGCCCCCTGGCACTGCCGGCAAAGCGTAACCCCACGCAGCATGCAGACCATACAGATGAATGTACCGCATGAGTCACAGGGATAGCCTTCCGATGCGCGCTCCTCGTGCCCACATGCGCGGCAAGTCATCGCATCGTGCTCCTTCAGCTCCGTCATCCTCCGCCCCCCTCTTTGTGATCCTGACTCGGTCGCAGGCTGCCAACGGCAGGCATGAGCGCATACGTCTTGATCTTGTTGATGAGCGTGGCACGCGATATCCCCAGTTCTCTTGCGGCCCGCGTCCGATTCTGGTCGTGCACTCGCAACGTCCGCTCTATGTGCAATCGCTCAACTTCGGCGAGCGACCGCGGTGTGTGGCGCTCGGCACCGGCCAGAGGCGCGCGGCGAATGTCCGTCGGTAGGTGGTCGGCTTCAATTCGGTCCTTGCCACGCGCGAGTATCATCGAGCGCTCCAGGATGTTGCGAAGCTCGCGCACGTTACCCGGCCACGAATACCGCAGGAGATGGTCCTGCCCCTCCTCGGAGAGCTTTGCCGGGGAATCCGGAAGCTGCGAGCGCAGTTCGTCGAGCAGCAACGCCGCGATCTGAAGGATGTCCTCGCGAGCTCGCGCGCGCAGGGGAGGAACGTGCAGCGGCATGATACTCACCCGGTAGTACAAATCCTCGCGAAAGCGCCCCTCGGCGATCTCGGTAACGAGATCGCGAGCCGTGGACGCGACGAGACGAACGTCGATCGGCACCTCCCGCGTTTCACCAGGGAGACGCATTCGGCTCCCTTCCAGCACCTCGAGAAGCTTGGG
Organism: uncultured Gemmatimonadaceae bacterium; assembly: GCA_964467195.1. Lineage (GTDB taxonomy): Bacteria > Gemmatimonadota > Gemmatimonadetes > Gemmatimonadales > Gemmatimonadaceae > CAYXRS01. The sequence goes on from CAYXRS010000001.1 coordinate 22,550, forward strand.
TTGAAGGCGCGAATGCAGCGCTCCGATCTCCTCCAGGAACAGCGTGCCACCCCCCGCGGCCTCGAGCAGGCCGGTCGGTTGCGCCCCACCCATTGCCTTCGCGGCATGCCTCCCTCCCCCCTCGACGCCGAACAGCTCCGCATCGAGCAGGCCAACGGACAACCCCGTGCAGCTCGCCTGGACAAAGGCGCCCGCGCGCCGCGGGCCGAGGCCATGCAATGTCCTGGCGACTCGTCCCTTCCCTGTTCCGCTTTCACCAACCAGCAGAACCGGTGTGGGATCGCTGCGGGCGAACAGCTCTATCTGGCGAGCCAGCTCGTGCATCGCCGGCGAGGAGCCGAGAAGCGCTCCATGTCCGACCGGAGTGCCACCGTATCCGATCGAACTGCTCATCTGGCGCAGCCGCGCCTTCTCGATCGCGCGATCAGTAGCGGCCGCAAGCAGCTCGAGGTCGATCGGTTTCGACAGCACCCCTTCGGCACCCATGCGCATGGCATCGATTGCACGTGCGGTATCGACGTGACCGCTCAGCACGAGCACAACAGGATTGACGCCGCGAATCGCCTCCAATACTTCGATCCCGGATATGTCCGGCAGCTCGAGGTCCAGCAGGACTACGTCTGGTGAACCATGACCGACGGCCCGTATTCCCTCGCTGCCCGTGCGCGCCGCAATCACACCGTGACCAGCTCGCTCGAAGTACCCAGCGAGGGTGGCAAGCACATCGGTATCGTCGTCCACGATGCAGATGGTGGCCATCAGCTCTCACCCGCGCGGATCGTCACCCTGGCCACCACATCCGACCTTCGCAGCAGACCGCTAACGCGTTCAGTGCTCCTCGGCAGCTGACGGCAGTGAGCGGCTTGGCAGCAGCACGCGCGCCGCCAGAGGCTCCACCCGCACAGCAAAGGGGGTGGTGCCAAGAATCTCGCCGTCGGCCTGATAGAGCTGGGGTGGATCGCATTCAATGCGGAACGTGCGTCCAGGTCGGTAGTACAGCGCTTTGTCCGCGCTGAACTGCTTGCGGAAGAGCCTCCAGCCGATCCGAAGGGTGTCGGCCAGTCCTCCTGGAGAAAAGACGCACAAGTCCAGCGATCCGTCATCGTAGGCTATCCCGGGGCCCAGAACGAGCAAATCGTTGAGGACCGAGCCGAAGTTGGCCACCATGACCGAACTGGCCTCGCACTCCAGGCGATCCCCATCGATTTCCAGAGAAACCCGGAAGGAGCGCCGGAACAGGGAGGCACGGATGGCCGACAGGGCGTAGGCAGCGATTCCAAACCGGTGCTTCCGCCTGTTGGGGGTCTCGGAGATCATTGCGGCGTCGACGCCTACGCTGGCGGAGAACGCGAACCGGCGCCCGGTATGGATCACGCCAAGGTCAATCACGGCCTCGGTGCCGCGGAGGAGCAGTGGAACTGCCCGGTCGACCCGCAGGGGGATTCCCAGTGACCGGGCGACCAGGTTTCCAGTCCCGCCGGCCAGGATTCCAACCGGCGTGCCAGTGTGGGCGAGGGCACCCACCACCTCCATGGCGGTACCATCGCCGCCCAGGGTGAACACGGCGCGATAGTCGGGGGCCAGGCGGGCGGCGATTTCCGCAGCGTGCCCGGGGTGCTCCGTGAGCATGGCGTCGCACCGCACCCCCGCCGCCCGGAAGGCATGGAGGACCGCCCCGTGAAGCTTGGCTCCGCGGCGGGCAGCTGGGTTCGCGACGAGGAGGACTGGATCCCTCAGAAGCTCCACTCACGGAACAGGTCGAAGCCGAACTGCCGCGGCGTGTTCAGCTCGAACCGGCCAGGTCGGCAGAGCAGAGCCGCCGAACCAGGCTCCAATGCCACCTGAGCGGTGAACCCAGGCTTCAGACGACGCTCGAGGGTGAGTCCCAGCGACTCGGCGAAGTTGTAGTCCCCGCCCCTGCTGGTGAACGCGCACAGTCCGGCATTTGCCGTGACAAAGGTGCGATCATCGAGCTGCTTGCCCACACCGATACGTGAGCCCTCGAGGACGCTGCGCGTCCCGGTGGAGAGCGAGAACTCGTCCCCCGCGGCGCCGACACTGCCGGCGTGAATCTGAAAGATGTCGAAGAAGCCGATCTGCTCGGAGAGGAACCGTTCTGCGTAGCCGCCAAGCGTCGGAAAGAGCGCGGACGCCACCGGACGCAGGGCGCCAGAGTTCTCCATTCCGACCGCAAAGGATGGCGCGCCGAACACGAGGTAGCTGAGAATCTCCGTGTATGACAGGGGCAGCTGCTCATCACTCGTCAACGTGAGGCGAAGCTCCTGGAGCGTGCCACCAATGTTGGCGTGGATGCGGACATCCTGTCCCTGTCGATTCGCCTGTCGTACCAGGTGTGACGCCCAGATATCGAGCGAAGGGTTGAGCTCGGGCTCCCCGAAGAACACGATCGATCCGCTGTCGACCTGGAAGGTGCGCTGAACGAGCCCCAGGTCGAGCCTGTACGTACCGCGGTTGGCGTATAGCGTGCCCCTTAGCGCGAGCTCGTCTCCCGCCTGAAGAACCTCCAGGTCGAACGGCCGAGTTCGATCGCCGACCAGCTTCACGTTCGCTTCCGAGGAACGGAGCCAGAACTCTTCGCCTACTGCCAACTGGAGGTTCTCGACACTCAGTCCGCGGATGATCGCGTCCATTGTCGCCGATCTGTTGCGTGGCAGCAGGTGCCGATTGGCAACGGTGGAGGTATCCACCAGGTCGCGCAGATCCTCGTTCATCTCGTCCAGCACGATCACGTGCTTTTGGAGGCGATCCGGAATGTAGATGACGCCTCGATCCACGCGCAGCCATCCATCGAGCGCCGATGCGTACAACGTACCGTGAAGCCGCAGGCGGCCGTTCACGTCGAGATCCGCCAACCGCCGCGAGCGAACAGCCCGGAAGTTTCTCGAGGTGAGCGCGAGATCGAAGCCGCTGGTTTTCCCACCCTCCAGGCGCACCACGCCGGTTAGGGCCGCCGTGTCCCCACGCTGGTCTCCGCTCATTGCAGAGAGCTGGTGCACAATCACGCTGTCCGGCGAAAGGTCGATTGCCGCCGTTATGCGACGAAGGCGAATGCCGAGCTGCGGCACTCCCGCCTCACCGTTGATGATTCCAAAGGTGCCCGAGAAGGTGGGCTGAGCCCACGTGCCCTCCACGTTGACGTCGGTGTGAAGTACGCCGGTCACCCGACTGAAGTACGGCGTCATCGGTTCGATGAGCCCCAGATCCACGCTGTCGGCGCGAATGCGCCCCCGAATCGGCTCATCGAGAAGCCGGCCCGCGGAGCCATCGAGAGCGAGACTCACCGGGAGTACCCCCTGGAAGGTGAGCACGGTCTGCCCGTTCCGCATCATCAGCACGTTGGTGCTCAGACGCTGATCGCGATAACGGCCGCTGGCGTTGAGATAGGGGAGGTGGACGTCGCCGTAGCGCCCTTCGTCGACCGCGCCGGAGAAGATCACCTCGGGGCTCTGCCTGGTCCCCGTCAGCTCGAGCTGCATGTCGAGCAGCCCGCCCAGGGGCATCTCCTGGATAACGGACGACACGGTGCTGAGTGGGAAGCGCGCCACTGCGAGCTGCGCGGCAGCGCTCCCTTCGTTCGGGAGTGTGCCCCGGGCGCGGACAAGGCCCCCGCTGGCATTGCGCATCACCAACGAATCCAGCGTGAGGCCAAGATCGGAGGTGACTACCGTAGCGGGGCCGACCAGGGACCAGCGGTCTCCCTCGGTTACCAGCTCGAATTCGGATGTGACTACGCGCATCGTGTCCGCCGAACGGTCGAACCTCGCCCTGCCGTCCCAGCGCACCGCGCCTTCCGGACCGCGAGCGGCGAGACGCACGGTGCCGCTGTCCCGCGTGATCAGCTGCAGCTCCGTATCCATCGTCTCGAACGCAATCCCGCCAAGCGTGAGGACATCGAGAGACGCCTGAACGCGACCGTTGATATCCGAAGTGATTCGATCGAGCTCGAACTCACCGTGCAACCGCTGGGCGCGGTCTGCGCCGGACGCCAGGCGGAGCCCGTCGAGCGTGCCGCGCGCGGATAGCGTGTCCAGTGATCCTGACAATGTTCCGGCCGCGATCAGCGATCCACCCAAGGCGGCTTCCACATCCACCGCGTCGGCGGCCTCCGAGGAGTCGTCCACACCCCCTTCAATGGCGGCCTCCAGTCGGTCGCGCACCGTCGAAGAGCGGGGGAAGAGGTGAGCGAGCATGGCGATCGAGTCGATCTCCACGCGGTAGTGGAGCGAGTCCGAGGTCGCGCCAGTGAGCCCCAACGCGCCTCTGGCGCTGACGCGCGCCAGACTGGTCTCGAGCTGCAGCGAATCCACGCGAAGTCGACCCGCGTCGAAGGCAAAGCTACCGATGGAGGGAAAGAGCTGGACCCCGTTCACGGTGGAATTATCGAAGGCCACCTCCACATGGCCCGCCACGTCGTCCCGACCGGACCCGCCGAGGTCCCCCGCCATCGTGGCCGTGAGTACGGTGACGGGCAGATCAGAACGGCCGAGCGCCTGACGCACGTCCAGTTCACGCACTGACGCGCGCCCGCGAGCCGACATTGCCGGCTCCACCAGGTCGAACGTGCCATCAATGGAGAAGCCGCCCGCCGCGCCGGTAAGCGAAGTGGTGAGCTCCAGATTGCCCATAGTCCCCCGCGCCCGCAGCGGTCCCGAGAACGTCCCGACCAGTGGCAGACCGGGATACGAGCGCCGCAACATGCTGAAGGAGATGGGGTCGGCCTCCATGTCCACATCGAACACCATCACCTCGCCGCGCAAGTCGGCCCGTCCGCGACCTCTCATTCGGGTGGCGGTACCGTCGCCGTTGCGATGCGTGATGTCGGCGGCGCTGAACGTGACGTTCTGCCAGAGGGAATCGAGGCGCGCTGCGCCGGATATCGTGCCACCCAGCCTCGGGAACTCCTCGAAGAGGTACTCCACCGTGCGCAGATCGAGCGTGGCGAAGTCGACGTCCAAACCTCTGAAGACGGCCTCGGCCGGCTCGAGGATGTTCAGCTCTCCGCGGAAAACGCCGCGCGTGACTGCGTCCGGCACGTTGCCGTCGACGAAGGTGAACCGTGCCTCGGTGACTCGCCAGCGATCGAGTGGTCCACCGGGCCCGCTTACCGTACCGTGAATGTCACCGCTCCAGGGTACCGGAAAGGGACCGCCGCCGAGCTCTCGAATGAAGTCGAACGTCACAGGATCGGCTCTCAACTCAACGTCCTTCACTACCAGCACCGGTTCGCCTACGGCGAAGGTCATCGCGCCCCGGATTCGTGATCCGGTCGTCTGCACGTCGAGTTCGGTTAGCGCATACTCCATCCCGCGGAAGTTGGGCGCATTGCGGATGTGCAGCTTCATGCTCCCGCCACCGGACTTCGGCAGGGTGGGGTAAACCCAGTTGACATCGGCAAGGGATACGCGGTCGCCTACTATGTGGATGTCGTATCGAGTCGGTTGGCCGCCACCGACTGTCACCATCCCCCTGCCGCTACCCGATGAGCCGGGAAGCTCGAAGTGCCGCGCTTCGAAGCGCACCGTATCACGCACGATTCGGACGGCACCCTGGATGTTGCGGAACGAGAAGGGTGGATCACTTTCATCCGCATCCAGCCGCCCCAGCACGATGTACTGCCCGGCGCTGTCGGGATGCGCTATCCGAACGTGCGGCGAACGCAACTCGATGTTCGACCACCGCAACGTGCGCTTCAGCCCCTCCGCCGTCTCGCGGATCTCGGAGTGTCCCGACGTCAGGACGTACAGCCCCGCACTGTCGCGACGAAAATCGAGCAGCGAATCGTTCGGCGTCCAGGGTTCGGTAATCGTGAACGTACCGCCGCGAATGACCGCATCGTTAATGATGATGAAGTCGCCGAAACCACGGTCGCGCGCTCCCGGAGTGCGCGGACCTCGGCGCGGGAAGATGCGATCGACGTTCCATTCGCCGGTCGTGTGGCGGCGCAGATTCACCACCGGCCGGTTGACTTCCACACGCCGAATCAGCAGCCTGCGATCGAGCAGGTCGCGTGGATCGTAGCTCACGTGAACCCCGCCCGCCGCGACGAAGACGGAATCCTCGCCATCCAGAATGGCGATCGAGTCGATCGTCACGCCGGTGAACAGTCCGCCATCCATCCGGCCAATGTAGAGAGTACCGCGATCTCCCATCGCCGTCGCCACACGCGACAGGAGGAAGTCGCGGACGCGGTCGCGGCCGAATGCCGTCTGCGTGAGCGACACCAGCAGGAGCATCGCAATCAGGATGATCCCGAGGATCACTCCCGCCGAGCTGAAGGCGACGATCCGGCGGCGCGACATGTCTAGAATGCCTGTCCGATGCTGAAGTGAAACGTCAGCCGTGAGAAGACGCTGCCGTTCACGCCGGGCGTGTAGGTGGGCGGACATGACACAGCGCCGATCGCTGCCGCCTCGATCGGCCCACGACCCGGGCTCACGCACACCAGGCGGCGCTCGTCGCCGTCGACCACTTCGAAGTACGCGGGACCGGGCCGCCGCGGATAGCCGTTGTACGCCACATCCACCCGGATCGGCCCTACCGGCGATGCCACGCGGGCGCCCACTCCCGGTGTCAGGCGGAGGTCCCGGACGTCCACCTGCTGTGTGGAGCGGTTCCACACCTGACCAAAGTCGACGAAGAGAGCGAGCTGAAACATGTCCGACAGGACCGGACCCGGCCCTCGCAGCTCGAGGTTGCCAAGCACCATGAAGTCGCCGCCCGTGGGCGAGACACGAAGCGGATCACCAGGCGCCGGGACGATGATGGAGTCATCAGGACTTCCGGCTACCGGAACGCGCACAGTGTCGCCCACGATGTAGACGACAGGACCCAGCTGATTCTGCGGGAAACCGCGCACCGAGCTCGGGCCACCCGCATAGAGTCGCTCCTGCGGTGGCACGAACTGATTAGTGTTATCGATCCCCCGCACCAGCCCCTTGCCGAGCACCGTCCCAGCCTGGAGTCGCGCCGCAACCACCGAGGCCCTCCCGACGGGCAGGTAATACGAGGCACTCCCCTCCACCTTGTTGAACTGCAGCTTCTCATCGGAACCCACCACCGTAGAGGCATGACGCAGCTCCACGCGGGCCTGGTGGCCGGACCGCGGATCGAAGGCGTTGTCGGCACGGTTGCGGGCAACGCCCAGGCTCACGACAGCCAATCGGTTCACACGGTTGTTCAGCGTGCCAATGTCGTCGAGGTCGCAAACGTTGAAGGCGCTACAAAACACCGCCGGCTCAGCGACCGTCTTGCCATACTCGATCTGGTAGGCAAGCGTGACGGGAGTCCGAAACGCCTGCTCGCGCGTGATCGAAGCGATCCCTCCGAACGGGATCGACCGGAGGTATGCCAGGTACTCGGAACGGCGCTCGCTATAGAGCGTGAGCGCCGGAACGTTACGGGGACCGAACAGCGACTGCTGGCGGAAGGTGGCGCCCACAAAATAGTTGAGCGTGTCACTGTATGGATCGTCGCGCACCTCTGGCCGGCAAATTCCCTCCGTACCACCCAGCGGATAGCCCACTCCTATCTTGCTCAGCCGCGCGTTGAGTTCCAGCCGACGGGCATCGCCGAAGAAGTTGCGGTGTGTCAGCCGTGCCTGCATTCGAAGGCAGTCCAGCGTTGCCCAACCGGCGCCCAACCGAAGCGCCCGCATCGGGCCTTCGGCCAGGCGGACCTGCACGTCGAGCAGGGAATCACCGGGCGGTTGCATCTCCTCGGGAGCGAGCCGAATCTCGACTGACCGGTAGGTCTCGAGCTGAAAGAGGTCCCGCTGGCTGCGGTAGAAATCGCGTTCGCGATAGAGGTCTCCCTCCCGAAGCGACAGGATCGAGCGAATCACCGAGGGCGGGATCTCCGGCTCGGTGTTGGCGCGGAACGGACGCACTTCGAAGCTGATATCACGGATGCGCGCCGAGCGGCCGGGGAGAAACTGAACGCTTGCCGTCGCCAGATTCGCTTCCTCATCCACGACATAGCTGCGGAGCGGCTGATCGGCGCGCGCGTAGCCCATGTTGCGCAGGCGATCGACGACGCTGTCGATCGCGGCAGCGAAGCGGAGACGATTGAATGGGCGTCCCTCGAGCCCTTTCAGCAGGCGCTCCAGCCGATCACCGCCAGGAATAGTGTCGAGCCCCGCAACCTCGAGCTGCGTCAGGATTGCCGGCGGCCCCTCATCTATCTGGAACGTGACATTGGCAACGCCGGCCCCACGGGCGGTGACGGAGGTGTCCAACTCGGCACGATAGAAGCCGCGCAAGCGGTAGAAGAGCCTGAGCCGCAGGACGTCGCGTTGAAACTCGACTTGGTCCAGGCAGCGCCGCCCGCCGAAAGGCATGCCCGCACGACGCCACCAGCTCGATGGCGTCGTGACGATGGCATCCATCAGCTCACGATCCCGGAAGCTACGATTTCCGTCGAAGGAGACCTTGCGCACCTCCACATCTCCCGGATCACAGTACAGGTCCTGTGCGGGAAGCACGGCAGGTAGGACTGCGAGGACTGCGAGTGAGAGGGCGGCACGGAGGGCGAGTACTGGTTGCCTCATCGACCTCGCGGAGACCTCACTGAACCGGACGATTTCTTTCCCTCGGGCAGAAGCGGCGTGCGCTGCACCAGTAACAGCGCGGCGTAGAAAGTGACCGCGGCGGCGCCAGCGGCTACCGCTGCAGCGGACAGGAGCTCCCGCACACCGGCGGCGCGGCGATAATAATACTGCTTGCGGGGCATTTCTTCCCCGGGCCTTTCGTCTGGCATTGGGATCCTCGGCGCGCCACCGGCTGCGCGGCCGACAGGACTTGATCAGCCGCCGGCCACAATCTTCGTTTCTACACCCTTTGCACCACGATGGTGCCTGCGCCGCGCTCCTTGGCCTTCCGCTTGACATCCGCAGCCACGGCGCCGATTTCCGACGCTGGCGTAGAAAGCGGCGGGTCCACCAGCAACACGGCCACAGAGAGAGTCGCCACCGGGAACTCCCGCGGCTGGCCATCGCGGTCGAAACCACTGTACCGCCCCTTCGCCACCGCCTCCGCGCCAATGGCGCGCGCCACAACCCAGCGGAGCCGCTCTCCCACACCGCGTGCCACCGGTTCCGCCGCTTCCGGAGCGCACACCACCACGAAATCGTCCCCTCCAATATGGCCAACGAACGCGCCGTCCCCCGCCACCACCTCCACCACCTCCCGAAGGCCGTCTCCCAACTCACGAATCACGGTATTGGCGACCGAGAACCCGAAGCTGTCCGCGAACGACTTGAAGTGATCCAGATCGATGTAGCAGATCGCGAACGGTAACCCCACGGCGTTCCGCCGCTGGATCTCCTCCTCGATCGTCGTCCCTCCGGGAAGCCCACTGGTCGGATTTCGGTCGCCCTCGCGGCGAACCAGGCGAAGCAGCGCGACCACTCGCGAACGCAGTTCGCGCGGGTCAAAGGGCTTGGCCAGATAGTCGTCGGCTCCGGCCTCGAAACCCGCAACCTTGTGCTCGACCTCACCCTGACCGGTAAGCATCAGGATCGGAATTCGCGACGTGTTTGAGCGGCTCTTGAGGACACGACAAACGTCCAGCCCCGATATCCCTGGCATTACCAGGTCGAGGATGAGAAGCTCAGGCTGGCGCTGCCGGATGGACTCGAGCGCCGTCGGCCCGTCCGGTACGAGCACCACCTCGTGGCCGGCCGCCGAGAGAACGTCGCGCAACATCCCGCGCATGCCCGGACTGTCGTCGGCGCACAGCACGTAACTCACGATTGACGCGTTGCTTAGAGCACGGTAAGTTCACTATTCGAGCGCGCGCTGTCAACGGAAGTCGCAAGGCCGTGTCGGCCTTCCGTTCCATGGCGGCGGCACCAGGGAGGCTGCGGCCGGTGGACGAGCGATCTCTCCGCCTTGGGCCGCACCTCCCTTTCATCGTTCAACGCCACCCCTCCCATGCGACCGCTGCTCCTGCTCATCCTAGCCCTCTCGACGGCCGGGTGTCGGTCGGGCCTAGACGCCCCGTCGCGCAACACGCTGATCGACTCACGCGACACGTACGACCCGCGCTCTCTCGATCCGCTGCTTGCCACCGACGTCCCCACCGGGCGGGCGGTGAGCTACGTCTTCGACGGCCTCACCCGCTTTGCACCGGACGGCCATCTCGAGCCGTCGCTCGCCGAGCGGTGGGAGGTTTCGCCAGATGGACGCACGTACGTGTTCCACCTCCGGCAGGGCGTGCGTTTTCATGATGGCACCCCGTTCGCCGCCAGACACGTGGTGCGCAGCTTCGAGCGAGTTCTTGCGCCCGGCGGAACGGCAGCACGCTCCTGGCCCCTGCTGCCGATTTCCGGGGCGCGCGAGTACTCCAGCGGCCGGTCGCGCGTGATCCGCGGATTGCTGGTAATGGACGACAGCACGGTTCGCATCACACTCGACACGGCGCTGGCGATTTTCCCCAAGTTGCTGGCGATGCCGGTAGCCTCGATCGTGCCCGATCCGTTGCCGGAGAATCTCGGTGAGCGGCCCATCGGCACCGGCCCGTGGCGCCTGGTCGAATGGCGTCGCGACGATTACCTGTTGTTCGCACGAAACCCAGAGTACTTCGATGGCGCGCCAAGCGTGGACTCTCTGCTCGCGCGAATCATCCCGGAGGCAAGCACCGCTGTGGCGGAATTCGAGAGCGGTCGCGTCGATCTGTTACCGGTGCCGGAGGCCGAAGCGGGGCGGTGGGAGGAATCCAACCGCCGAGGTGCGCAGATGTATTCGGCCCCTGGGCTGCGCCTCTGGTACGTGGCAATCAATACGACCCGCGGTCCACTCCGGGACGTTCGAGTCCGGCGTGCCTTGAACCACGCTGTCGACGTGCAGACGATCATCGACCGAATCGTTGGCGGCAGAGGCACGCGCGCGGCAGGCGTGATCCCGCCGGTCCTCGATGGTGCCGATCCCGATCGGCCCGTCTACGCATACGACCCCGCTACCGCGCGCCGGCTGCTCACCGAGGCAGGCTATCCGGATGGGATCGATGTGGAACTGTGGCATTCGCAGGATCAGACGTTCAGTCGCGTGGCGCAGAGCATCCAGGGCTATCTGTCCGAGTCGAACATCCGCGCGCGCCTGGTTCAGCGCGAGGGGCCGGCCGTGCGCGAGGCCGCACGCAACGGCCAGGTCGACCTATATGTGAAGGATTGGTTCGCCGACTACCCCGACGCAGAGAACTTCCTCTACCCGTTGCTTCACAGCGTAAACCATGGCGTGGGAGGAAACGTCTCCTTCTATTCCAACTCGGCTTATGACCTGGTGGTTGCCCGATCGCGCGTGGAACAGGACGAAGCACGGCGGATCGAGCTATACCGGGAGGCCGACACCATCGCGCACAACGATGCGCCAATGATCTTCCTCCTTTTCTACGATCAGCTGTTCGCGGTACAGCCGTGGATCTCCGGGTTCGAGGTTCCTACCATCTTCAACGCTCAGCGGTGGACCAACGTGCGCTTCACCCGGTGAGCACATGACGGCGTTCGTAGCGCGCCGCCTCCTGCTTGCCATCCCGACGCTGGCCGGAGTCCTCATCGTAGTGTTCCTGCTGCTCTACGTGGCGCCGGGCGATCCGGTGCTCGAGATGGTGGGCGAGCGTGCCGACCCGGAAACGATCGCGCGACTCCGCGCCGAGCTGCGGTTGGACGAGCCGCTCCACAGACAGTTCATCCATTACGCGTCCGGGGTAGTACGCGGAGATCTTGGCCGGTCGTATACGACCGGCCGTCCCATCACTCAGGACATCCTGGAGCGCTTCCCCCGCACGCTCCAGCTGGCAGCGGCGGCCATGCTGCTGGCTGCGATCACGGGCATCTCCCTCGGCGTGATCTCGGCGCACCGCCCGGGTGGATGGATCGATCGCTCCGCGCTGGGCCTCGCCTATCTGGGCATCTCCTTCCCTGTGTACTGGGTAGGGCTGATACTCATTCTGATATTCGCGGTGATGCTCCGCTGGCTCCCCCCGTCCGGATACGGTGGGATCGAGTACCTCATTCTGCCGGCACTTGCGCTCGGCATGCGGTCCATCGCGTTCCTTGCGCGCATGACCCGGTCGTCGATGCTCGAGGTGCTCGGTAGCGACTACGTGCGCACCGCCCGCTCCAAAGGGCTGGGAGAGAGGGCCGTGCTCACGCGGCACGCCCTTCGCAATGCACTGATCCCGGTAATCACCGTACTCGGTCTGGACTTCGGTTACTATCTCACAGGCAGCATCCTGACGGAAACCATCTTCAGCTGGCCGGGGCTCGGTCGCTACGTGGTGAATGCTATCGCCCGACGCGACTTGCCCGCCATTCAGGGAGCGGTCCTGTTCATGAGCGTCGTCTTCGTCATCGTGAACCTCGTGACGGATCTGATCTACGCAAAGACCGACCCGCGTGTCGTGTATGATTGAGCGGGCGGCGAATCGGCGCGCCACTTCCAGTCGGCGAACGCGCGCTGGCGCGCTCGCGCTGGCCGTAGTGCTGGGCGCGACGTCCGCCTGCGGCGATCGCCCCACGGGTCCGCCAGGCGGCGACATCGGATGGGAATCCGTGACCATCCGCGCGACCTCTGCTTCGGTGCTCGTGGAAGACGTGACGTACCGCTCGGGATCCCTTGTGATCGAAGGCCGCGTCTGCCGGCCCAATCGCGGCGGGGCAAACCCCGCATTGATCTGGAATCACGGAGGCTTCGTTGGATTCGCCGCCACCGACGATGACGTCTGCGACTCGTTCGCTCGCCTTGGCTACGCCGTACTGATGTCCTCCTACCGCGGACAGGATGCATCGGGTGGCCAGGTCGAGGCGTGTCTTGGGGAAGTGGATGATGTGCTCGCGTTGACCGACATCGCCCGGCAGCAGCCTTACGTGAACAGCCAGCGGATGGTCATGGCCGGTGCGTCCCACGGCGGATGCGTCACGTTGCGCGCCGTGCAACGCGGTGCGCAGGTTCACGCCGCTGTCGCCATTGCGCCACCCACCAACTGGGTTGCGCTCTATCATCAGTATGCGGACAGCGCCCTGCTCGGAGATCCGGCCCGTCGCGCAACCTATGAGGCCCTGATCGCCGACATGGAGCAGGCATTGGGCGGTACGCCCGGCCAGCAGGTGTCGGGGTACGCGGCCCGGTCTCCGACGAACTTCAGCTCCGCCACCAACGCATGGAACCGCCCTCTGCTACTGATACACGGGACGGCGGATGACTATGTGTTCGCCATGCAGTCCTGTCTCATGGCGACTGCCATCGGAGGCGTGACGGCGATGCATGTGCAATCCGATGGCGGCGTCAGCGATCAGGGCCCTCAGGCCTGCCAGGCCGCGTTCATCGAGTGGAACGCCGGGCCGCGGCCGGGACCACAATGGCCGAATGACCGGTATCTGCTCGTTTATCAGGGTGTGGGGCACACACTCGATGGCGCCTCTGGCGCGAGGGCAGTAAACGATGCCGTGTCGTTCCTGCTGGCCAAGACACCTTAGCGACAGGTTCGGCGCCGCTCTCAGTCGTCCGTCTGGCCGAAGATCGCCATGTTCGAGCTGTGTCCTGGCTCGACCTTCTTCTCGGGGTAGATCCAGTGGACGGCCTGGTTGACCGCGATAGCAGCCTCCGAGAAGCCACACGCAATCAGCTTGAGCTTGCCCGGATACGTCGTGACGTCGCCAGCCGCGTAGATCCCCGGACGCCCCGTCTCCATCATGCTGTTCACTACGATCTCATTTTTCTGTAGCGTCAGCCCCCATTCCTTCAGCGCACCAATGTCACTCACGAAGCCGAGCATCGGCAGGATTGCGTCGGCCTCGACGTCGAAGGTGGTCTTGGCCTTGACATCCCTCAGCGTGCACCCGGTAATGCGATCGCCATTCCCGTGCACCTCGGCCAGCTCGTGAAATGTGAGTACGCGTGCCCGACCAGCTTCCGCGGCAGCATTCACCGCCGTTACCGTAGCGGCGTGGGCGCGAAATCGATCGCTCCGGTGGATGAGCATGACGGAGGCCGCGCGCTCGATCAGCTGGTGCGCCCAGTCGAACGCCGAGTCGCCTCCACCGATTACGAGCACTCGCTGCCCCCGGAACCGCTCCGGGTTGGTGACACGATCGTAGATACCGCGTTCGTACCACGGCGCCGCCGAGTGCTGGGGAAGCCGCCGTGGGGAAAAGGCTCCGATTCCCGCGCTGATCACGATGGTGCGTGTAGGCAGTCGCGCCGCCTCGGTGACGAGGACGAGGTGATCGTCTTCCTCCTCCAGAGCCAACACCCGCTGCCCGAGCAGGATCTCGGGGTGGAATTGCATCATCTGGTCGGCCAGTCCCCTCACCAGGTCCTTCGCCAGGATCTTGGGGAAGCCCGCGACATCGAATATGTACTTCTCCGGATACAGCGCGGTCAGCTGGCCGCCTAGCTCGGCCAGGGCGTCGACGATGCGCGCGCTCACGCCACGCATGCCGGCGTAGAACGCGGCGAAGAGGCCCGTGGGGCCCCCACCAATGATCGTGATGTCGCGGATATCGTGCTGCATGGGGCGGCGAATGACTGTTCAGGGCTGGCCGGCGCGTTCCGGCACAACCTATGAAAGATGCACCCGCACTCACCTTCATGGAATCCTCCGGGCGGCGTACATTGATGCCCATGCGGATCTACACGAGAACGGGGGACAAGGGGGACACGGGGCTTTTCGGAGGCGGACGCGTTCCGAAGAATCACCCGCGTGTCGAGGCGTACGGGGACGTTGACGAGCTCAACGCCATACTGGGGCTCGCCCGATCGGTAGAGAGCATGCCTCGTGTGGACGAGATACTCATCCCCATTCAGAGAGATCTGTTCAGCATCGGCGCCCTCCTCGCAACGCCAATCCCGGAAAAGGTCCAGCAGCAGCTCGAGAAGGCCCGCATTGACGATGATCGCATCGCGCAGCTCGAACGCGCCATAGACGATGGCGAGGCGGAGCTGGAGCCCCTGCATTCGTTCATCGTCCCCGGCGGTACGTTCAAGGCGTCCACGCTGCACGTGGCACGCACGGTGTGCAGACGAGCAGAGCGAAAGGTGATCGCTCTCCAGGGTGAGGTCGATGTCCCCGGGATCGTGGTGCGGTACCTGAACCGCCTCTCCGACCTTCTCTTCGTGCTGGCGCGAGTGGCGAACAGGCGGGGTGGCGCGGCAGAGGTAACCTGGTAGCTGCACGCACCGTCGGGGGAGGCACCGCAGGGGTGAATCAGCTCACCGTTACCGGTTACGAGGTTACGATAGCGCCCGGCGCGTTGGAGAGCATTCGTGAGAGCGCTCAACGCGTAGTGCGGGCACATCGCTACGCCGTCATCACTGACGGCAACGTGGGCCCGCTTTACGGGGCGCGGATTCGCGCCCTGCTGCCTTCTGGCCGTGGCGAGCTGATTACCCTTCCTGCGGGCGAACAGCTGAAGACGCGCGAGCGCTGGGCACAGTTGACCGATCAGCTGCTCGCGCTGGGCTTCGGACGCGACTCCGCGCTCATTGCGCTGGGCGGGGGCGTGGTGGGCGACCTCGCCGGGTTCGTGGCCGCTACGTACCTGCGAGGCATTCCCTACATCCAGATCCCCACGACCCTGCTGGCCATGGTGGATGCCTCGGTGGGAGGCAAGACCGGCGTGGACACGCCTGCGGGAAAGAACCTGGTGGGCGCATTCCACCGTCCAGCCGCGGTCATCATCGACCCCGACGTACTGGCGACGCTGCCGAGGTCCCAGCTTGCGGCAGGATTCGCGGAAGTGATCAAGCATGGGGTCATTTCCGATGCCGACTACTTCGATCGGACCGCCGCAGATGCCGCCGCGATGCTGGAACGCAGCGACCCTGCGATGCTGGCGCGGATGATCCTTCGCAGTGTGGAGATCAAGGCAGGCGTTGTGCAGCGCGACGAGAGGGAGGTGGGCGAACGTATGGTCCTCAACTTCGGTCACACCATTGGTCACGCGATCGAAGCCAGCTCCCGTTACTCCCTGCTGCACGGAGAGGCTGTGGCCATCGGCATGGCCGTGGAGACCAGATGCGGTGAGATCCTCGCCGTTACCGAGACGGGGACGGCTGAACGTATCGGTGAGGCACTGCGCCGGTTCGAGCTGCCCGCTGCCAAACCAGCTGACCTCGATGCAGATTCGATAGTAGCTCTTACGGCGATGGACAAGAAAGCGCGACGGGGCGAAGTCCTGTACGCACTGCCAACGCGGATAGGTGCCATGGCTACCTCTGCCGACGGCTGGGGAGTCCCCATCCCCGAGCAGACCGTGAGGGCGGCTCTGGGGTGAAGCGGGTACCGTGAGGGGGCACTACACTTGCCATACTTGCGACTATCGCAACTGAGAGGGTGACCGGATGTCGTCCTTCGCCACATACGTAGTCGGTTTCGTGGTTCTGATCATGGGTCTGGCCATGGCGGCCTACCTCCTGAACGTGCCGCCAGTCTGGATTGGAATAGGCGTCATAGTCCTTTTGGGCATCGCGCTGGCGTCGGCCGCCACCAAGACGCAGCGACCCGACTAACCGCCCTTCCGGGAACTCGTCGGTTCTCGGACGATATGGAAGGCAAGTCGTTACACCACAACAAGGTGCCATATCGGCAGCGGGGCGCGCCGCGGTGGCACGGTTTGTGGCTGTTGACCGCCTCACTTCCCCCCTGTTATCCTGCGCGTCCCGAGCGACTGACTGCGCCGCAGCAGCGTTCGTGAGCCTGTCTCCACCTTCCGCTTTCCACCCGCATGGGGCGTGTAATGGAGCATGTGACCGACTCGAGGTCCAAGGGATTCTTCCGTTCTTCTCCTTCCACAGCGTTCGACCAGTATCTGCACGACATCCAGAAGCTGCCTCTCATCCAGGATCCCGCCGAAGAGCGGCGGCTCGCGCGATTGGCGCAACAGGGTGATGAAAAAGCAGCGGAGCGATTGGTAACCGCCAATCTCAGGTTCGTCATCTCGTACGTGAAAAAATACCAGGGGCACGGACTCGATCTGAGCGAGCTCGTAGCCATTGGTAACGAAGGCCTCCTGAAAGCGGTCAAGAAGTTCGACCCGGATCAGGGGGTCAAATTCATCTCGTACGCTGTTTGGTGGGTGCGACAGGCGGTGCTGAAGGCGCTGGCCGAACAGACGCGGTCGGTCCGGATCCCCCTCAACCAGAACTCGCAACTCATCAAGCTGGCGCGCGCCGAGACGGTACTGGCCCAGGTGCTGAAGCGAGATCCCACCGATCAGGAAATTGGCAGACTGATCGAGGAGACACCGGAGTCGGTCCGTTCCTCTCGCCAGATGTCGGCCACGGAGGTTTCGCTGGACGCACCGATCGATCGCTCCGATCGCGAGGCGGCAACGCTCGGCGAGCGGTTCGTGGGCGTCGAGGGTGCCGAGATCGAGGAGGTCACCGACTACAAGCTCATGCGAGAGTTCATCGATCGCGTGTTCAAGAAGTACCTCACGCCGAGAGAGCGGAAGATACTGTATTTGTACTACGGATTGGACGAAGGCGCTGAAGCCATGACGCTGGAGAAGATCGGCGCACTCATGGGCGTGACACGCGAGAGAATCCGCCAGATCCGCGAGCGAGCGTTCGAGAAGCTTCGCGAATCTCCCGACGGCGCCGCATTGGCCGGTTTCTGGACGGCGGCGTAAGGGGGGGGGTAGGGTTCGGAGACCGCAGCGACGCGGTCGATCTCGGTGTTCGGTGTCGGGGGGCCGCTCGAGGCGGCCCCCTTTTTTGAACCTTCCTGCCGCACCGCTGCAGCGCCCCTCACCCCTGTAATGTGCGCGACGGAGCTTCAAGGCTTCGCCGACTTCTGACCCGCGAATCCCGAACGCCGAACCCCAGGTGTTACATTCCGCTGGTGGACCCAGGAACCCTCGAGAGGCTTGCCCGGCGCCTGCGCGGGATTGCCGGCGCCAGCGGAGTGAAGTCGCGCCCCAGCGAGCTGCTGGCGTATAGCACGGACGGCCTCCCCACTTACCGCGTTCAGCCGGCGCTCGCCGTCTTTCCCTCCACTCGGGAACAGCTGCTGGCTGTGGTGCGTCTGCTGGCCAGGGAGGACTGCCCATTCGTGCCCCGGGGCGCCGGGACCGGCCTGTCGGCAGGCGCGCTTGCTGCCGAAGGCTCAGTTCTGATCGGCCTCAACCGACTCGATCGTATTCTCAGGATCGACCCGGAGAACGGGCTGGCGACCGTCGAACCGGGAGTCGTCAACGTCTCGCTCACCCGCGCGGCGAGCGCTCACGGGCTGCACTACGCTCCGGATCCGTCCAGCCAGACGGCCTGCACGATCGGCGGCAACGTGGCTGAGAACTCGGGCGGGCCCCACTGCCTGAAGTATGGCGTGACGCTCAATCACGTTGCGCAGCTGGAAGTCGTGCTTCCGAACGGCGACACGGTTACGCTTGGGAACGCCGATGGTGAGGATACGGGCTACGATCTGGCCGGCGCCTTCGTGGGCTCAGAGGGTTGCTTCGGCATCGCCTACGAAATCACCGTTCGGCTTCTTCGCGATCCGGAGGCGGTGCGAACGCTCCTGGCCGACTTCACTTCCATCGACGCCGGGGCGCGCGCCACGTCGGCGATCATCGCCAGCGGAATCGTGCCTGCCGCCCTGGAGATGATGGACGGTCCCACGATCAGGGCGGTCGAAGCTTCGATATACGCCGCCGGGTATCCGGCAGACGCCGCGGCGGTTCTTCTCATCGAGTTGGATGGTATTGCTGCCGGAATCGATGCCGACGTTCGCCGAGTCGAGACGATGTGTCGCGACGCCGGCGCACGTCACGTGCGAGTGGCCAGCGACCCTGCCGAACGGGCGCGGCTCTGGCAGGGCCGAAAAAAGGCGTTCGGCGCCATGGGACGCATCGCCCCGGATCTCGTGGTACAGGACGCCGTGATACCGCGCACAAAGCTGCCGGAGGTACTGGCCACGATTCACGAGATCTCGCTGCGGTGGCGTATCCAGATCTGCAATGTCTTCCATGCCGGCGACGGCAACCTGCACCCCAACATCGGCTTTGATTCGCGCGAGCCGGGCATGAGTGAGCGCGTCGAGGGCGCTTGTCGCGAGATCATGCAGGCGTGCATCGCTGCCGGCGGCACCATCACCGGCGAGCACGGCATCGGCCTGGACAAGCTCGAGTACATGCCGCGCATCTTCAGCGCTGACTCCCTGTCGGCGATGTGCGACCTTCGCACCGTCTTCGACCCCGAGCGCCGCTCCAATCCGGACAAAGTGGTCCCGGTGCACAGCTGCCGCGAATGGGCGATGGCACCGGCAGCGCGAGTGGCGGAGCCGGTGGCATGAGCTCGGGAATCACCACTCACGGCCCCGTCGCCACCGCCGAGGTGCGGGATGTGGTACGCGAGGCCATCGCGCACCGCGCCCCGCTGCGCATTCGTGGATCCGGCACCTGGATGTCCGCCGGAGCACCGGTGGACGGTGCGGAGGAGATTTCACTTTCAGGGGTAGGCGGAATTGTGGACTACGTTCCGGGAGACCTTACTCTCACGGCGCGCGCCGCGACGCCCCTTTCCGAGATTGCGAGCGCCACCGGCGCGGAGCGCCAGTGGCTGGCGCTCGATCCCTTCGGCCATCCGAGCGGTACGCTCGGCGCTACGGTTGCGACGGCATCGACGGGCCCACTCGCAGCCGCGTTTGGGTCGCCGCGCGACGCCGTGTTGGGCATCGAGGTGGTAACGGGTACGGGGGCGATAGTGCGGGGCGGTGGACGCGTCGTGAAGAACGTTGCTGGCTTCGATCTCTGCCGGCTCTTCACTGGTTCCTGGGGAACGCTCGGCGTGATCACCGAAGTAACGGTCAGACTTCGTGCCCTCCCCGAGGGCGATCAAACGGTGGCGCTCGTGCTCGCCACAGACGCCATGATCCGTCAATCGCTGGCGCGTCTCCGCAGTGCGCGTATCGCCCCCCTTGCAATGCATCTGCTCTCCCCGGATCTGTGCGTGTCGCTCGGGCTCGATCGACACACGCGGATCGCCATTCGTCTGGCTGGTAACCTGGAGGCGCTGGTCGCACAACGGTCGGCTCTTACGGAGATAGGTGATCTGGAGAATCTGCCGAGCACGATCTGGAACTCACTCGCGACGATAGAGCAAGAGGAGACGGCGGTGGTGCGTCTGTCGCGAGCACCGTCGCGGCTCCCCGACGTCTGGCTCTCGATGCGCACCGCCGCCGCCCTGGCGCCCGGTACCATGGTGCATGCTTGCGCCGTGCGCGGAATCGCCAGAGCCATAGTTCCTGCTGGCAACCGCGAGGAGCTCGATGCCGCGCTCGGTGTGCTGGTCGATGCTCCGCACGTGGTGGTTGTCGAGCGCCTCCCCCGGCTATGGTGGTCCAGGTTGCGGGGACACGGGGTCGATACGCCACTCAACCGGCGAGTTCGTGCCGCGTTCGATCCACACCGGCTCCTCAACCCCGGCATTCTGGGAGATTCCCCATGAGCACACCGACGCGCTCTCGCTCAGAGTTGCCGGCGTGCGCACTGCCGGATACGCCGCTCGCCCAGGCCGTACCTGGTATCATGACTTGCGTGCACTGCGGTTTCTGCCTGCAGGCCTGTCCCACGTACCTCGCGCTGGGTGATGAGAACGACAGTCCGCGCGGGCGGATCATGCTCATGCGCGCGCTCGTGGAAGGCGACCTGCTGCCCGATGATCAGGTGGTACACACGCACATCGAGAGGTGTCTCGGGTGCCGCGGCTGTGAGACTGCTTGTCCCTCTGGCGTTCCCTATGGCCAGCTGCTTGAAGCAACGCGCGCCACGCTGGCGCGCTCGCGCCCACTGCCTCTGCTGGCGCGCCTCATCCTCCGCGTATTCGCGACACCGGCGCTGGCCCGTCCGGCAATGTTGGCGGCGCGCCTGCTGCGCACCACAGGCCTGGCATTGGTCCTCGCCAGGCTGCCGGGTCGCCCGGGGTTCGCCTTCGCCATGCTGGCCTCGAGCCGTTCGCGCCTCGAGCGCCGGAGCTACCCTGCAAATGGATCGGGGTCGCGTGGTGGCGTGGCACTTCTGCGCGGCTGCGTGATGGAGGGACTCTTCCGTGAGACGAACAGCGCCACCGAACGAACGCTCGTCGTCAACGACTACGCGGTCGTGGACGCTCCGGGGCAGCGCTGCTGTGGGGCGCTTCACGCACATGCCGGCGATCTGGAGGCAGCACGCCTACTCGCCCGCGCGAACATAGCGGCGTTCGAGCGGAGTGGCGCCGATTTCATCGGAGTGAATGCTTCGGGATGTGGAGCGGCAATGAAGGAGTATGGTCACCTGCTGGCGGATGACGCGGCATGGGCCGACCGGGCGATAGTCCTTTCGGCCCGCGTGCGCGATGTAAGCGAGCTGCTTGCCGAGGCCGGGCCGCGGAGCGGTGGCGAGCTGCCGCTGCACGTCACCTACGATGCTCCGTGTCATCTGATGCACGCTCAGCGCGTGGTCGATCCCCCATTGCGTGTGCTGACCGCCATCCCAGGCCTTCGCTTGTCTCCGTTGCGCGACGCCGATCAATGTTGCGGCAGCGCCGGTATCTTCAATCTGCTCCAGCCCGCGACCGCTGACGCCGTGCTTGCACCGAAACTGGGTCACATCACGGACACCGGTGCTGAAATGGTTGCCACCGGGAACCCGGGTTGCCTGATGCAGATTGGCGCCGGCCTGCTGCGCCAGCGTGCAGCGGCAAACGTGGCGCACCCAGTCGACTTGCTCGACGCATCCTACGCCGCATTGAATGACAACGCACCCAAGGTGCGTGGGCGCAGCTGATCGCCGGGGAGGAGCGGATTGATGGAGGAGCGCGTATGAGGACTAACCCGGGACCGACCGGTGTCGTGGCCACGTCGGAGCCGCGCGGCAGCGGAGACGATCGTGAGTATCGCGCGCTGAGGGAGCGCGCGCTGATAGTTGATCGAAGCTCCAGGGGCAGGCTGCGCGTCACCGGCGCGAGAGCGGCGGAGTTCGTGACCGGCATCGTCACCAATGACGTGGACGCGCTTGCACCGGGCAGCGGACTCTATGCCTGCGCGTTGACACCGAAGGGACGGATAGTGGCGGACCTGCGCATCTACGCGGAATCGAACGGTTTCCTGATCGATTCGCCCGAGCGTGCCACTCCAGGCTGGCGCGAGCTCGTGCACAAGTACATCAATCCCCGTTTCGCTCCCTATGAGGAGGTAGGGCACCGGCTGCGACACTTCGGCGTTTTTGGTCCCGCAGCGACTCGTGTGGTGGCACTGGCCTGCCAGGTGACTGAAGACGAAGTCTCCGCTCTGGAACCGTATGCTCACCTGAGCGCTCCCGGTGCAGAGCGCCAGGTCCTCATCGCTCGCTCGCCGGAGCTGCGGCACGAGGGCTTCGACCTGTTCGTGGAGGAGGAGGCCGCCGTGCACACCTGGCAGCGCGCCCTGGATGCCGGCGCCGAGCGCGGCACCGGTGACGCGTGGCAGATCGCACGAGTGGAGGCGGGTCGGCCGGAATGGGGACTCGATATGGATGACTCCACCTTGCCGCAGGAGGCCAACATGGACGCGCTGGGCGCGATCTCCTACACCAAAGGGTGCTACGTTGGGCAAGAAGTAGTCGCGCGAATCCACTTTCGAGGACACGTCAATCGCCATCTGCGCGGACTTCGCTTCAGCCACCCATCGGGCGCGCCCACCGGGAGCGAACTGTTCTCTGCCGAGGGCAAGTCTATGGGTGAGGTAAGGAGCAGTGTGCACTCGCCAACCCTTGGGGCAATCGCTCTGGCGATGGTGAGGCGCGAGGCCGCAACGAACGACGAGATAGTGGCCAGAGGCGACTTCGGCGAGATGGCCGCAATCGTCAGCGCACTCCCCTTCTCCGAGTGACGGGATCCGCGCTCATAACGGGATCTACGGGTCTCGTCGGATCCTACGTCGTCGAACACCTGGTTGCCGATGGTTGGCGAGTTCGGTGCATGGTGCGCAACCGCGCCGCAGCAGGCTGGCTCGAGGCCCTCGGAGGTGAGCTCGTAAAGGGAGACGTTCTGGATGCCGATTCGTTCCGGCATGCTGCCGTCGGCTGCAACCTGATCATCCATGCTGCCGCGCTGGTCACGAAGGGCCGCCAGTGGGAGGATTTCCGCCGGACGAACGTCGACGGCACTATGAACGCCATTCAAGCGGCGGAACGCAGTGGCGCGCGGCTGCTTCATGTTAGCAGCGTGGCCGTGTACGGAATGGGCGGCCGCTACCGGGATGTTCCGACCGACGAGGATGCGCCGCTGGTGCCTCTGCGACCTGGCAATCACTACGGCCGCTCCAAGAGAGAGTCCGAGCAGCTCGTCCTCGAGGCTCACCGTCGGGGGCGGATATGGTCGACCGCTGTGCGTCCCTCGGTGGTGTATGGACGACGTGACCGGCAGTTCGTTCCTCGCGTGGCGCGCCTGCTCCGTCTCGGTGTCGTGCCGCTGTTCGCCGAAGGGCGCACCACGCTGGCAATGGTGCATGCAGCCAACGTCGCCGACGGTATAGCACGCGCCGCGGCCGCCTCGAAGGCAGGCGGTCGTGCGTTCAATCTGGCCAACGATTTCGACGTTACCGTTGCCGACTTCATCAGGCTGGCTGCCATTGGGCTGGAGCGACGTGTGCGCACCATCCCCGTGGCACTCCCGGCCGCCCGAATCGCCGTGGGCGCGGCAGCGTGGATCACATCGAGAGCGCAGGGAGCATCGTTCGGCGCGCAGATCCGTGCCTCGCTTGACCTTCTCAGCAGAGACAATCCATTCACCTCCGAACGAGCGCGCCTCGAACTCGGATGGGAACCGCGCGTAGCGCCCGCGACCGGAGTACCAGAGGCGTTCAGGTGGTGTCGAGAAGGCGGGAAGGAGCCATGAGCGAGTTGGAGCGGACCGCGCTCAAGGAATGGGCCGTACTAGCGGATGCACTGGGTCGCGGCGACATCGTCGCGATGGTGCGCAAGGGAGGAATCAGGGAACAGCGCGCTGGATTCACCGTGCGCCACAGCCGATTCCTGCTCTATCCGACCTTCTTCCACGAGAAGGAAGCCGAACTTGCTGGCCGCTTTCGCCCACTGCTGGCCGATGCCCACGCGCGACGACCGCCGGAAGGGACGATTCAGCTTACGCTCGTGGCGGAAGCCGCAGCGGTATGGCGGGTGACGGAGCTGGAGCGACTGCGCGGCATTGGCGAGGAGCACGGCCTGACGTGGAAGGCGGTCGAATCGCGATTCCACTACCGTGATCAACCTCTGGTCCACGTCGTCGCCTTACGAGTCGCGAGGCTGTCCGTACCGGTCGAGATTCCGGAGCTCAGACGCTACTTCGGCTGCGTCTCGTGGGTAGAGCTGGATCGAGATGTGGTGGTCTCCGATTCGCAACCAGTCCTATCGCCGCAGGAGCTGGCGCGGCGCTGCACACGGCTGGAGGGCTCGCTCGGCAGCCCGAATACGTGAGCACCTATCCGGACGCTTGCTAAGAGGACGGGCCGACTGAACGCCGGCCCGCCGACCTTCTACTCAGGTAACGCCAACAGGATTTCAGGGCGTCGGGATGGTATCGCGCCAGAGCGTATCCTGCGGCAGAGTGTCGTACGGCAGCGTGTCTTGCGGCATCGTCGGCGCCGGCGCCATACCGGGCACCGCCGTATCGGTGTACGGACGATCATCGCGTGGGCAAGCGGCCAGGACCGCCACCGCAGCAAGTGCCAATACAATCTTCATACGGTTCTCCCTCCTCGTAGGTCCCGGGCAGCTCATGACCGCCCGACGGCTGGTAGCAGGCAAGACCCGGACCGCCGGAACGACCCGGCCAATGGCCCCCACGCAAAAGAGGCGCGGCAAGAGCCGCGCCTCCATCGCCAAGCCGATCGCGGCCGAAATCAGGGCGCCGCGGGCGTCTCCGTCACTTCAGGATGCGTCATATCGTGGTGCAACGTATCCTGCATCATCAATGTATCCTGCATCATCATGGTGTCGGCAGGCGCCGGCGCCATGGCTGGAGCGGCATCAGGCGACTCTTCGATCGTCGCCTCATCCCTGGGTGCACATGCAGCAAGCAGCATCACAGCGGCAACGGCGGCCAGACGCTTCATTGGCAGTCTCCTTCTGGAGTGATTCCGCGAGCATGGATCCAACACGCGCACGCAGCGTGCAGTGCGCGCCAAGTGAGCCGGTATTCTGGTTCGCCCCGAGCGGACTGTCAAGGCGAGCCATGTGGCGGTGATTTCATGAGACTGACACGTTGGTCAGCGATCGCGACGTTCTGACCGTATCAAGGAGTGAAGTGAGCGAAATTCTTTTACAGTCGACCCTTGCCTTGCGCTTGACCGAGCTCGCCGAGGTGGTTGGCGGCAGCGTGGCCGGAGGTGATACAGAAGTTTCCGGTCTATCTGCGGACTCTCGCGAAACGCGAAGCGGGCATCTGTTCGTCGCCATTCCCGGGCTCACCCGCAATGGCGAGGACTTCGTTCCCGAGGCGCTGCGCGGAGGGGCAACTGCGGTGTGCGCAAGAGCGCCCGTGCCCGGAACTCCTACATTGGTAGTGAGCGAACCGCGCCGCGCCCTGGCCATGCTCGCGGCAGCGTTTCATGGCTATCCTGCACGCGCCCTTCGCCTCATCGGCATCACCGGCTCACTAGGCAAGACGTCCACAGCTCTGCTGATCGAGCAGGCGCTCAGCCAGGCGGGGCAGCATGTCGGGGTGATCGGCTCGCTGGGCGTTCGCTTCCGTGGCGATGTCGTGCATACTCGCATGACGACTCCCGAGGCACCTGCGATTCACGGCGCTCTCGCTCAGATGAATCGTGAAGGTGCCGATACCGTGGTGCTGGAGGTCACGTCGCATTCACTTCGCCTCGAGCGTGTGGTGGGGCTGCGACTTGCGATGGGAGTACTGACGAACCTCGTTCCCGACGAGCATCTGGAGTTCCATCCGACATCCGAGGACTATCTCGCAACCAAGGCGCGATTTCTGGAGCTGCTCGAGCCTGGTGCACCGATCGTGGTCAACGCAGATGACGAGCACATCCGCCGCATGCTCCGCCAAAGCCTGAACCCGCCCGTACTGGTTTCCGCACAAGGTGCCGGAGACGGGGATGTCTGGCTGGCGGATGTGGAGACCAACAGTACCGGATCCGACTTCGCCCTTATCGTCCGCCACCCGCTCCCTGCAGTCAGCGGTTTGACCGTGCCGGCGATGCGATTGCAGATCCACCTCGAGATGCTTGGTGAGCAGCAGGTGGCCAACGCCGCCCTGGCCTGCATGGCAGCGCTCCTTGCCGGAGCGAGACCAGATGCCGTGCGCACGGCGATGGCCAATGCGCGACCCATCCACCGGCGAATGCAGGTGCTCAATCCCGGCGACCCAATGATCATCGACGACACGGTTGGAAACTCCGTGAGCATTCACCATCTCTTCGACACGGTCGACCGCCTGGAGCATGAAGGACTTTACATCGTTTACGCGGTGCGCGGCGCGCGCGGCCCTTCCATCAACGCCAGCAACGCCGAGGCGCTGATGGCGCGCCTGCGCCACCGTCCGGCCAGGCTCATCGTGACGTCGAGTGAGGATGTGGCAGGCCCGCGTGATCGCGTCACCGCGGAGGAGCGCGATGCCGTCCGCGCCCGCCTCGACGGCGCCGGCATCGAGTACGAATTCGAGCCGGAGCTCCAGCCCGCCGTACGGCAGGTAGTGCATCAGGCCGGCTATGGCGACCTTGTCCTGCTCCTTGGAGCCCAGGGGATGGATGCCGCTGGCGGCTTCGTCCGAGAGTTGCTCGGTCTCGAGCGGCGCGGGAGCGAGCGGACCTGATCGCCGCTGGCGACCCATTGCCACCGAACCTACCTTCCGAAGACGCACCAGCGCGCCAGCTTGCGCTCGTCACCTTGTTGAGGCCTCAAGTGAGTTCCTATCCCACCACGCTCGGAGCGCTAGCGCGCTCTTCGCTAGGCGATCCGCACCGCCATTGCCGTTCGGTCAAGGACGAGGTGCGCGGCAACCTCATAGCGCACCTTCGCCGCGGCGACTCGCTCTTCGCCGGCGTCCTCGGCTATCAGGAAACGGTGATGCCTCAACTCGTCAACGCACTGCTCTCACGTCACAACTTCATTCTGCTGGGGCTGCGCGGACAGGCAAAATCCCGCCTGCTCCGTGCACTTTCGTCGCTCCTGGACGACATGCTTCCCATCATCGAGGGGAGCGAGGTGAACGACAATCCGTTTGCACCCATCTCCAAATTCGGACGGGCGCGCGTGGAGGAGGCCGGAAATGACACGCCCATCGCCTGGATTCCGCGCGACCAGCGATACGTGGAGAAGCTCGCCACGCCCGATGTCACCATGGCAGACATCATCGGCGACGTCGATCCGATCCGCGCGGCGCGCGGCGGCCATCTGCTCTCGGATGAGCTCACCATTCACTACGGCATGCTTCCACGGGCCAATCGCGGAATCTTCGCGCTCAACGAGCTCCCCGATCTGGCCGGAAAGATTCAGGTAGGCCTCTTCAACATCATGCAGGAGGGGGATGTTCAGATAAAAGGCTACCCGATCCGGCTTCCCCTCGACGTACTACTCTGCTTCACGGCGAACCCGGAGGACTATACGGCGCGCGGCAAGATCATCACGCCACTCAAGGATCGTATCGGCAGCGAAATCAGTACGCATTATCCGGAATCCGTCGACCTCGGCATGGCAATCACGCGTCAGGAAGCCTGGGCCGAGACGCGAGCGGTTCCGGTTCAGGTGCCCGACCTGGTGGCGGAGGTGATCGAGCGCGTCGCCTTCGAGGCGCGCACCGACAAGCGCATCGACCGGCGATCCGGTGTGTCGCAGCGACTGCCGATCACCGTGCTGGAAAACGCGATCTCGAGCGCCGAGCGGCGTGCCCTGCTTCACGGCGAGGACGCCGCTGTACCGCGAATCTCCGATGTCTACGCGGCTCTGCCGGCGATGACGGGAAAGATCGAGCTCGAGTACGAAGGCGAGTTGATCGGCGGCGCCGCGATCGCCCGCGAGCTGGTCAGGCGTGCCGCCGACGCCACATTCCAGGCGCGGGCGCGCAATGCATTCACTGACGCCATCGTAATCTGGTTCGACGAAGGGCGCGCCCTCCAGGTGGGTGATGACCTGCCGTCGAGGGCAATGCTCAACGGCTTCGAGGCAGTGCCCGGACTGGTGGAGCTGGTACACTCCTCCGGATTGGCGGATGCCGCCGATCCTCACGCGACGACCGCCGCCTGTGAGCTGGTGCTGGAATCGCTCGTCG
Organism: uncultured Gemmatimonadaceae bacterium; assembly: GCA_964467195.1. GTDB lineage: Bacteria > Gemmatimonadota > Gemmatimonadetes > Gemmatimonadales > Gemmatimonadaceae > CAYXRS01. The sequence goes on from CAYXRS010000001.1 coordinate 50,806, forward strand.
CGCGCCGCAAGATTTCGCGCTCCGAAACTGGCGAGTACGGCCGCGCTCAGATACCTGAACGACGCCGGCCGTATCAGGATCCGTTCGGCGGAGGGATGACGGCGTAGTAGGAATCAGGTCGCTGGCTCACGGCCCCTTTGCTCCTCGCACCTGCTCACCCGGCGCTCATACTTTCATGTCCGTCATAACCATCTCCCGGATGTTCGGATCCGGCGGCTCCGAGATCGCGAAACGCGTGGCCGAGTCGCTCGGCTGGCAGCTGCTCGACAACGATCTGGTGGATTCGGTTGCCGAGCGCCTCGGGGTCTCCGCTGATGAGGTGGCAGCGCGGGAGGAACGCGTACCTACGCTGGTACAGCGTCTTGCCGATGCTTTGACGCTCTCCGCCCCCGAAGCCATGCCCCCAACACCGGCCGGACCGCTCCCTCCGAGCGAGGAACGCATCGTACAGGTGACGACGCTCGTGATTCGCGAGGCGGCCTCGACGGGGAATGCGGTTGTCGTTGGGCGCGGGGCTCAGTCAATGCTCGCCGAGCGAACGGACGTGCTTCACATCTTCTGCTTCGCGCCGCGACCGGCGCTCATCGCGCGAACCATCGCGCGTACAGGGTTGACCGCCGACGAGGCAGCCAAGCTGGTGGATGACACCAACCGCCAGCGTGAGCAATACGTGCGGACGCACTGGCGTCGCGGATGGCGCGACCTGGAGAACTATCACGTGATGCTCAACACCGACTGGCTTGGCGTGGACGGAGCCGCCGAGCTGGTCGCCGATCTCGCCCGAACAAGCTTCGCGGTGGAGTGAAGTGTCAGAATCGCTTGATCACAGGGCACGCAACCTCGGGTTCGCTGCAAATGCCCAGGCCACGAAGGTGAGCGTCACCACGGCACCGACGACAATCGTGAGGGGGGCTCCAACGTGCCGGGCAGCAAAGGCTGCTACCAGTGAGCCGATGGGCCCGAAACCCACGAACACCCATGCATACGCCGCCATGATACGCCCGCGCAAACCATCGGGCACGATGGTCTGTAGAATGGTGTTCGAGAGCGCGTTGGTGAGTACCATGGTGAAGCCCACCACGACGAGCAGCGCTCCAGAGAGCGGAAGCCACCGTGACATCGCGAACAACACGAGGAGAATGGCGAACGCGTGCGCAGCCAGAGCCAGAAGCCGGCCGCGACGCACGCGTCGTCCGGCAGCGGCGAGTGCCAACGCGGCCGCCAGCGCGCCGATACCGACGCAGGCATAAAGCACCGAATACGCCGTAGCGCTGCTGCCCAGCACATCACGCGCGATCACCGGCATGAGCACGAGGAAGGGAGCGCCGAAGATTGCGTATACAGCGACCATCCGCATGAGTACCGCCACCTCGCGCTGCGTCCGCATGAACGCCAGTCCCTGGCGAAGCCCCTCCAGTGCCGTCGACGCCCCCACGTGCTGCTGATACGGCGGGATCCGCACCAAAAGGAGGCCGCCGAGCACCGCCAGGTAGCTGACAGCGTTCAAGGCGAAGCACCACTCAAGGCCGAGCGTCGCGATCACCCCCGCTGCCAGACTAGGCCCGATGATGCGCGCGAGGTTGAATCCGCCCGAGTTCAGGGCAATCGCGTCGAGCAGATCCTCGCGTCCGACCAGCTCCACCACGAATGCCTGGCGAGCGGGGATCTCGAAGGCAACGACCGCGCCGTTCAGCAGCGCGAGCGCCAGCAGCCAGCCTATGCTGACGTTACCCGACCAGACGAACCACCAGAGGGTAGCCGCCTGGACGAGCAGCAGCGTCTGCGCCACGCGTACGATGCGCAACTTGTCGTAACGATCCGCCAGAACGCCTGCGAACAGCGAGAATAGCAGCACCGGAAACGACGACGAGGCGCTCACCAGCCCGACCATGAACGGATCGTTCGTGAGCTCCAGAGCGAGCCAGCCCAAAGCGACGGTCTGCATCCAGGTGCCGATCAGCGAAACCGTCTGCCCGCTCCAGAAGATCCGGAAGTTGCGATGCTTCTGGACTACCCGAAACGGGTTGAGCGCTGGTGTTGGTCGTGACACGGTTCGGGGTGCGCTGTGGGCGTCCAGCCGTGGCCGGCGATGATAGACTGAGAAGGGCGAGCGATCAGCACAATCGGTGCAACGCTCGCCAACAGTTGCGCAGTGTAATATGATCCGGTTGGAAACGGAGCAGCCGATGCGCTTTCACACGTACTCGAAATACACGCCTGCCCTTGCCGACGCTGTCGACCTGCAAGGGTTGATCGACCAGCTGGCCGATTTTCTCTTGCAGTCGGGTTTCGCGGGGGGCGCGCAGACGCACCCCTATTGGGGCGACTTTGGCGATGATGCCGATCGCTCGCTCGACGCGCTGCGCGAGGCGATCCTGAACGCGCTGATGGAGAGTGGCGAATTCAGCGGCGAGATGCTGGAAGCGCTGCGCGGCGACGGCTCGGAGGATGGCGAGACGAGGCTGGCACAGCTCCTCGACGGAATCGTCCAGCGGATGATCGAGGAAGGCTACCTGAGCGTCGATTCCCCACCGCGGATGCCCGGAAGCCATGAAACCGTCACCGGCCCCGGCGGGCTCGCGCATGCAGCGTCGCGCGACGTACAATTCAATCTCACTCAGAAGGGCATCGATTTCCTCGGGTACCGCACGCTGCGGAATCTTCTCGGGTCTCTCGGACGCAGCAGTTTCGGCAGCCACGATACGCCCTGGCTCGCCACCGGGGTCGAGGCGGACGCGGCGAGCAAACAGTACGAGTTCGGCGACACGCTCAACCTCGATGTCAACGCTACGCTGCTAAACGCCTTGGCCCGCACGGGCAGCCTCGAGACGCCGCTGGACCTCGACTATCAGGATCTCATGGTCCGGCAGGCGGAGTACCGATCATCCTGCGCTACCGTGCTCATGCTCGACACGTCACACTCGATGATCCTGTATGGTGAAGATCGCTTCACGCCAGCCAAGAAGGTCGCGCTGGCGCTTACGCATCTGATCCGCACCCAATTCCCCGGCGACTCGCTGCGGGTGGTACTATTTCATGACTCTGCCGAGGAGATCCCCCTTGCCCGGCTCGCGCACGCGCAGGTGGGACCCTACCACACCAACACCGCCGAAGGACTCAAGCTCGCCCGCCGCCTCCTCATGTCCCAGAAGAAGGACATGCGGCAGATAGTGATGATCACGGATGGCAAACCGAGCGCACTCACGATGCCGAATGGGGAGATCTACAAGAACTCAATGGGGCTGGACGCGACTGTGATCTCGCACACGATTCGGGAGGTTGCCAACTGCCGGCGCGCCGGGATCATGATCAACACCTTCATGCTGGCGCGCGACCGATCGCTGGTGGAGTTCGTCAAGCGGGTCAGCGCGATCAGCAGAGGGAAGGCGTACTTCACGAACACGCTTACGCTCGGTCAGTTCATTCTCATGGATTTCCTGAGACGGAAGACGAAGCGGGTGTCGTAGAAGGGCTGTCGGGCTGGAGTGTCGGGCCGGGTGGCCGGGGGGCTGATGTATCAGGCACATGTGAGCCCAGGGGCTGCCAGCCAGATGCCTTCGACACCGGAGGCATTCTGCGATTACGAACCGGCTGGCAGGCTCCCGATGGTGGAATTCTCCACTCGTTCGCGCTAAATTGGGTGAGAGCCGGATCGCGCCGGTGTTCGAATCGAAGCGCTGGACGCGAGAGTTACCCTCGTCGCATTCTGGAGTCCTTCCTTCGGGTCCGTGTTCCGCGGCTCTGCCCGCAGATCGAGCGACCCTTCGCCACGTCGCCGTGTACTATACCGTTCGAGTCGCGCGCTTGATTCTTCCGTGAAGAGTAGTTTCTTGTGGCCAGCTTTCCACCTCCACTGAAATCCGAAGCACCCGCCTCACCCACGGCTCGCCGCGAGCGCCGGAACTGGAGACTTCGCAGCGCGTTCGCCCTGTCCTCGCGCCGCGGCCCGGTGCGCTACTGGCCGATCGCACTTCTGGTCCTTGGCGGCGTTCTGGCGAGTGTGGCAATCTGGCGGGGCAGCCAGGCCATGCCGGCGGTCCATGAGCCGGTGCCGTACTCGCAAGTCGCCGCCGCGATTTCCGCCGGCCAGATCGAGCGACTTCGCGTCCTCGATGGCGGCACCCGCGTGGTGGCCACTTTTCGACGGCCTCAGGTTGTCGATGGGCGCCAGACCCGGGTCGTTGAGACGGTCGTTCCAACTCGGGCTGTCACCCTTTCCGACCTCGAGCGTTGGAGCGCGACCGGCATCGAGGTACGCGTTACCGAGCCCCGAATTGGCCGTGGCGCCGAGATGGGTGTCCAACTCCTGGGCGTCATGGCGATCCTCGCCATCGTCACCTTTCTCCTGCTGAGGCAGCGCGGCGGTCTGGGCCCCAAGCGGTTTGTCCCCACACCACCGTCGCGTCAGCTCACCCTGTCGGACGTTGGCGGCGCTCGCGAGGCGCAGGCGGAGCTGCGTGACGTGATCGCCTACCTCAAGGATCCGAACCGCTTTCGGGCCATGGGAGCGAACTGCCCGCGCGGAGTCCTGCTCGTCGGTCCTCCTGGCACGGGCAAGACCCTCCTCGCGCGTGCTGTCGCCGGAGAGGCGGGCTGTCCCGTGATCGTCGCCGCCGGATCCGACTTCAACGAGATGTACGTGGGTGTGGGCTCCCGTCGCGTACGGCAGCTTGCGAAGCAGGCCCGGGAGGCGTCGCCATGCATCATTTTCATCGACGAGTTCGATTCGCTGGGCGGCCGACGCGGCCGCCCGAATCGATCCGGCGAGGAGGAGGTCACTCTGAACCAGCTCCTCGTCGAGATGGACGGCATGGCCGCCAATGAAGGGATCATCTGGATGGCGGCCACCAATCGTGAGGACATGCTGGACCCGGCCGTGCGTCGCCCAGGCCGCTTCGACCGCGTGGTGGAGGTTCCGCTCCCCGGTGCCGCAGACCGCCTCGAGATCCTGCGAATTCATGCTGCCAGGGCGCCGCTCGCCCCCGATGTGAACCTCGAGCGGCTCTCCCGCCTGACGGTCGGCCATTCCGGGGCCGAGCTGGCCAACCTCCTGAACGAAGCTGCGATCGTGGCAGTGCACGACAATTCCAGCGTGATCACTAACGCCCACATCGAGCAGGCACGTGACAAGATCATGCTCGGCCGGATTCGGAGTGGGATCCTCGTGTCGCAACACGAACGAAAGCTCATTGCGCTTCACGAGGCGGGACACGCGGTCGTCGGTTTGATTGCCTGTCCCGAAGACAAACTGCACAAGGTCACGATCGAGCCCAGGGGGCGGTCCCTGGGAGCCGCCCACTTTGCCCCTGAGGCCGACCGACACCTCTACTCGCGTCGCTATCTGGAGGGTATCCTCGCCAAAGCACTCGGCGGCCGAGCTGCCGAGCTCGTCTTCCTGGGAGGGGACGCGGTCACGTCTGGAGCTGGAGGCGACCTGGTTCAGGCCACTAGCGTGGCGCGACGGATGGTGGCGGAGTTCGGGATGAGCGATGACCTGGGCCTGATCAGCGCCGAGCCCGTTGCCCAGGGCGGCGCGCCAAGCGGACAGCTTCAGTCCCAGATCGACGACGCCGTCCGCAAGCTACTCGCGGTGCAGGCGCAGCGCGCCGAGGCCATCGTCCGCGAGCACTCGGCGGCCGTCGAGGCCGTGGCTCAGGCGTTGATTCAGAATGATGTGCTCACCGCTGAAGACGTGTTCGCGATTGCGCGGAGCCACGGGATCGCGCTTCCAGAAACGGTGGAAGCCTAGCACCCCTGATCTCCTGGCACTCGGCGCCCAAACCGGTCAGTCCGCTATCCAAGCAGTTCGACCCTCCCCCGCCTCCACCATCACATAGCCGGCGAACCTGCCGAGCACTGGGAGGGAATCGCCTGCCCGAACGGTGTCCATGGCAACTGCCCCCACGCCTGGCCGGTCGAGGAGCGATGCACCGGCCGCGAAGCGCTGGCGGCCAATGGGCCGCTGCACGCCCTCGGTGAGAGCTGCGGCAACATAACCGCCGGACCCGTCGGGAAGCTCGACGCGGAACCACGATCCGGACGCTCCGAGCACGCGAAGCGGGGTGTGCCTGGCCAGACGGGCGGTCACCCTCCCACGCTCGCCGGGCGCGTCACGAAGGTTAAGCGACTCCGCAGCGCTCGACCGCGACCAGCCGCCCAGCCGGGCCGTATCTGCCGTCACGCGTGCCGGCGCGGCGGGCGACTCGTAGAGGAACGGCCATGGATCAACGGGACCGCCACGTCCGGCGTACAGACCGAAGTGCAGATGTGGACGCGTAGTACGAGCATTACCGGTATTACCCACGAGCCCCAGCGTGTCGCCGACGCGCACTCGCATGCCTGCCTCCACCAGCTGCGTGTCGAGATGAGCGTAGTAGTGGGATACACCGCGATCGTAATCCGACAGCCAGACGACGTTGCCGCCCAGACGGTTTGTTCCGACGCGACGCACCACGCCATCACCGGCCGCCACAACCGGGGTTCCGTGCGGCGCGAATATGTCCACGCCATGATGCACTCGGCTCCCGCCATCGCGCGGCACACCGAATCGGCTACCCACGGCGCGCGTGTCGCGACCGTCAACCGGAAAAGCGAGCGTTGGCGCTGTCCTCACCTCCACGCCTACGCGCACCGTGCGCAGTAGTTCGGGATGAATGCGCAGCAGCAACTCCGTATCGCGGCGCGGTTCGTACTCCAGCGTCAGCATACCCTCTTCCGCGGCGGCGACATGACTTCCGCGCTGGTTCGTGTCCCGCGGGAGGGGGGCCTCGAAGAGGTCGATGAACACACGAGCGGGTTCGTCGAAGTTGGCGTCGACAATCACGTGCACACGCTGGCCACGGAGCGCATGAAAACGGTAGGCAACAGCCGACGGCTCAACCGCGCTGACGAACGTCACCTCATGAAATGGCAACACCGCGGGGGTCGGCCAGCTCAGTGCCTGCTCGCCAGCATCGACCCAGCGACGGCCGAGCGCGGTCTCGTGCAGGCCGGCCTCGCGAAGAGAGGCAGCATAACGCTCGTGCGGAGTGGCACCCAGAACCGTCTGCCGCAGAGTACGCGCACTCTCACAGGCTGCCAGCAGGACTAGCGGAAGTAGAAGAAGGACTTTTTGCTTCATGGCTGGCGTGCAGAGAGTCTCTCGAGGAAAACGGACTCTGTTTATATGCCGCCAGCTGCCCATCGTTCCGGAGGAGGGCCGCTGCTCCTGTCTTCTACAACCGCGCCGAGATTGGAAGATCCAGCGTGAAATGAAAACGAGTTCCCTCGTTCGGAGCGGTTTCCACCTCGAGCTCGCCTCCCATCGCCACGACCAGCTTTCGGCAGATTGCCAGCCCCAGACCGGCGCTCGAGAACAGGTAGTCCTCGGTGTCCTCGCGCTTTCGGAACGCCTCGAATAGCGAGGATATCACTGGCTGAGGAATTCCGCGACCTGTATCGCGCACCGCAAACTCGACCGCCGTTCGCGAGGTCTGGCGCCCGCTGACCTCCACGTAACCGGCCGCGGTAAACTTGAGAGAGTTGGTCGTCAGATTAAGGAGAACGCGATTCAAGGCGGAGGGGTGGCCCACGCGGAAGTCCGCCTCCGGAATGACCAGTCGGATCTCCAGTCCCTTCTCTTCCGCCATCGGCTGCACGATGTCGCGAACCGAGCGCAGGATACTCGAAACCGAGAAGCTCACTGGCTGCGCCTCCACCAGGCGATCGCCTCCGCGCGCCAGCTCCATGAGGTCGCTGGCGAGGGAACTGAGCCCGAACGCGGCGCTATAGACCAGACCGAGCTGGCGCTCCTGCACGCCGTTAATGGGGCCGCTGTGCCCCTTTCGCAGGGCTTCCGCCAGGAAGAGAATAGACCCCAGCGGCGAGCGCAGATCGTGCGCGACCTCCACCAGCAGTTCCAGCCCGTCACGCGCGGCAAGATGTTCGGTGAACCGAACAGCCGTGTCGGCGTCGAGAACGCGCGCCAGGGCATCGAGCGCGTAAACGGCTTCCAGCACGCGTTCCGAGCTCACATCGACGGCATCTCGCGAGGCCAGCAGCTCACTCCGCAACGCGTCCAGCATGCTCCGTAATGGAGCGGATGGGGCAATGCCATGCAGCGTCGGAGTGCGACCCGCATACGCATCCACAGCCGCGGAGCCGAGGAGTTGAAGCTGAGTGCGCAGAACAGCGCCCGCCGGGCGCTGGCGCTCGTCACCCTTTCTCCAGGCGCGCTCAGCGGCGGCAACGAGCAGCTCGCTCACCGCTGCCTCGGCAGGTGTCGCGCCGACGCCGCCCGCCTGACTGGCTACGGGTGAGCGATCGGCCCTCTCCGGAGCCCGGCTCTCGCGTTGCCGCTCGTCGAGCGCAGGGCGTCCGGCCCCCCGCTCGCCTCGATTCACTCGCCGCCGTCCTCCAGCTCGGCGCGCCTGATGCTGTGCTTCTCCATCAATCGATACAGGGTAGTCCGGTCGATGTTCGCGAGCCGCGCGGCTCGCGACATGTTCCCGCCAGCTCGAACGACGAGTCGCGCCAGATATTCCTTCTCGAACTGTCCGATCAGCCGCTCCTTTGCCGAATGGTACGGCTCATCCTTGAGCGCCATGGCGAGCGAGCTCGCGCTCGTGGAGCCGGCACTTGAGGAATCCTCATATACGGGGATGTCCTCCGGGCGGATTGGCTGGCCCGGTTCCGAAAGCACGGCAACGTGCTCAATCACATTCTGAAGCTCACGGACGTTGCCGCGCCACGGGCGCGAACGGAGGAACTCCACGCTGTCTTCGGTGAGCTTTGGCGACGCGTCGCTCGACTGTCGGTGGCGCTCCCAGTAGTGCGCCAGAAAGTGGTTGGCGAGAAGCTGAATGTCCTCCAGGCGCTGGCGGAGTGGTGGAAGCTTGATGGGCACCACCCGCAGCCTGTAGAAGAGATCCTCACGCAGAATGTTGCCGTTCACCGCATCCTGCGGGTCGCGATTGGTGGCCGAGATGAACCGTACATCGACAATTGCATCCTGCTGCTCGCTACCGACGCGCCGCACGACTCCGTCCTGAAGGACGCGCAGCAGCTTCGCCTGAATCGGATGCGACATCTCGGTGAGCTCGTCCAGGAAAAGCGTCCCACCGTTGGCGGTTTCCAGAAGCCCCGGCTTATCCCGATCAGCACCGGTGAACGCGCCCTTGCGATGGCCGAACATCTCTGACTCGAGCAGGGGCTCGGGCAGCGCGGCGCAGTTGATGGGCACCATGCGCCGGCTTGCGCGACGCGAGTGATGATGAATGAACTGCGCTATCACCTCCTTGCCCGTGCCGCTCTCGCCAGTGATCATCACCGAGGCATCAGTGGCCGCTACCTTTCGCGCCAGTTCCACCGCCTTGCGGAAGGCGGGCGCGATCCCGAGCAGCGTCAACTTGTCGCTGTTGCCATTCTGTTTGATGAGCTGCATTCGCAGCTCGTTCGTCTCGCGCGCCACCATGACGGCGTGCGAAGCGCGGCCGATGAGCACCTGGAGGTGGGTGGCGGAGAAGGGCTTCGGCAGGTAGTCCCACGCACCGAGCCGCAGCGCCTCGACGCTCGAGCTGACGCTCGGATTTCCCGTCATCACTACCACAATGGTCTCGCGGTGAGCCTCGAGGGCGGCCTTGAGGATGTCCAGCCCGGATACGGGGGTCATGTACAGATCGGCAAGGATCAGGTCGAACCTTCGCCGCTTTACCAAGTCGAGCGCCTCGTCCCCCCGTCCCGTGCTCGTGACGTTGAAGCCCTCTACCTTCAACACGCTGGCACATCCGTCCCGAAGCGTCCGGTCATCATCCACAAGCAGGATGTGGATGCTTGCCTTGACCACAGGGGGGATGGACAATGGGTCCCGGACCGGTGTCTGTTCCAGGTTCGACGGGATGGCGTTATCCAGAGCGAACGGCGTCGTCATCCTTGAGGGTTCTCCGAGCGCATGTTCAGAGCGCGTGTGATGTAGGCACGCCCGAGGAAATCTGCAGAACACCGGGAAGTCGGTTACTGCTCCTCTCTAACGGCGCACAGGCAGTTCGTCAAGCAGTTTCGTTGCACTCCCACTACAGGCGGCTGTTACTTCAGGACCACACGACGTGCACGCAGGCAACACTTCGTTACAGAGCACAGATGCCGGAAACCGGCGACGGTACCGTTGGATTGCGCCTACATTCACGCGAACAACTGGGTGACGACTACCTCCTCGCGAAGGTCAGTCGTTACGCAAGCTATCGCTGGGCTCGGTCGGGGGCTGACCGGCGCTGAATCGGCTAAGCCAAAGCCGCCACTCGCCAAGAAACACTTGTCGGTCGCAGCGAAAGCATGTTGCCATTGAGGAGGTCGCGGTACCTGTCGAACGCTGGGTCCGTTCTTGCATTGGCAGCGTCACGAGCAGGGGGCTGGAACGCCTGGCCCGTGTGGGGTATCTCCCACATCTTGAAGGTCTTGCACAACTCTCCCGGAACCGAAGAGGATCCGTACCGCATGTCCGGCAATCTTCCCGCGAAGCCCAGCACAGACACTGCTCTCGAGCAGACCGGTGGCGCACCTCCGGCCGAATGGCACGGATGGAATGCACAGCCGCCGGCCGAGGAGGGCGGCATCCCGTGGGAGCGCTACACTGCCGCTCTCATCAGGTACAAATGGCTGATAGTTGCGTTGGCGGTGCTCGGCACCTCTATCGGGCTCCTGCTTACACGCTTCTACACCCCCCTTTACACCGTACACGGTGCGGTGTGGGTGTCTCCCGACGCGAGCCAGGCTCGCGCCGGCGGCGCCATCGTGGCCAGCGACCCGCTTTCCTCGGGCACCGCTTGGGCGGACCTGCTCACCAGCCGCGCCGTATTCGACCACGTCGTGCGGAAGCGTCGCCTTTACATTCGACCGGACTCCCGGAAGGATTCAGTGTTCTTCCTGGGCTTTGAACCCGGCTCCAACATGGCCGGAGGGCGCTTCATTCTTCAGGTGGATGCCACAGGGCGCGAGTACTCGCTGGTGAATGCCGAGGAGGAAGTGGTTGAGCGCGGGCTCGTTGGCGACTCCATCGGGCGGACGCTCGACTGGCGGTGGGCGCCCGAACCAGCCCTCTTGCAAGCCGGCCAGCACGTGTCGTTCAGCGTCCAGTCGCCCACAGCGGCCGCGTACGGCCTGGCGAACCGGATCTCCGTCAGCCCGCCCTCGCGGGATCGGGGACAGACCCTGCGCCTCAGCCTCACCTCCAGCGATCCAGTAGACGCCGCGGTGACAATGAACACCCTCCTTCGGGAGCTGGTCGCGGTAGCAGAGGACCTCAAGAAGCGGACTTTCGTGGAGGTGATGCGCACCATCGAGGGGCAGTTGGAGGAGGCCGCCCGCGATCTCCGGCAGAAGGAGCAAGCGTACCAGGCCTTCCGCACACGCACCATCACCCTTCCCAGTGAAGGAACGACCATCGCCGGCGGTGTGGACGAGACCACCAACACCGTACTCCAAGGCTACTTCGAACAGAAGATGACGCAGGCCGACGCGCGCCGCGACCGCGAGCAGCTCGAGCGGCTGTTGCGCCGCGCCGAGCAGGGCGACTTCTCGGTCGATGCGTTTCTGCTGATCCCAGCGGTTCAGACGGGCGCCTCCGAGCTCCGCTCGATGCTTCAGAGGCTGGCGGAGAAGGAGGCGGAGCAGCGCACGCTGCTGGTCACTTTCACCGAGGAGGTGCCGCAAGTGCAGCACCTCCAGCGTGAGATCAACACTATGCGCCGCCAGACCATCCCAGCTACCGTTCGCCAGACGATTGCACTCCTGCGCCAGCGGGAGCAGGACCTGGGCGAGCAGGTCGCCGCCGGATCGCGCGAGCTTCAGGCAATTCCGGCACGAACGATCGAAGGGATGCAGCGGGCGCGAGAGGTTTCCGTGGCCGAAGGGCTGTACACGCAGCTCCAGGGTAGCTTCCAGACGGCCCGGCTGGCGGAGCTGAGCGCCAAGGCCGAGATCTCGATTCTGGACACGGCGGTCGCACCGCTCTTCCCGAGCAACGCCAACACCACTCCTCGGCTGTTGCTCATGGCGATCGTGGCGGGACTTGCCGGCGGCATCGGGCTCGCCCTGCTGCTCGACCACGTGGATCCAAGGCTGCGTTATCCAGGTCAGGTTTCCAGCGATCTCGGGCTTTCTATACTTGGTGTCGTTCCGACTCTGCCCAAGAACCCGGATGTCGCGTCAGACCCGGAGGAAGCATCGCAGGCGATCGAGGCCTTCAGATCCATCCGGCTTTCGATAACACACGCTTTCCAGGGCGGTCCGATCGCACTCACGGTAACGAGCCCGGGAGCGGGCGACGGCAAATCGCTGGTTTCGGCCAACCTCGCGCTCTCGTACGCCGAGGCGGGTTACCGCACGCTACTGATCGATGGCGACACCCGCCGCGGCAAGCTTCACGATGTCTTCGGTGTCGACCGTCGTCCGGGGTTGGTGGACTACCTCGCTGGTGACGCGCGTCTGGAAAGCGTGCTTCGCGCCTCGGGCCAGGACAACCTTTGGGTCATTCCCTGCGGCACGCGCCGCCACCGTGCACCAGAGCTCCTGATGTCAGAAGCGCAAAGCACGCTCCTGTCGAGCATGCGCGAGCGTTTCGACGTGATCATCATGGACAGCCCGCCGTTGGGTGCGGGATCCGACCCGTACGTCCTGGCGACGGCAACGGGACACATGCTGTTCGTACTCCGTACAGGCACGAGTGACCGCAAGCTGGCCGAGGCCAAGTTGCGCATGGTCGATCGCCTGCCGATCCGCATCGTCGGCGCCGTGATGAACGACGTCAAGGCGGCTGGCGTCTACCGCTACTACAGCTACCTGTACGGGTACTCGGCACTCGACGAGGACGCCGAACAGATCAGTTCCCAGGTGGGGGCGCTGCCGGCGGGGAGGTAGCCGGCGGGAGATGGTTCTACTGAGAACCACAAGCGCTCAGTTGCCAGCCAGGTAGCTGAGCGCTCGCTCGTCTCAGGTCTTCGCTGCCCGGTCTTCCGAGAGAGCGTGGCATCCCGTCGCAATTCAGCTGGTGGCTTGGGAGCTACCCGGCTGGGAGGCGAGCGCTCGCCCCCTCGGTTTCTTCCGCCGCCGGTCCGCGCGGGACGCAAGAAGGGCGGCTCTCGCCGCCCTTCCCCGTCCCCACCAACTACCTCGTCCTACCCCTCGAACGCCCTGATCCTCTGGCTCGCCGAACCACCGATGTTGTGGAGGGCTTCGGTGGCGCGGAGAATGATCTCTTCGGCCTCGACAGCCGACTCGGAGAAGTCGGGGACCGCGCAGTAGCCAGCTCTCAGAGTGAGCCGCCTGGAAACCCCATCCACCTCGACGGGCACCTGCTCGAGCGAGTCTCTCAGACGCTCTGCCAGCCTGACCGCGCCCGAGGCGGGAGTTGCGGGGGCAAGGATCGCGAATTCGAGCTGGCCCAATCGGCCGATCGCGTCCGACGCGCGCCCCGTCTGCCTGGCAATGCGCCCAATCCGCTCGACCGTGGGCGACTCCACGGCATCGAATGTACCACGCAGATCACCACCGCTTTGCGGCTCGGGAGCGAACGCAACGCAGGCCAGAGCCGAATGACGGCGCTGTGCCTCAGCGCCGATCTCCCGAGCCCGGACCGCGAGGCCACGGACGTTATAGAGCCCGGTATCGTGATCCAGGAGACTCTCCTCGCGGATGCGATCACGTTCGAGCTTGGCCCGCACGAAGGTCGACAGCTTGAGCAGAAGGACTTCGCCGTCCAGCGGCTGGCTGAAAAACTCCCATGCGCCGGCCTGGAGCGCCGCAACACGCTGTGCCCGCTCCGAGGGCCCCGATGTCGTAAACACGATGGGAGTGTTCGCGCTCAGGCCCGCCTGCTCCCGCAGCATACGGCAGACCTCGATCCCGTTCAGGTCCGGCATGTGCGAGTCCAGAATGATTAGGTCCGGCGTTACGCTGCGCGCCAGTTCGAGTGCCTGCCGCCCCGTATAGGCCCTGAGTACCGCAAAGCCATTCGGCTCCAGGATGCTCTCGAGCGAGCGCGCCGACCACTCCTGATCATTGACGAGGAGGACCAGCGGCGGGCGCGCGAGTCGCTGCGTTGGATCGGTCATTCCGTTGGTGCCGGGGGCGGCGACGATGGAGGTGGGCACTTGTTCCGGGTTGAGGGTCCGTGCCTCCCGCGCATGCAGAACTCATGCGGACTGCCTTGCACCAGTTAAGTCCATGTTTGACTTGAAGTTGCTTTTTGCGGACCACGCGCAGCCACTCTGCCGGTGACGCGAGCACGCCACAATTACGATGTGGCGGCGAGACGCACCGGTAAGATTGTCCGGACTCTGATGTGACCTTGGCGCTCAAGAGGTGGTCGCTTGTCGTTGGGCTGCTAAGGTCAGCAGATCGGGCGGCAACGGACCTATTTGCCGCGAATTCCGAGCCGATCAGCCAGGCCGAGCCTTTGACCTTGCGGGGGACAGCGAGCGGCAATATGGCGCGCCAACGCGACAACCGTGGACGGGCCACCACACGATGATCGTCGCTAGGGGCTCGGCTGTCGGCATTGAAGCAGCGTTGCAACCCTGTTGGCGACAACGCATTGGAAATCTGAAGGGTTTCCTGTGCCGCTAGCACGAGCAGTGCATAACGAGGTCGGCATGGACACAAGACATGTAGCGTCCCTGCGGGGACTGATGGTGCTCCTTGGGAGCGCATGGGCACTTGGTGCCGCTGCCACGCTGGTGCACGCGCAAGACCCCCGGCACGGCACCTCGCGCGAGGAGCTCGAGGCTGCTGCTGATGCCGCGGAACAAGAGATCGCGTCGGGTCGGCTCAATGATGTGGACCGAGAGGATAGGCGAATGCAGGCGCAGTCCATTCGCGAGCGCCTCCGCGACGGCGACCTCCAGGTAGGAGACCGTATCGTCCTCCACGTACGAGGTCACGAAGCCTACTCCGACACGTTCGTTGTCCGGGCAGGGAGAATGCTCCAGATCCCTGAGCTCGCAGATATCCCTCTCGCTGGTGTGCTGAGAGCGGAGCTCAAGGAGTACCTCACGATTCACCTCGGACGGTACATCCGCGATCCGGTCATCGACGTGACGCCCCTGGTAAGGCTCGGCATCCTCGGGCCCGTGAGTAGTCCAGGATACTACGCCCTGTCCACCGACCTGCTGTTGAGCGACGTCATCATGTACGCCGGCGGACCGGGAGGTGCCGCGGACATGCGAAGGTCCAGCATACGCCGAGGTACGAGGAGCATACTCTCGGGGCGAGGCTTCGCCCACGCCATAAACGCGGGCCGAACGCTCGACGAGCTGAACATACGGGCGGGTGATGAGGTGGTTATTGGTGAACGACGTGACTGGTACAGGAGTCTGAGGGTGATAGGTATGGTGCTTGGTCTCGCGTTCACTGTCGGCGCACTCTCCCGATAGTCACTCCTCACCAACAAGGCATGGATTCGAACGGCAGCAGAGCACACACCTCGTCTAACGGTCGAACTCGACAGTTGCCCTCCCAGCTGGAGCGGCGCCGCCGCTCCAGGACGCCGGAGTCCACGGACATCCAGCGTCCCATCGTGCTCGTTACCGAGCCGACCGACACGCGCGCTGCGGCGTCGATCCGCATCGTGCCTCGCCGAAGGGCTGAGATCGTCAACAGATTGGTGAACGTAGCTCTGGCGGTGTTGGCTCTGCTGATTCTGGCGCCGATCATGCTTTTGGTGGCGCTGGCGGTGAAGCTCACATCACCGGGTCCGGTGTTCTACAAGCAGACCAGGGTGGGCCTCGATCGGCGGGCACAGCGCACGGATGCAATATTCTGCCGTCGGCGCGAGGACCGTGGCGGTAACATCTTCACGATCTACAAGTTCCGCTCGATGTACGACGGCGCCGAGAACCAGACCGGGGCAGTCTGGGCGGCGAAGGACGACCCTCGCGTCACTCCCCTGGGGCGGTTCCTGCGTGCGTCGCGGCTGGACGAGTTTCCTCAGCTCTTCAACGTCATCAAGGGCGACATGAATATCGTTGGGCCGCGCCCCGAGCGGCCGAGTATCTTCGCCAAGCTTCGCGAGGATCTCCCCGAGTACCCGCTACGCCAGCGCGCGCGCCCTGGCATCACCGGCTGGGCGCAGGTCAATCACACCTACGACACTTCGGTGGCCGACGTCCGTGTGAAGGTGCGTTATGACCTGGAGTACCTCGAACGCCAGAGCATCGTCGAGGATATCCGAATCATGTTGCGCACCGTCCCCGTAATGCTGTTCAGGCGCGGCGGCTGGTAGACACGCGTCGCAAGGGTCAGGCGGTCCGCACGTCGCCTCTCACGCCGGCCGCCGCGTCGGCTCCCACTGGGCAGCCTGCTCGCCCCGGAACACCTTCAGCCAGGCAATCATCCCCGCCAGGTTCGATGCGAGGATGAACCCCGGGATCGAGAACAGCCGGGGTACGCGGCGGTTGGAGGGCCACCAGATCCCGATCGCACCGAGCGCTGTGCCCAGGGCGAGTACGAACAGAAGCCCAAGTGCCGCGCGCGATTGAGTGGCGAGCGCCACCAGGGCCCCCGCGGCGAGAGGCAAGGTGAGATAGAACAGCCAGCGACATAGCTTGTGGCTCATGAGCATGAGAGCGAAGCCCCCGTAGCGGAACGGATTCAGCGTCTGACGCTTGTACCAGAGCGTCTGAAGGCCGCGCGCCATAGTGCGGATCTTTCGCCGGAACTCAGCCTTGAGCGACGTCGCGCGAGAGACGAGGCAGATGGCCTGCTCCACGGAGACAGCTCGGTAGCCGTGCTCGCGTGCGATGAGCGCACACGCGAAATCCCGACTGAGGCCCTCGGGAAATCGACTGTCGTGAATCACGCTCCTCGTTCCGTAGAAGCAACCGCTGGCTCCTACGATGGAACCCAGGCGGGTCTCCATCGATCGCACCCACATTTCGTATCCGACATAGCCCGACTCGGCGCTGTTGGCCTCTGCATCCAGGTCGCCCACGCTCACATCCCGGCCCGACGCAACGCCCACCGTCGAGTCGCCGAAGGCCCGGATCAGCGGTTTCAGAGAGGCCGGCAGCACTCGTATCGACGCGTCGATGTTGACCACTATCTCCCCGTGGACGACCTCGGCGGCGGCGTTTTCAATCGCCGTCTTGCCTCGTCGCTCGGGCATGCGAAGCAGCTCCACACCACGAGAGAAGAACTCGTCCGCCACAATACGGTCCGTGGCATCGGTCGAGGCATCCGACACGACCAGTATCTGTCGCCGGCCCTCTGGATAATCGAGCGCCAGTACGCTTTCCAGCGTCGAACGAATCGATGCCGCCTCGTTATAGCAGGGAACGGTGATGCTGATGAACGGCCACTCCTCGGGGGGGGGAGAGGGCGGGAGGCGGTAGGGTTCACGGCGGGCGGCGACGAGCCAGAGGATCATCGGATAGCCTAGATAGGCATACCCGAAGAAGAGCAAGGGAAGTAGCAGAAAGAGCAGAGCCAGAGCCATCACTTGTCCCGTTCAGAGGAGAGCACCGCACGATACATCTCCTCGTATCGCTTCAGCCACGGTTCCGGTGCGAAGTCGCGTGCATATCGAAGTGCCGCGGCGCGACCCTTTTCACCCCTCGCCGTCGCGTCCGCCAGCGCGTCAAGGATCACGCGTGCCAGATCGTCGGGGCGCTCCGGAGCCACCAGCCACCCCTCCGCGTCGCTCAAGGCATCAGGCACGCCCCCCACTGCCGTTGCTACAACTGGAAGACCTGCCTGCATGGCCTCGAGCAACACGATTGGCGTTCCCTCCGTGCGTGAGCTCAGAACTATCAGGTCGAACGCACGGAGAAGCCGCGCCGCATTCATGACAGTTCCATGCCATCGTACGACGCCAGTCAGCCCCAACACGTTGGCGCGCTCCTCCATCGCCTGTCGCATGGGACCCTCTCCCACGATCGACACCGCCACATCAACGGTGCCGACACGGGCCACCGCCTCCACCATCAGATCGATCCCCTTCTCCGCGCTCAGCCGTCCGACCCAGCCGATCCGCGCCCCCTCGACCGGCACACCCAGTTCGCGTCGCGCCGCCTCACGCGATAGCAGCCCCCGGATGTTCGGGATGGCGTTCTGGATCAGATGCACCCGTTCGCGCGACACACCGTCACCAAGAAGCAGCGCCTCTATGGGACGCGATACGGCCACTACCGCGTCGCACTTCCTGAATGCGCGTCGCTGCAGCCGCTCATAGAATCGGTTCTTGCGATCTCCACCGGTGAAGCCGTGCACCGTGCTCACGGTCGCAATACCCCTGTGGCGGGCAACGGCGCCGGCCAGCACATCACTGCGATAGCCGTGGGTGTGAACGAGCGCTGGTTCATAACTCGCAAAGGCGTGCGCGAGTTGGCGGCACTCCCGCAGATACGCCCGGGAGGGGAGTGCTATCGGAGTCACGGGAATCTCCGCCTCCTCGAGCATCCGCACGTAGGGATGCGTACCATCCCGGGCTTCCACCACGGCGGCAACGCGCACATCATGGTGAAGTGCGAGCGTCCCTTCGGCCAGCGATCTCACCACACTCTCGAGCCCGCCAAAGGAGCCGGGCGCGATGCAATGCATCACGGACAGCCGCTCCACCTCCTTCACACCATATCCAGACAATGGCTTCACGACGAGAAGAATACCCGCACAGCCCGAGGGCTGCCACCGAACGGCCGTTGCCCCTCGCACGACGATGAGGGGATCGCTGGCCGAACTCGAAGCCCGTTTCGACCTTCTGGTGGTGGGAGGCGGCATCCATGGCGCGTTCGCAACTCTGGAGGCTGCTCGCCGCGGGCTGAGGGTGCTTCTGCTGGAAGGTGGGGACTTCGGTTCGGGCACCTCCGGCAACAGCCTGCGCATAGCACATGGAGGCCTGCGCTATCTGGCGCGAGGAGACCTGCCTCGCATGCGCGAGTCAATTCGCGAGCGGGCAGCGCTCATGCGGCTGGCTCCTCACCTGGTCCACCCGTTGCCTTGCGTGCTACCGCTTTCTGGCCGGGCGCGCGCGCCGGTCTATGCGACCGCCCTTCGCGTCAACGATCTGGCGGTGAGCGCCATGGCAGGTGATGGCGCAGCGCTACCGCGGGGGCACGTCCTTGGCGAGCGGGCGATGCGCGAGCTTGCCGGCATCGAGTGGTGGGGTACTGCGCGTCACGCCGCGCTCTGGTACGATGCGCTGATCACCAGTCCCGAACGGCTGCTCATCATGGTCCTGCGCGAGGCCACTTCGCGTGGCGCGGTGGTTCGCAATTACACTTCGGCCGAAGCTCTCCTGCGCGACAAGGCTGGCAACGTACGCGGCGTACTGGCAAACGACGCGGCGACCGGCCAGCGTTTCGATCTCCAGGCAAGGCTGGTGTTGAATGCCACCGCAACGGGCACCGCCGACCTGATCGGAGATTCCGGGGCCGAACCGTGCGCATGGGCCGATGGATGGAACGTAGTGCTGAGGCGGCCCGCACCCGCAGCAGCGGTCGCGATCAAACACCCATCCGAGCCGCGGTGGTTGTTCGCTGTGCCGTGGCACGACCACGTGGTGCTTGGCACATCCTACGCAGCTCGCCCTCCCAGCGGTGACGGCGCGGCCATCCACGCGCCGCGCGCCCCAGGCAAAGGCCTCCTCGGTGAGAGAGCGCGCTCACTGATCCGCGCTGCAAACACTTCGCTCCCGGCGCTGGGCCTGCGGGACGATGAGATCGTGCTCGTTCATGCAGGGGTGCTCCCAATGGCCCGGGATCTGGGGGGACGTGGCGTAGCACTTCTGGATCGGGCGCTTCTGATCGATCACGGCCGCGGTGGCACAAACCAAGGGCTCATCTCAATGGTCGGTGTCAAGTGGACGACTGCCCGCAGAGTAGCCGAGCGGGCGGTGGATCTTTGCGAACTGCGCCTGCGTCCCGGGCAACGTCACGGAACGCCGGACCGCACGCCGGCACTTTGCGCGCAGCGGAGAAATGCGATCGAATTCCGCGGGTCGGAGACGGTGGGTAGTGTTGGAACGCTCGGGATGACGGAAGGGGCTGGCCGGCAGGTTGATGCCTCACCACCCGTACACCGCGGCGTCTCGACAGAAGGCTTGGTGGCGCTGTACGGTCCGCTGGCGTCCGAGGTGTTGGCGATGGCGAACGCCGAGCCGGAGCTGGCCGAGCCGCTTGCGCCGGGTTGCGGCTCGATCGGTGCGCAGGTTGCACACGCCTTCCGGTGCGAGGGAGCGGTGCATCTCACCGATGCCCTCATTCGACGCACGGACATCGCATGCCGCGGCTGGCCAGGTGAGAGGGTCGTGCGGCGCGCGGCAGAGATCGCCGCTGGAGTCATGGGCTGGAACGACCATGGCATGAGGGGTGAGGTGAGTCAGGTCCAGCAACTTCTGAAGACGAGCACGTGATGGGAATCACCGCCACGGAAGAGTTTCGCGCACGCCAGTTGGAGCTGTTCGATGCATCTGTGCTCAAGCAGGCGAAGTGGCGCCGGCTCTCGGAAGCAGCGGGAGACACAGCCGGGCTCGATGCCCTGGACCTGGGATCCGACAACGGAGTGATCAGCCACCTATTCCGCCAGCGCGGCGGTAAGTGGAGTAGCGCGGACCTCACCAACGAAACAGTGGCTGCAATCCAACGAATGGTGGAAGACGACGTGTACCGACTCAGCGGTCCCGACCTTCCCTTCGCTGAAGACTCCTTCGATCTCATCGTGGTGGTGGACCTGCTCGAGCATCTGAATGACGATCGCCGGCTGCTCGAGGAGATTGCGAGATGCCTGCGTCCGGGAGGTCGGGCGCTGCTGAACGTGCCGCACGCACTTCGCTTCTCGCTGCTGGAGCCGGTTCGCAGGGCCATTGGGCTTACCGATGTGTGGCACGGCCACGTGCACCATGGTTACACCGCGAATTCGCTTCGCAAACTCCTTCCGCCATCTCTGGTGCTCACTGGCACCCGCAGCTATTCACGCTTCTTCTCACAGCTGCTGGACACTGCACTCAACTGGGCTTACCTGCGTAAGGCGAGGGGCCGCGTCAAATCCACGGCTAAGGGGATGGTAGTCACCGGCGATGGTGTCGGGAGCGGCGGCACATCGATGCTGCGACGGGCCTATCCAGTGATGCGGGCGTTCGCGGCGGCCGACTCGCTCATCCCCTGGTCCGCCGGTTACATGCTGTTGGCGACCGTTCAGAAACGCCCAGCTAGAGCCAGCCTGCCGCCCGGTACCAGGTGAGCGTGCGCTCGGCACCCTCTTGCCACGAAAACCGCGGCTCATATCCAAGCTCCCGTCGCGCGCGCGAAATGTCGAAGCTCCGGCTCTTCGTGAAGAATGCGACGCGCCGGCGGTACAGTGGCGGTTCGATCCGCAACGGTACGCAGATGGCCTCGCAAAGTGTCGCCGCCGCGAGGACTGGCCAGACGGGAATGTGTATGCGCGGCGGCGGCACGCCAGCGAGCTCCGCAATAGTGCGCACCAGCTCGTTCAGCGATAACGACTTCGCCCCACCCAGGATGTAGGTGCGACCGATCGCCTCATCGCGGGTAGCGGCGAGGAGCATCCCGTCCACCACGTCATCGACGTACGCCGGGTGGAGCTGAACATTTCCCGAACCGATCATCGGGAAACGCCGACGAGCCACGCCGGAGAACATCTTCAGCAAACGGCGGTCACCGGGGCCGTATATCGATGCAGGGCGAACGATCGTGAGCGGCACACCCAGCTGATCGGCTTCTTCCCTTGCGCCGACCTCGCCAGCCAGCTTACTGGCCTGGTACACATCGCCTGGCTGGAATGGCGCATCCTCGTCGACAGGCCTGCCGTTCGTGGCGCCGTGCACACCGATGGTGCTGCAATGGACCACCCGACACACGCCAGCCGAGGCCGCTAGCTGGACGATACTTCGAGGGGCCTCGGCGTTGACCGCGAAGTACTCCGACTCCGGAAACTTCGCCTGCCGGAAGAGCGCAGCAACGTTGAATATGATCGACGCACCTTCGACCGCCCGAGTGAGCGTCTCGTACGACTTGAGATCTCCCTCGACGATCTCCGCCCCGGCTTCCGCAAGTTTGCTCGCACGGCTGCGGTCGCGCACCAGCGCACGAACGTGTGCGCCGCGCTTCAGGAGCGCTCGCGCGAGATGACTTCCCGTGAAGCCGGTCGCGCCGGTAACCATGACAGTTCCCGCGGAGGGCCAATCCGCGCCATCGCCAGACTCCCAGGTCATTGCCGCTGCGCCATTGCCTTAAACGCCGCCGGCATTGGGAGCCGGCACCCGGCCGAGCACCAGGTCGTAGGCGGCGAGCAACTTCCTCTCGAATGCGGTCCGCGAGTACAGATCCCGAACCCGTTCGCGGGCGATCACGCCGAGGTGAGCGTGTGCGGCAGGATCCGCCACGACGCGACAGAGCGCGTCGGCGAGGCCTTCCGGGGTAGGCTCGCAAAGGACCGCACACCGATCGTCGAGAACCTGTGTATGCGTAAGCCGGTCGGTTGCGACGATGGGCACGCCAGTGCTCATGTAACTGTAGATCTTCAGGGGCGTGTTGAACCCCTCGCTCCGAGGCGATACAAGCACGTCCGCCATTCCCATGAATTCCGCCATCTCCGACGCCGGGCGCTTCCCCACGAAATAGACGTTCGATGCCACAGCTGGCCCGGCCAGCGCGGCCCTGGCAGCCGCGATCTGGTGCTGCTCGCCACCCACGATCACGACCTTCGCCGCCGGGCAGCGAGCAGTCATTAGAGGCAACGCGGCGAGCAGCAGCTCTACCCCCTGATACCGCTCGAGGTTGCCGGTGTACACGATCACGGGCGAGCCGCCCAAGCCGAACTCCTGGCGCAATTGGCGTACCCTGTCAGGCTCTGCCGGTCGAACAGCCTCATCGAGGGGGAAATCCTCCACCTGGGCTATTGGAATGAGGGGAGCGGCTTCCCTAACGGCCTCGCTGAGCGACCGGCAGACGGTCAGGGCAAGTGCGGAACGGCGGATAGCGGAGCGCTCCATGCCGCGAATACGCTCGAGCAGCCAGGGGCTACGTACCACACCCATGTACTCGAGCTGGTGTGAAATCGAGGAGTCCAGGTCGTAGATCACCGGTACGCCGCGGAGCCGCGCCATCGGCAGCGTGAAGAAAACCGCCTCCTCCACCGCGTGCGCAACCTCGAACCGGTGCGTGAGCAGCAACCGCCACACCAGGGGGGCCAGCAGGGCATCGAGCAGTACCTTGCGGCGTGAGAAACCGATCGGAATGCTGTGAATGCCGGGCGGGAGCATGCCTCGGTGGTGCACCAGGCCGGGCACCTGAACCGGCTCGCCCAACCCGTACGTCACGAGGTGCACCTTGTAGCCCGCGCCACTTAGCGTGCGCACCATGTGGAGCACGTTTAGCGGTGTTCCACGAAGCTCGAAGAACGGTTGAGGGGCTACCAGAAGGACACGCCCGCGGTGCGGCACAGGCGTCGGCTCGTCGGTCGGTGGCGACAATGGCAGAGCCTCGACCGCTATACCGGCGCTGGGCTGCGGGCGACCAGCGTCTCTGGCGCCCCGTGATCCGTGGTCGATTCCAATCGCCGATACCTGCTGCTCTGTTCGTTCCACTAGGTGACTCGCTCCGCCAGTAGAACTGCCGGTGATCCGACGCTCTCCCTCAGCCCGAGGCGAGCGAGCCACGTCTCCATACACCGCGACAGCACGGGCGATTTCAACGCCCGATGCAGCGCGATTGGCATCACGAACTGTCGCTCGATTCTCACAAGGCGGAAGCCGTGGCGCTCCAGTTCGGCCACGACGTCCTCAATGGCAATTATCGTGAACGGACGTGTGTCGGGCTCCATTTGCAGCTTGAGCGGGAACATCGCACCCGCCAGCCGCTGGAGCCCCCCCAGGACGGCAAACTCGCATATTACGAACCGCCGCGAAGCTCGGCAGAACTCGGCCACCAGGTCCCGCCAGTTGGCCACATGCGCCATTAGGCGGAAACCGCAAACCACGTCGAACTGGCTATCTTCGACTGGCAGGCGCCGAAGCGGCCCCATCAGGCAACTGAGCCGATCTGGAAACTCCTTTTGCAACGCCAGCACTCTGGGGAAGCACGCGGTGGCACTGCCGTGAACGGTAACGTTGTGGCCGCGCCGGAGAAAAAGCGACGTGAGTTGCGCGTGACCACCACCCACATCGAGGAAGTGCAGCGGCGCGTCGCCAACATCGTCGAGGAGCGACCCAACAGCCATGGCCTGCTGGCCAAGAAGATATTCACCCGCTGGTCCCGAAAAGCGAAGGGCATAGCCGCCGGAGGCTGTCTCGATGTCGGGAGCGACGGGATCGTTCTCGGGGATCGCGACCGGAACCGTCAGCGGTACCGGTACGGCATCCTGCGGAAGCAGGGGATTGATAGACATTTGGCGACCCGTGACGGTGAGTCAAAAAGAGACGCCGGACATATCGTGGCCTTCCCATGTGCGGGGCCGGTAGTAGCGCCACGTCAACGGGTGTAGACTGCCAGCGACAGATCGCGACGGCCCTCAGCGCCGGTACTGCGCCGAACCGGCCATCAGAAGGGGCTTGCGGCCCATTTCGCGGCCCTAATCATGCAAGAGCCTCGCCGTAGCTCCCGAACCTGCCACCTGTAACAATGTGTCGACTGAGCAGTAGAATGGATGACGTCGGATTGTGCTCCGGCGAATCCCTCGTTCGTCCACCCCCCGCCAACCCATGAAAACTGCCGATCCGAAGCTCTCGGTCGTCGTGCCCTTATTCAACGAGGAAGAAAGCGTCGGCCCCCTCATCGATGCGATCCGCGACGCCCTGCCGGCGGAGCCTTCCTGGGAGGCGGTGCTGGTAGACGACGGAAGCCGGGACAGGACCGTCGAGGTTGCCAGTAGCATGGCAGCAAACGATTCGCGCATTCGCGTGGTTCGGCTCGCCCGCAACTATGGGCAGACCCAAGCCATGCAGGCGGGCTTCGACCACGCCCGCGGGACCGTGGTGGTGAGCATGGATGGTGATCTTCAGAACGATCCGGCCGACATCCCGGTACTCGTCCGGAAGCTGGACGAAGGATACGACCTCGTCGCCGGCTACCGGCAGCGGCGAAAGGACAAGCTCATCACTCGGAAGGTACCTTCGTTCGTGGCCAATCGTCTCATCGCATGGCTTACCGGTGTCCGCATCCGTGACAACGGCTGTTCGCTCAAGGCCTACCGGCGGACGCTTCTTGATCAGCTCGATCTCTACTCCGACATGCACCGCTTTCTTCCCGCGCTCGCTGCCGCCACAGCCGGCGCCCGCATCACCGAGATTCCAGTGCGCCATCACCCCAGAAAATTCGGGCAGAGCAAGTACGGGCTGTCTCGTATCGCGAAGATCCTGGCGGACCTGCTCACCATCAAGATGATCGCATCCTTCCGGGAGCGGCCGCTGACGCTGTTCGCGGCGGGCGCGGCGGCCGCTCTTGCCTGCGCGATGTTGCTTGGCGGCTACTGGCTGTTCTCCATCGAGAGTTTCGGGGTGCGTGAGGATCGGGCGTATGTACTCCCGTCGGCGGCACTGTTGTGGGTGACCCTTGCGTTCTATCTGTTGATGCTCGGTCTCATCGCGCAGGTGGCGCTGCACCAGGCACGCCGCCGCGATTCAGGTGACGCCACCGCAACAACGGGAGCGTCCTGATGGTCAACGTGCGGGAGCACGCAGTGGAGCGCCGCGCAGTCACCTCCGCGACCTCCGACAGGCCGACGATATCCGTCATCGTTCCGGTAACCGAGCGTCCCGAGCCGCTGGCGGATCTCTATCGGGAATATTCCGCACCACTCCGTGCTCTGGGCGAGGACTTCGAGTTCGTGTTCGCGGCACATCCGTTCTTCGGCAAACTGTTGAGCGAACTTCGACCTCTGATCGATAACGGTGAGCCCATCCGAGTAATCGAGTCCGGTCGCAGCATTGGCGAGACCGCCCTGCTTCGGCTCGCCCTCCCCCAGACCCAGGGGGACATAATCGTGACGCTTCCGGCCTATCGGCAGGTAGAGCCCGAAGCACTGCCAGTGCTGCTCGAGCGCATCGCCGCCGGCGCGGACCTGGCCGTGGCGCGCCGCTGGCCGAGAAAGGACGCCTTCGTCAATCGCCTCCAGAACAGGGCATTGCATTTCTTCATCGGCCGTCTTGGCAACGACCGCATACACGACGTGGCGTGCGGCGTCCGTGCCGTGCGTAGGAGCGCCCTCGAAGAGATCCCGCTCTACGGCGACTTCCTTCGCTTCTTGCCTCTCCTGGCCGTCTACAATGGCTACGCGGTGGAGGAGGTGCCCGCGGCCCAGCATGAAAGCGACAAGGCGGGCCGGGTATATGGGCCCGGCGTCTACATGCGACGGCTGCTGGATATTCTCGGGTTGTTCTTCCTTCTGCGTTTCACGGACAAGCCGCTCCGTTTCTTCGGTCTGATTGGCGGAATGCTGGCCGCGGCCGGCGCGGTGGTATTGCTGATTCTCCTTGCCGAGCGCGTTGCCGGTGAGGGGATCGGCGGCCGGCCGCTACTGCTGCTGGCGGTGCTGATGACGGTGCTGGGCGTGCAGGCGATCGCACTGGGGTTGATCGGGGAGATGATAGTTCACTTCAACGTTGGCCGGAGCCGCCGGTATCGCGTGAAGGGGCAATGAAGTACACGCGGTACATGCGGGAGCAGGTAAGGCGACGTTGTCCCTGCGTTCCACGGTGCGCGGTGGCCAGCGGACCAGTCGGCACCCCGCGCCGGCTGTCGTGCGAAACGAGCCTCGGCCACCGGTGAACGACCCTCGATCTGGAGGCACCGGCTCGCCGGGCGCCGCTTCCGCTCTCGATCGGCCATCTCCGGAACACGCGGTTTCCCTGCCGCCCGGCGCACCACCGGTTGCCGAGAACGGCACTGCTCCATCCGCCGGCCCCACTGCATCAGCAGGCTCTCCCACGCTCGACAGGACACTGGTCCACGGACTCGCCTGGACCGGCGGAATGCAGTGGGCGATGCAGCTCATCACATGGGTGTCCACGATCATCGTGGCCCGTTTGCTCACCCCCGCGGACTACGGACTCGTGGGAATGGCAGGTCTTCTCATGGGCCTGCTGGCAGTGCTGAGCGAAGCCGGAGTTGGGCTTGCCGTCGTCACGTTGCGAGAGCTCGACCGCTCGCGAATCGCGCAGATCAATGCCGTCTCCGTGCTGATGGGTGTGGCGGGCACACTGATCGCTGCCGCCATCGCGATCCCGCTCGCTCGTTTCTTCGATGCACCGAATCTGACTACGGTCGTGGTCGTGATGAGTCTGGGCTTCACGATCTCGGCCTTTCGTGTCGTTCCGCACGCGTTGCTGCAGCGTGATCTCCAGTTCCGCACGCTGGCCGTGATTGACGGCCTCACGGCGCTGCTCCAGGCAGCCACAATGGTGACGCTGGCTTTTCTGGGTTTCCGCTACTGGACTCTCGTGATCGGTGGATTACTTGGAATCGTCTTCTCCACCGCCGCCAAGTACGCACTGCGCCCACACGGTTTCGCGTGGCCGCACATCAATGAGATCGCTCCGGCGCTGCGATTCAGCTGGCACGTGCTGGTATCCAGACTGGCCTGGTTCGTCTATTCACGCGCCGACTTCATGGTTGCCGGGCGCGTGCTCGGACAGGCTGCCCTCGGCGTCTACAACTTCGCGTGGACGCTCGCCACGATGCCGGTGGAGAAAGTCACGGCACTCGTGGTGCGCGTCACGCCGTCCATCTTTGCGGCGGTACAGGACGATCCGCCGGCGCTGCGGCGCTACCTGCTGAACCTTACCGAAGCCATGGCGATCATCACCTTCCCCATGACCTTCGGCCTGGCGCTGGTCGCACCCAGGTTCGTGCCGCTGGTACTTGGCGAGCAATGGTTCGAGATGATCGTGCCCCTGCAGGTTATTGCGCTCTACGCCTCCGTGCGCTCTATCAGCCCGCTGCTGTCTCAGATCCTGGCATCGTTGCGTAAGACCAGGTACAAGATGTGGCACAGCCTCGCGGCGGTGATCGTACTTCCAACGGCGTTCTACATCGGCAGTCGCTGGGGCATCGTTGGCATCGCACTGGCGTGGGTGATTGCACACCCCCTGATCCTGATCCCGCAATACTGGTATGTTTTCCGGGTCATGAAGCTCCCGGCGACTGCATACGTGCGGTGCCTCTGGCCAGCCATCAGTGCAGCCGCCGTGATGTCGGGAATCGTTCTGCTGGTGATTCCGGCAACGTCCGACCTGCCGGCTCCAATCGCGCTGGCGCTCCAGGTGGGGAGCGGCGCCGTCGCATACGGCGCGGTACTCCTGCTGCTGCACCGCCAGCGGCTTTCGGCGTTCATGAGCGTCATGCGTACGATCCGCGCTGGAGGAGCATGAGCGGCGCAAGGTGGCGCGGACGGCGTGATCACTCGCAATGAGCGTTCTGAGGACCAAACCGTACTTCACTGCTGCGGAGCCGGCGCGTCCGGAAGCCCGCCGTCTGCTGCTCCTCAGCTATCATTTTCCGCCATCCACCGCGGTTGGGGCGCTCCGTTGGCTGAAGATGTCCGGGCACGCCGCGGCGAGTGCGTGGGCTTTCGATGTCATTGCTGCTGATCCCGCTTCGCTCAAGCAGTCCGATGAGACGCTGCTGGGCGAGTTGCCGGCGGGGACCCGCGTTTTCGGGATTCGGCCGTCGCCCTATCCGCTCGATATCCTGTGGGCTCGCCTGAGTGCGCGGTGGCGACGTCGAAAAGGGTCCAGTTCCGGGACGCCGTCCGTGCCGCGACAGGGAGCAGCGACGCACAACGGATCACTCACGCGCAGCGAGGTTCGCTGGTTCCCACCTACGCTCACGCGGCTGCGACGGCTGTACAATTCCTGGGCAGCCTACGCCGGCGACAGGGAGTGGGCTCGGCGCGCACTGAAACTTGCCATGGATCTCGTCTCGCCGGCAGCTGGCGAACAACCGTATGCCGCCATCATCACGTGCGGGCCACCGCATATGGTTCATCTGGCGGGAGCAGAGATCGCGCAGCGTACAGGTTTACCGCACGTAGTCGATCTACGCGATCCCTGGAGTCTGGTCGAGCGGTTGCCGGCATCCGCTCTAAGCCCGCTGTCGTTCCTGCTGGCGGAGCGCGATGAGCGCCGCGTGCTCGACCGCGCCGCCATCGTCATAGCGAACACCGCGCCAGCCGCAGCCGCGCTACGCGAGCGGTATCCACAGCACGGCGACCGGATCGTCGTCATCATGAATGGCTACGATGACGAGGCTGTCGTGACGGGACTGCCACGCGACCGCTTCGTAATCTGCTACGCCGGCAGCATCTATTTGGACCGCGATCCACGGCCACTGTTCGCCGCGACAGCGAATCTGGCGGCGACGCTACAGCTCACCCCACAACAGTTCGGGCTGGAATTCATCGGCCACGTGCGCGCATTCGAAGGAGTTCCGCTGGAAGAGATAGCCAGAGAGGAGGGCGTATCGGACTTCCTAATCGTCCGCCCGAGAATGCAGCGCCGGCAACTCCTCACGCACTTGTCCAACGCGTCCATGCTGGTGATCCTGCCGCAGGACAGCGCGATGGCCATTCCCGCGAAAGCGTTCGAGTACATGATGTTCGAAGCTTGGCTGCTGGTCCTGGCGGGGCGCGACACGGCGACCGCGCAGCTCTTCGCCGGACTCGACGCCGATGTGGTTGATCCGTCGGACACCGAAGGCATCACGGCGGCAATTCGGCGTCGCTACGAGGCGCACGTGGCCGGCCGGCGAGCAGTTCGGCTCGCCGCCGACGGGCGATACAGTCGGCGACGGCAGACCGAGATTCTGTTGTCGTTGCTCGAACGCGAGGTCGAAGGACGAGCTGCGGCCGCGCCAGCGGCCCGATCCTTTACCGCTTAGGCACGACTGCACACTATCGAGAGCGCCGCGCGAGTGCGAGAGCGAACCGGTTCTGCACGCGCTCGACCCGGTCGAACATCCATCGCACCGCCCCCCAGGCGGCAGTTTTCGAGCGGCCCCAGCCCACGTCCGGAGCAAGACGCATCGTCCGGCCGACATTGACGTATCGCCTCTCGCGCATGAGCATGAACGGCGAAGCATCGGCAGGGCCCGTCACGAGCAAACGGATCTCGCGATCATTGCTGCTGTCATGCTGGTCAAGTCCTGCCAGCGCAAGGAGCTCCGGGCGCTTTCGCCTCAGCGACTGATACAGCTTGATCGCTCGCACGTCTGGGAGGAACCGAGTGTTGTACGTCGCGTTCCATACCTCTACGGCGTCTATCGCTTCGGCTACGACATGCGGCACCTGATAGCGCGTGAGAACCGGGTGTGCGAGAACGGTCAGTTCACACACCTCCGGAGCCTGCCGCACGAACTCCGCTGGCGTCTCCGGTACGAACCAGCGCCGCAAATTCAACGCGAGGAGGTGAAGTCCGGAATACTCCCTGAAACGAAATTCCAGGCCGGGATACAGTCGCAGACGCTCATCCGAATGCTCCGCGCAGCGGCGGGCGTATTCCTCGAATCTCTCGGCGGTGAAGTCCTCGGCGTGATCGGTGAGTCCGATGAAGCAGAGGCCGCGTGAAAGACCGAATTCACGGAGGGCGTCGAGCGAATCCCGCCCATCAGCGGAGTAATCGCTGTGGACGTGAATTATCCCCAGCTTCTCGAAGCTGCCGGAATCGCGCTGCACTGTGATCTGATCTCCTATCGCCGCAGTATCCAGTCGACTGTTTCACCAAGGAACGGCAGGGGATCGCTCAGACGCAGGACCTCGTTGCGGTCGCCCGGGCGCCACAGCACGAGGAAAGCACCCAGTGTCGCCACTCTGCCCGGAGCATCGGGCGGCAGGGCAAGCGCCGTGCGCGAACGCCGAAACATGGCCATCACGTGGTCGATGTCACCCCACCACCACCGCGATCGCACGCCGACGCGGTAGTGTTGCACCGCTGCGACCAACTCGCCCTCGGCAGCCTTCAGAAGAAGGACGGGGAAATCGACGCCCGCGTCCACAGCCAGCTGAAGCGAACCCCAGAAGCGCCCGTTGATCTCCATGAGATACGGCGTTTCCGTCGACTTGTCCATCTTGTACTCCACCATCGCCACACCCTGCCAGCCCAGTTTCCGGATCAACGCGAGAGACGGATCCGTGAGCTTCTGATCGGGTGCGATACTTTCGCGGTAGACGCTTACCCCGCCCGACGGGGGCTTCTCCCGGATGCGACGATGCGAGAACAAGGCGAGGCAACGTCCCTCCCACATCAGCAGAAAAACGCCGACTCCCGGTCCGACGATTCGCTCCTGAAGCAGCACTGGAAAGGCGTAGGGCGGCAGCGCCTCGAGGAGGCTGCGGAGCTCGCTATGGTTCCGCGCGTGAGCAACGGCAAGCTTGCGCGCCCCAGCGCCCAGTTGCCCGACCGAGCGCGAAGGTTTGGCGACGAGCGGGAAGCGCAGGGTATCCGCCAGCAGCTCCAGCGACGCGACATCAGGGACCACGACCTGGCTCGGAACGGCAATGCCAACTTCCCGAGCCGCGGACAGGACCTCGACCTTGTCACTGATTCTCTGAACCGTCTTCAGATCGGGAAAGGGGACGAGCACACCTGGGAAGTTCTCCCGGTGCGCGAGCACTGCCAGCAGCGACGCCTCCGTGACCGGAAGCAGCACTTCGATCGAGTGACGGCGCACGATGTCGGCGAGCTGGGCGACGAACGCTTCCGGCTCGCTCAAGGCGTCAGGCACCAGCTCTTGCCGCCGACAGTAGCGTGACACGCCGGCCAGTGATCGGCGGCGACTCGATGCGACGTGAACGGCGTAGCCGGCCCGCCCCAGGCTCCGCACCAAGGCAAGTGACGCCCGCTGCTCACCATCGGTGATCAGTACCCGCGATGCTGTCACCGGCGTTAGCGTTCTACGGTGCCGAAGCCGCCTGCGCTGCCGGCGGCGTCTCGTCGAACGTCCAGCGGAACAGGCGAACGCTACCGCAGCGACGCCGGCAAAGCTCCTCGCTCTCCTCCTCCAGGACACGCCGCAACGCTGGATCGATGCGCCCATCGATCCAGCGCGCGCTGTCAGCGGCGATCAGCACCGACGACCTGTCGCCGAAGCTGCTCCTGATCGCCTCGGGCGTACTGAGCACCGGGGAGTTCGTGGTCCAGTGAAGTTCTGCTTCCTCTCCCCTGGTTCCCCGTACTTCAAGCTGCCGAGCCGAGAAATCGATACGGTTGATGTAGAAGTGTGCCGCCAGCGGGTCCGTGCTGCCGATCGGAAGCTGCCGCTCGGGATCCACCTCCCCAATGATTGCGCTCACCCGATCCCATCGTTCGCGACGCAACATCGACTCGGCTTCCCCACTGGCAACCTTCCGCGTGGAATTGAAGGCAGGAGTAGTCACTATTGCCGCGAGGGCAATCATGGCCACCAGACCGGTTGCCAGAGGTCGCCGAGCACGAGAAGGCAGGATGCCTTCCGAGCGGCTGAATACGGCGCTGAACAGAGCTCCACACGCTGCCGCCGCGGCGATGCCGGTGAGCAGATATAGTCCCGGAAGTGCAAGAAGCACGAATCGCTCGCCCTTCCATGCGAAGACGAAGCTGTGCAGGAATAGCGGGACCGCGAACCAGCATGTCAGGAAGACAGTCAAGGGGAGGTTACGGACAGCCGCCGCGAGCAGAATAACAGGCGCGAGTGAGACGATGACGGGAAAATGCTCGACCTGGGAGTAATAATAGGTGAGCGGGTGTCCACCGCTGCCCGCCCAACCGGCCACCGACATGGCCTGGTCGCGCATCATCTGCATCATCTGGGGAGCTGCGATGGCCATTGCGACAAAGGCCACCAGTCCCAACAGCGAAAGCTGCAGCGGCACGCTGCGACTCAGCGCCTGGCGTCCGAGCCGCCGCGCATCGAGGATACCGAAGAGAGCGAGCGCGACACCCCATCCTGCGAACACCGACAACGACACGACCTGCACGCGCGCGGCCAGGAGAAAGGCAAGGATAGTGATCGCTGCCCAGGCCCATCGGCGGCGAACGTCCGGCCCGCTGAAAGCATCTTCGGCGCCGGGTCGGACGACTTGCCACGCTCCGAACAACGCCACGATGCCGAACACCAGCTGATACGTGTAGAATCGTACCTGTCGGCTCTGACTCACTGCCTCCGGGTAGATCGCCAGCAGCAGAGTTCCCCATACGGCCGGCCAGGGGCCGGCAATCATCCATGCGGCCGCGGCGAACAGCGCGAGCCCAAGTACTCCGAGCATGGCCGCGGGCAATCGTGCTGCCAGCTCGGGATCAGCCACATACCTGTCCGTGAAGCCGATGAGTCTGGTAACATCGATCCCTCGCTGATACATCTCGCCACTCGGCAAACGCGGACCGTGGCCCTGCTGCATCGACTGTCCTGCGTAGTACATCATGATCTCATCATGCCGGAAATTCGCGTCTCCCAGACCCGCCAACCGTGCATAGGCCCCACCGGCGAGTACGAGGATCAGCAGCAGCAGCGGAAGGACATGATGCGGCGGGATGCGAACGATGCGAAGAAACCGGCCGCGACCCCCCGCATGATCGGTAGCCTGATCCGTGGGCTCATCGATGCGCGGCGTGGTGATCTGAGTCATGGCGTCTGTGATTCTGCGGGGGTAGGAGGAGTTCGGTGACAGGAGTGGAGCGCGCGATCTGCCGAGCGAGTATCAGTTTGTTCGTTCTCCCGGCGGTGACGTCATGCCCGCTGCCAGGCGCGCTCGCAGAGCTCGAGTCTCAGGCGCACAGCCTGCTCGACCTCCGCTTTCGTCGCGGATAACGGTGCGAGGTCAAGCCAGTATTGCTGGTAGCTGACGATGTAGAGCATGACTGCCTCAGCCCAGTCCAGCTCGCCGATGACACTCTGGACGCGGTCGGCAAGGCTGCCGGCGGGTCGCTGGAGCAGTCGTTCGAGAGCAGCGAGATACCGTTGTTGAGGATCGCGCACGCCGCGCTCCTGACGCATTGCCTCGTGAAAGAGTGCATGCATCCCATCGAGCAACAGCGGCGCTGGCTCCTCGAACCTGTCCCAATCGATGATAGTCAGATCCCCGTTTCGATCGAGAAGGTTACCATACTTGAGATCGCCGTGCACCATCCCGGTGGGTACGCGCTTCACTGCCAACCGGGATTCCAACTCACGCACGACTGCGGCGCTCCCTGAGCTACGAAAACGGCTCAGGGATGGTTCCGAGAAGATGCGGGACCACGTAGCGGTATCACGGAGCCGTCTCTCCTCCGCGTCGCGGAACAGCAGGTCGAGCGCCTGCTCTACCCGCCGGCCATCCGACGATTGGCTTGCGGCGGCATGCGGGACGCGCGGATACACGGAGTAACGGACCCCAGCCACGTTCTCCATGCGGGCCGCCTGCAACGTGTGTCTGGCGAGCTCTGTCTCTGAAAGGCGTCTGAGCGCGCGTATCTCCGCCTCCTGGCGCTCGACGCCGTGAAGCGACAACGGAATCTTGAGGAAAAGCGTGGGCGTCTCCAGAAGAAACGCCTCCGTCGAAGCGCGATAGCGAAGCAGCAGGTTGGAAAGGGTGTGAATGCCCTCTCTTTCAAGGACGCGAGCCAGGAGCGTCCGAGCCTGACCAGGTGACACACCGGAATCCGGCCGCTCCCGCTTGGCGCAGACAATGATCAGGTCGGGGAAGACCACGCTATGCAGACCAAGCCGCCGAAGAGATCGGACGAGCCCAGCAGCGAGCCCCCATCGCCATCCAGCGGAGCGGACCGAGAAATCGGCCGCCGTGTTACCAATGGCGTCGAGAATCACGTATTCCCACCGGTCGGCCCGCGGCCACGGGACATGGCAGGTGACTGCTGTGAAGTTGGCGCGCTCGAGGCGGTCGGCGTAACCGCGCCATGTGTGGAGCCGCTCCCGGTATGGCTTCCTTCGAAGGAGCCGGGACACGGCACCTGCCACGGCGCGCGGCATCAGTCCCACCCAGCGCAGACCCGTAAGCGGATCCCGTCGGCCCGACCAAACGGAGAGTCCCAGACGATTCGGTGTTGCGAGCACCAGCTGGCCCGACGGCTTGAGGATACGTTGACATTCGGCCAGCAGGCGCGTCTGGACCACTTCAGCGCCGTCGATGTCGGCTGTGATTCCGGAAACCCAGCCAAGGCCACTGGTAAGAAAGACATTGTCCACGGACGAGTCCGAGAACGGAAGCTGGCGCGGATCACCAATCCGTATGCGACGGCTCGGGAACGTGGTCTCTGACGCATGAGGAGCGTCGACCAGCTCGCTCGCGACCTCCGCTACGACGACATCTCCGCCGAAGTAACCCATTGCCCGAGCGAGCTCTCCTGCCTGTGATCCGAACACCAGCGAGAGCGTACCCTTCTGGGAGGGTGCGAGGAGAGCCAGCGCACTCCCGGAAGCATCCAGCATGCCGCGCGGCGTGCGGCTACGCGTCAGGAGAGGCGCTGGCGACTTCGAGCCAACGTGGGGCGAAGGAGCAGTTACCTGACTGTGGGACCCTGAAGGCACCGGTTTCAGCCACGCTGCCGGACTCTCTGGGGACCCCCGCGCCAACCGGAGTGAAGCGCACGCCGGGGTGCATGACCCGTTGTCGTCACGGGCCTTGTGCGGGCCTTTCCGCCGACCACGTCGATTCCCTGGAAGCGCATGACCTTCAACAGGCCGAGGGCCAGCGCAACCGGACCCCACACCATGGCCCAGTACGCGTTTGAAAGAAAGGTCCCCGACACCATGAGGGCCAGGATGGACCCTATGATCGCTGACGCATAGCCAGCGGTGTCCTGAAGCTGGCTGGAGTGAGGCGATGCCTTCGCGATCCTGATCAGGCGGCGGAGGTAGAAGATCGACAGGCCGAACACTCCGACGAAAAGCGCCAGCCCCGGGAATCCGGTCTCGGCCCCCACCTGATACCACATCGAATGCGCAGCGCTGTACTTGAAGCCGCGGCCCCGGGCAATGGAAGCGGCAATCATTGGGTGCTGGCCTTCCGCAACCGAGAAGTTCATGACCCCGACGCCGAACACGGGGTGCTGAACCATGTAGCCGCGGGCGCGCTCCCATATCGCCTTTCGCCCCGTTGGACTCGTGAGGTTGTAGTCGTTGGGGTCCTGAATGGTGCGAATCGTATCCCAGTACTGGGTATTGGCTGCCACGCCCATGATGCCGACTACGGCCACAACCGAGATCAGGCGATGTACGGGCTTCACTCCTTTGAAGAACACGAGTATGTACGCCGTGACGGCAGCGAACGCCAGGAAGCCTCCTCGCGAGCCCGTGCGGACGATCGCGACCACGCACAGCATGAGCCCTATCACGAAGAGCGCCTTGTACAGATACCGCCTCTCCCGCAGCGCAAAGTAGACGCCGATCGGAATGGTGGAGGCGATGAACATGGCCGAGTCGTTCGGATCGTAACCGCCCCCACCCACCGCTCTGAAGGCGCCTCCCGTGGCGAACAGCGCGAAGACCATCCCGCCGATGGCAAGGGTCATCAGGAGTCGCCGAACGTCATGGAGGTTGCGCACCACTGCGGCAACGAGCATGAAGAGAATGGCGACGCGGAGCATGTTGCCGAAGATGAAGCGCACCGAGTTGCCTGGATACAGACCGAATGGCGCGCCAAGAGCAGCCCAGAAGAAAAATCCGAGCGCCAGCCAGGCCAGCGGGTGCTTGAGGTGATGTATCGCCCGCTCCCTCACCTTGCTGCCGAAATAGAGCGCCAGACACAAAACGCCGATGAGAATGGCCGGCCTTATGGCGGCGATTCCAGGAACCACGGCGTGAACGCGCGCCATGGCGATCAGCATGAAGGCGGCGACGCAGACGAGGAGAGCGTCCCACGTGGCTGTTGATGCACGCCGCGTGCGGCGGGGCGATGCGGCAGAAGCGGTGCTAACCTCTGCTCCTGCACGTGCCTGGTTCACGCTATTCCTCGGACGATGTGCGAGTGGCAACGACCTACCCATGGACTGCGGTTGCCTGCGCCCTGGTGGTCACCAACGGGCTGGGGCCCGCCAGAAGTTAGCAACTTCCACGCCATATGTGACCCACCGAGAGTCGCTCTTGGCATGGCGGCGGACGGCCTGACCGATGCCACGCCCCCGGACTGTTGTGGGCGAGCCACATACGGTGCGGTCGGTCCGTTGCATCGCGGGCGCGACCGCATTCCGGTACGGGCAATTGTCACAACCCTAATCAGTCCTCGCGCGAAGAGCTGGTCGTCCTGTCGGCTGGCGGTCCCAGCAGCCTTGACCCACTAGTTGCTGCTCCCGCTGATGTAGATGTGGTCAATCCACTGGTAGAAGGGCCCATGCTTTTTCAGGATGGGAACATCGATCGAGTGGTTGTTGCTGTCACCCCACACCGGCCACCATCCCATCCAGTACCACTGTCCGAGATTCGCGCAACTGGAGTTCTTCGTGAAACCGATGTCCCTGTATTCCACGATCTTGGTACCATCGATCCACATGTGGACTTCGCCGTTGGAGATGCCTGGCGTGTTTCGCTTCACGACCTGCTCGACAAAATACCACCGCTCCCGCTGAATGATCACGGTGCTGCGGTTCTGTCGCAGCCGCCGCGTTGCGTGCAGCTCGGTGTCCTGGACGTGTGCTTCGATTCCGAATTGCGTGCTTCCCGGCCCTCCCTGGAGGAGCACGAAGTACGTGTTCTTCTGCTTGCAGTCCGATCCGCGCATGCCCAGGTAGATGACCTTGCCTGCGGCGTTCGAGGCTCCCTGATAATTGCTCGAGAGGCGAAGCCAGAAGCCGACGTAGAGCTCGCTCGACGGATCGAATGTCCTTGTGGTCCGGGCCGGGCTGCTACCGGGGTTGAAGTTCGCGTCGAAACGGATCTGTCCGGTTGTACCAGGCGACTTCGGCCCGGATGGCGAGGAGACAATGGCATAGGCGCCTGCCTTCTCCGCCGCATTACTCCACCAGCCGTCTTCCTCGACGGACTTGAACGGCCGTTCCGCACGACGGATGAATCCGGACGGTTCGTTCGAAGAACCCACGGAAGCACCCACAACCGTGACAGGTACCGCCGCGCTAATCCCCTCACTTGTCGCAGTGATTGTCGTCTCACCAACGCTCACTCCGGTCACGTTGCCATTCGAGACGGTTGCCACACCGGTGTTGCCGCTCCGCCAGCTGACCAGGCGGCCCGTCAACCGTTGCCCCCGATCGTCGTAGAGCGAAACGGAGATCGATCCCGATCGACCCACGCCGACGCTGATGGACGATGGACTCAGGACGATGGTCGCGACTGCAGGCGACCGTACAACGACCGAGGCCGTGCCGCTGCTTCCCTCAGACGTCGCCGTTATCGTGGCCGAGCCCGGGGCGATAGCACGGACCTGGCCATTCGAGCTCACGCTCGCGATGCCGGCGTTACTCGACTGCCAGGTGACTGCCTTGCCTGCCATCACGCGCCCGTCGCCGTCCCGCACCGTCGCCGAGAACTGCTGCTCATCACCTAGCATCAGATCGGCGGAGCTGGGGCTCACGGTAACGGACTGGACTGTAGTGGGAGGGACAACGGAGACTTCCGCGCTGGCCTTCTTTCCCTCACTGGTCGCTGTTATGACACTCTTTCCGAGCGTGGCGGTAGTGACCTTACCCTGCTGATCGACGGTCGCAACATTGGTATTCGAGCTGGACCACGTGACGATGCGCTTCTCGAGCGTGTTCCCGTCGGAGTCCTTGACGGTAGCCTCCAACCGCGTCGTCTCGCCAAGCAACAGTGCGACCTTGCTCTCGTTCAGCGTAACCGTCGAGACTGGCGGAACGCGAACAGTGACGGCAACGGTAGCACTGACCGCGCCTACGGATGCCGTAACGGTCGCGCTGCCAATTCCTTGCCCAGAGATCACGCCGTCATTGAC
Organism: uncultured Gemmatimonadaceae bacterium; assembly: GCA_964467195.1. Taxonomy (GTDB): domain Bacteria; phylum Gemmatimonadota; class Gemmatimonadetes; order Gemmatimonadales; family Gemmatimonadaceae; genus CAYXRS01. The sequence goes on from CAYXRS010000001.1 coordinate 89,656, forward strand.
GGACGCGACGTCGGGATGAGAGCTGCTCCAGTCGACGGCTATGCCGGGGAGCGCCTTGTTGGCGGAGTCTCGCGGCTGCGCGTTGACCCTCACCGAGCCATCGACGGGGATGGTCGCAGTCGTTCGGTTCAAACGAATGGAGGCGACCGCGTTGGTGACGTTGATCTCGGCGACACCCGTCCGGCCCTCGCTGTGCGCCCGGATCACCGCTTCACCCGGCGCGATGGTCGTCAGTTGACCGTCCGACGACACGTGGACCACACTTGGATTGGTACTCGACCAGTCGATCCGTCGGCCAGAAAGTCTTCGGCCTTGCCTATCCAACGCGTCCGCATCGAGTGCCATGTTGTTGCCGAGAGCCACCGATGCAGAGACCGGATTGATCACCAGCGCCGAAACGCCATGCGCCGAAGGTCCGTCAGGCAAACCATCCGGATCGATGGGTGAGCTACATGCTACGGCGATCAGACAGGGAATGACTGCTGTCAGCACGGTTCCGAATGTGCGCATGCCACACCTCTTCGTGCACCGTTCGGCGGCTCGGCGGACATGGCGCGAATGAGCGCTTTAGTCCCGTAGCTTTGCGTCGCCGTCTTTCGACGGCTTTGCCGTTGTCGTGGACCCCGAAGGGGCCTGGCGATGGCTGCCACCTAACCAGGTGGGCGTTCAGCCGGTAGACGAACAATTTGAGAGCGTGTCACCTGCAAAAAAACGAGCCGAAATACAAGCAACAAAATGATGTAACGAGCCGTCGACGATGCCGCTCCCGTTGGAAATCTAGCCACTGAAACGGCAGTCCCACAGCAACGATCGGTCACGCTGGCCACCGCCTTGGCTGGCACCCAAAGGCTGGTGCAACTCAGCTGCAGAAAAAGCCTGCAAGCCGGAGCGCGAATCCGTCCGCAGATAGTCCGCCAGACACGTTGAGCCTCGGCAGAGCAAACCGTTGCCGCGCTATCCGCGGAAGCCACCCACCCTCGACACGCAGGGCGCCGCCATAACCGCAACGCTCGGCTGCGTGTTCAACCGCCGCCGAAGAGCAGCCGTAGGGGTATGCCAAGTATGCGCGCCGTGGCGAAAATCGCTCATGGATCCATTCGAGCGGGCGGGTCAGTTCCTCTTCGAGTTCAACTCGCTGCAAAGCCGCGAGATTCGCGTGGCTCCAGCTGTGCGAGGCCACGTGCAGCAGTCCTGTGTCGACGAGCGTGAGGAGCACCGATTCACTGACGCATCGCGCGTGCTGCGGAAGTGCGCGAGTCGACCGGCCAAGTCTCAACGCGTAATCCTGGATGGCGGCGTCCTGCCCGCGGTATTCCCACAACATGCGAGTACGCAGTTCCTGCGGCAGACATGCCTCGCCTTCGGCCACGAATGCGTCCCACCAGAACGCCCTTCCGCCCAGGAACGCAGGTGCAACGAACACCGTGTACGGCAGGCGCCGCCTCTCCAGCTCCTGTGCACCAGCAGTGAGCGCACCGCAATATGCATCATCGAACGTTATTGCGACCCGCGGACGGCTGCCTTCGGCAGGTTCATCAAGTGCCGTCGCCAAGTGGACGACATCGCATAGCTCCTCCAGCAGGTCGAGCTGAGCGGCGAAGATCGACTCCGGTACGTGAAGAGCCTCGTCGCCGACCAATCTCTCACCTCTGGGCACCACGTTGTGATAGGCAAGAACGAGAGTCTCGCCGCGGAGGCGCAAGCGGCCGAGCCGCGCCAATCCGCCGCGCGTGAGCACGAGCTCGCCGAATCGCTTCGCTCTCGCTCGGATCGCCATGGTTCCGCCCACGGAGCCGTTCGTCAAGCGCGTCACGAACGGAGGGTTAGCCGTTCTTGGGCGGTCGCATCCACCGCTTTCAGCAAGGCTCGAGCGTCATGCTCCCAGTGGTAGCGCTGCAACACCGCCTCTCGGCCGGCCGCACCATACTGCCGCCGCCGCTCGGGATCCTTCATCCGCAGCAACACGCGCGCCAGATCAGCGGCATCACGCGAGCGAAAAACCTCTCCCGCGCCTGTCTCACGGGTGATGCGCGCGAACGGAATTGCATCGGATGTCACGACGGGCAATCCCACGGCCATGTAGTCGAACAACTTGTTGGGTATGGTTGTGTTGTAATGCTCGCACGCGTAGTTGGGGATAAGCCCCACATCCGCCTCCGCTACGATCTGAAGAGCCGTTTCGTGCGACTTCACGTAGCCGAGAAACTCCACTTGCTCAGGCGATAGTCGCTGCTTCTCTGCAAGCGATCGGAAGCGGTCGAGATGGCGCCCCCCACCCACCAGCCTGAAGCGCACCCGCTCTCCCGAATCCACGAGCATCCTGGCTGCCGCGATGATCTCACCGATCCCGCGGGTGATCTCCATCAAACCGAGGTACACGACCTCGAGCGGCGCATCGGCACCACGGCTGCGATCCACCTGCTGCCGCGCCCTGACCACCGGCGGCGTGTTGGAGACGACGGTAATTCGTTCCGCAGGCACACCCAGCCGGCGCAGCCGGTCGCCCGACTCCTCTACAACGACGAGGATATGATCGAGACGGGAGAGACAGTGACGTTCCACGGCTGCAACCGCGCGGGGATTCCGCACCACGTGATCCACGGGGCGCTGACTCCCCGACTCGAAGATCTTTCGCATCATGGCAGGATAGTTCTCTGCCATGTCATGGATGACTGGAATGCCAAACTTCCTGCCCACCCGGATTGCCGTGGGGCAGAGAGGAAGATCGCGAGCGATGATGGCGTCGGCATCGATTTCTCGAACGGTGCGCGAGAGCAGCGCGTACCATCGCGGGCTGAAGAACGCGGGAAAGCCGAGCACACCGTCCAGATGCCGTCCTGCCCAGCGCCAGCGGGGCATCCGGTGCACAGTACCTTCGGCGAGGCGCTCTCGCTCCGGACGCCAGCCGCGGTTCCGTGCAACGATGTGGACGTCATGGCCCGCTTCCGTGAGAGAGGCGCAGATCTTCTCCACGCGTACGTCCCAGGGGTAATCCGAATCCCACAGGTAAACCAGCCGAAGCGATGATGCCACGACCACCTCGGACGCATCCGTCACGTCAGCCCCTCCAGCAGGAAGTGCTCACCCCTCAGCATCCACTCCCTCCGTGCTCCGGATTATGCATGCGATCATGCCCGAATCGTTCCTGAGGAGGTCATCGTAGGCAAGGCGTCGACTCGGGCAGACGGCGAAATCCACTCTCGTATCCGGGCCAGGTCGTGTGGTGAAACCATTCCGTGCGTCGGGATGGTGAACGCCCGAGCTCCGAGCTCCGACGCGCCGGGGCCGCTGCGCTCTCCCACACACAGTGCCGACACCAGGGCTTCCTGGTCGGCTAGTGTCCCCGGATAGCCGCGCAGGATACCGGACGATGGAGAGGGCGACCGTTGTGCGTGGTCTACCACAGACAGTCTGAGGTATCCAGGCTCGGCACCAACCACACCACGGGTCACGACCAACGACTGATCTCCACCCGTCATCTCTTCCACGATGGCTGCGTTCCGCCTGCGGCGAGCCAGCTCCGCCTCGGCCAGTACCAGCGCGTCGAGCACCAGCGTTGCCGATGCCGCAGGCAGGCGCCGCGGTTCTCCAGCTGGGTGATATACCATCTCCCCCAACCGCAACCATGGAACTCTCGAAGGCAGCCAGTATAGCGAAGGCCGGCCAAAAGCGTACTGCGCCGTTGCAATCGCCACGTTGCGCAGTCCGCGGCCACCCCTCTCGAGTCGCTGCTCGGATCGGCGCAGCGCTGCCGTCCAACGCTCATCGCGCATCAGCAGCGCACCCCCGTTCCCGCCGGTGAGCCCCTTACCCCTGCCGAAGCTCAGCACGACCAGGTCACCAAACGTGCCAATGTGCATGCCGTCCAGAGTACCACCAGCGCCCTGCGCCGCGTCCTCTATGATCGGGACACCCGACCGTGCGGCAACCCGCCGCACCTCGCGCATGTCGGCCGGGTAGCCATACAGGTGCGCCACCACGATCGCGTTGACGCCGCGCCCGATCGTGCGCTCCAGATCTTCCGGATCAGGTGACAGCGTCCGCGGATCGAGATCGTAGAGCCGCACTCTGATCCCCGCGCGAACTGCGGCCGCTGCCAGATCCACGCAGGAATATGCCGGCATGGCGACCGTGCCGCCCGAACCTGCGGCGAGCCGAAGGGCGAGGACGAGGGCCGAGGTGCCGCTGTCGGTAAGCGCCACCTCAATGGCCGAGAATCGGGCCCGGAGCGCCTGCGCCAATCGCTGCTCATCCGCGGAACCCGCTACTACAGTTCGCGCCGCCCGCAGCAGTCCGCCGGCGCTCACAGGAGAGTGAACCGGCAGCTGGCGTCTTACCATCACGGTATGCAGCGCACGATGCGAGGTCCCAGCGAGTTGGCGACCGCAAGGGGCAGTCGGCGCCATACTCGCGACGCCCACGCGTAGGCCGAATCGTCCGCCGATGGCGTCCGTGCGCCGGTCGCGGACACGTCGTACCACCAAAGCTGCTCGTCGCGGGAGCCCCACTGCTGCTTGAACCGGTGTGTGCCGCCTCCCGGGGTACACCGGCCAAAGTTGAAGATGCGCACCCCCTGTTCCATCGCGCGCTCCATGAATGACCAATACAGAAGCATGTTGGGCGCGATTCGCTTGTGCTCCGAGAGTGCGGACGCCCACGTCATCTCGAGCTCGTCTCCCCAACGGAACCCTGCTCCCCCAGCGACGGGCCGCCCATCGAGCCACGCACACCCAAACCAGGCGTCGTGAGGGAATGTGCGCGCAATCGCCTCGAACAAGCTGAGCGGCAGCGCCGGCGTGCCGAGATCGCGCATGTGGCGGGCAAAAACCTCGTAGAACGGCCGGCACTGGTCCAGACCGAAGTGCACTTCCACGCCCTCCTTCTCCGGCCGTCGTATCTGGCTGCGGAGCTTTCCCCCAATCGCCTTCCATACCGCGTCGCGACCGCTGTCCAGATCGAGCACTACGGTGATCTTGCGATGCGAGACCGGCATATCCAAGGGGAGCGACCGGCGGCTGCGCAGCTCCAACAGCTTGACGCGATCGCGTCTCGCACGGTCGACGGCATGGGCGGCCAGCGCCACAACGGCTCGCTCGGACCCAATCGGGCCGCCGTAATTCAGGAACGGCATCGAGACGAGGTAGTGGCCGAAGAGCACGCTTCGGACACGCACCAGGGGCAGGACGCCATCCAGGCGACCGCCCTCATCGCGCGCAGCCAGGTAGAGACACTCGTGGCCTAAAACGTCCTCCATGATCGAACGCCAGCCGTGAAGATGGCAGTGTGACCAGTCCTGGCACTCCCGGACGAAGCCATCCCACTCGGCGACCGCGCCCTCGTACCGCTCGATAGCGGGCATCACTTCGGCAGAGCTGAGATCCTCACGGCTGCTGCGACCGGCGGCTGCACCCCCAGGTGCCGTATGACGGATGTGAAGTGGAACTCCGACAGGAGCCGCTCCATTCTTGGCAAGGTGCGCTTCAGGCCCGCGTAGTGCCGCACGCGATTGGCAGGCGAGGCGCAGAGTCTCGGCTGGTCGGGGTCCAGTTCCCATGGGTGAATATAGAAGGTCCCGGGTATGCCACTGTCGCGGTACTGGCGGAAGGCACGCTGAGTGATCCAATACGGCAGATGGCGCAGGTAGGCACCCCCCGCCGCAGGAAAACGCACGCCGCCGATGCGTGTCGTTGCGAGGGGAAGCTCACACAGCGTGCCGGATGGACGCTTGATCAGATAGGGCACAGGAGGCGCATCGGGGTACCCATACCCGGGTCGCCTGATCGGGAAGACACTCGAGTCGTAGCGATACCCCTCCTCGACCAGCACGTCGAACGCCCACTCGCAGGCAGGCGTGATCGAGAAATTGGGGGCCCTGTAGCCGAGCACCGGAGCGCCGCTAACGTCCTCCAGCAGCGCCTTGGAATCGCGAACATCCCGCCGAAACTCCTCCGGCGAGAGCGACCAGACGCGGCGATGCCACCAGCCGTGCGATGCCAACTCGTGACCGGCTCCCACGATCCGGCGCACGAGCTGTGGCCGGCGATCCGCTAGCCACCCCAGAGTGAAGAATGTGCCCGTAGCACCGGTGCGGTCCAGAAGCTCGAGCAGCAAATCGACGCTGGCATCCACACGGCTCGGCATGCCATCCCAGCGATCGCGCGAAATGACATCGTCAAAGACGCCGACCTGAAAGTACTCCTCGACGTCAACCGTAAAGATATGATGCGGGGGACCGCTGAAGCTCGTCATTCGCGGCGACCCGTGAGGGATTTGGCTCTCATCATCGTGGCGTGGAGTAGCACTTAGGGTGCCACTCGGCGTTGCACGACGCCTACGTTCCCTCTCCAGATTGTGCACGTCCGGCACGTCCTCAGCCCCCAACGGTTGTTCCTCCTTGCGATTCCGTAGTCGACGGACCCGGGGTGCTGTGGCGCAGTCACAACACGGCACCGCATCACTGGTGGCGTCGGGACCGCAGCCAACCCGGCGGCCTGGCGAGGCAAGATAAACTTCCCCAAGCTTGCCGGGACGTTCGATCCGGATAGTATTGCGGCGTGCCGGAGTCCCTCATTCTAATCGATCGGGCGCTCTCTCTGCTGCGCGTCCTGGTCTTCGCCCTTGCAGCGCTCTGCTTCGTGCTGTTTGCTCTGGATTGGATGATCCGGACACGGCGGATCAGCCCATTCGGGCCGTTCGCCCGGAGCATACGGCGTGTCTCCGAGCCGCTGATACGTCCGGTGGAAGAGCGCGTCGTGAGGGCCGGTGGTCTCCCCTCCAGGGCCCCCTGGTGGGCGCTCGCAATCGTTGTGCTCGGCGGCATTCTTCTCCTGACACTGCTGGGATTCCTTCGCGGACAATACCTGGCGTTCGCGTACGCTACCGCCCACGGGCCTCGAGGAATTGCGCATCTGGTGATCACGTGGACCATCGGGATTCTGCAACTCGCACTCATCGTTCGCGTGATAGCCTCATGGTTGCGGCTGTCGGAGTTCCGGCCCTGGATCCGCTGGAGCGTAGTCCTGACGGAATGGTTTCTGGCGCCACTTCGCCGAGCCGTGCCCACGCTCGGCATGGTGGACATCTCGCCGCTCGTCGCCTATTTCCTGCTCATGCTGCTGCGGTCGGTGCTACTGGGCATGGTATGATGCCGCTGCCGGTCATGGAGCTGCCGGACGGAGTACGCTTTGGCGTGCGCGTACAACCGAGAGCGTCACGAAACGCAATCGCCGGACTCCACGGAGGTTCACTCAAGGTCCAGCTCAGAGCGCCGCCGGCCGACGGTAAGGCGAACGACGCGCTGATTGCGTTTCTCGCTGAACGGCTGCATGTCACACGCGCGTCGGTGCGCATCATTGCGGGAAGTACCTCACGAAGCAAGGTCGTCGCGGTGACGGGAGTCACTGCAGCCGATGTTGGACGGCTGGTAGAGTAGAAGGGGAGGACCACGGACGATGGCATCTGTGTTGATCATCGGCGCCAGGCACGATCTGCTCGAAACGGTAGTGCTGACGCTCCGGAGTGCGGGGTTCCTTGTCCACGTCGCAGAGTCCGTCGCGTCGGCCAGTGCCCTGGCCCGGGCATCCCCGCCTATCGCTGTTGTGATTGAGAGGGCGCTGGCCGCCGCCGACCCATCGGCGTTTGGGCTTCCCGTTCTTCAGGGAGGCGCCTTCATCCTGTTCCGCACCGCGGACGATTCGGCCGACGTCTACTCGCCCGGTCTCGCGCGCGCGGCGATGGCGGAGCTGACTCTGCCACTGGAGAAGCAGCGCCTCACCGCGTTGCTGCAGCGACTAGCAGAGCGGCACCGGTCAAGGCGCGGAGATCTCGGCGGTCCGGAGCCGCGCCCAAGCTGACCGGCCTCCAGTCCGGACTGATCAGCCGCGTCTCCCCCCGCGGCTGGCGCGAGCTGTGCTCGCCGCGGGAAGTCGATATAGCTCCAGATACCGGTCGCACATCCCGTCGAGGGTGTACTCGGCGTGCGCTCTCTCTCGGGCGCGCGTCGACAACCTCGATCGCAACTCCGGATCCCTCAGGAGCCTGCTCAATGCAGTCGCCAGCGCGTGGGGATCGCCCGGCGGCACGAGGAGCGCGTCCCGCTCGTGCGTAACCACCTCCGGAATCCCTCCCACCTCCGAGGCGACGATCGGAAGGCCCGCCATCATCGCTTCGACCAGAGCAAGGGGCAGCCCTTCTGAAAGGGAGGGCATCACGAGCATGTCGGCTGCTGCGAAGACGTTGGCGACATCAGAACGATAGCCGAGAAGCCGAACGCGATCGCCGATTCCGCCTGATTCGGCAAGCTGTCGCAGAACCGGTTCCTCCTTGCCGCGTCCAGCTATGACAGCTCGCCAGCCCAGACCAGGCTCCCGCGCATGAAGCAATGCCAGCGCATCGACCAGGGTGCGGTGCCCCTTAACGGGGTAGAGATTGCCCACCGCGGCGATCAGCAGCTCGCCCGGCTGCAACTCCACTTCTGAACGCACGGGCTGGCGTTCGCCCGGAACGAAGCCGACACCGTTCGGGATCACATGAAGCACGCTCTCCGGTACGTGAACGATGTCTGCGATCACCTTCCGCGTAGCACCAGACACGGCGACCGTTGCGCGGCTCCCTCCGATCACCTGCCTGAGCGCCCAACGCCGGCGCCAGCGCTGGCCGAAGTAGGTGCCCCCATGGAGCGTGACGATGTGCGGCAATCTCCACAGCCGCGTGGCGAGATGGCCATACAATGCGAAGGTGAACTCGTGGCTGTGCAACACGTCCAAACGGTGGCGTCGCAGCATCTCGACCAGCTCGAGCGTAGACCTCGGGTCAACGAAATGACGGTACGAATGGAGCTCCAAGGGCAGCCCCCGTTCAGCGAATTGGCGTGGCAACCAGCCCACGCCATTGCGGCGTGTCACGAGCAGCGGCTCATGCCCCCGCTGTGAGAGCGCTTCGCCAAGTTGAACGACCATTTGTTCCGCGCCACCGGGGCCATCTGTGCAGATGAGGAGCCCAACGCGGAGCGGACGATCAGATTCGTGGCGCACTGATGCGTCCTCGAGTCATGCCATGCGCCTCCTGTCCCCAAGCGCCCGCTTCCCCGCGTGCACCAGTCGGAGTACGGCGGGCGGCAACAGGGATGCGGTGAGCAGGGCGACCGCGCTTGGGGATGTGTCGCGTTCCGTGATCATCGACTTCCAGATGGTTCGCCGTGCGTCGCCGGGACGATACTGGCTGAGCCGCTCGTAGGCGAGGCGCCGGGCCAGCAGCCGTCGGCTCATGGCGTAGTACTTCCGGGCACGGGCGTTCAACGGCCGCAGCGACGCGGCCATCTCCATGCTTCGGTAGGCATTGGCGATGAGCTCGGGCGTGTTGGAGCTCCCCGAGAGCTTGTCGCTGCGACCAACGCGCCACACTGCCAAGGGCGACATGACGATCGCCACGTTCCCCTGCGCCGCGATGCGATGGAAGAACTCGTTGTCGCCGGCGACGCGGAACGATGTGTCGAAACCGCCAGCACGCCGGATGAGGCTGCTGCGGATCAGCGCGGTGGAGGGCAACCCGAAGTTTCCGAGAAACAGGAGATCGAAGGGGTCTCCGGCGAAAACGGTGTGGTCACGGCCCAGGATTGTGTGTCGAGTCGCTGTCAGAGCATCACCGAACACCGCAGAGGGATCGCGGCCGAGGTCACGAAAGAGGGCAAAGCAGCTCTCGAAACCGGGCGCCGCGAGCAGATTCCCGCCGGCATCCATGAGCCGAAAATCAGAGATCGACCAGTCCGCCTGCGGTTTCTCCGCGAGAACAGCAAGCTGCACCGCCAGCTTCTCGGGGATCCACTGATCGTCCGAATCCAGAAACGCGATCCACTCGCCGCGCGCCTCAGCCAGGCCGATGTTCCGCGCCCGTCCAGCGCCCCCGTTATCGATCCTGATGTAGCGTACCGGCGCCGTGAAACGCGCGCATACGGCAGCCGTTTCATCGCTCGAGCCATCATCGACGATGAGGATCTCCTCAGGCGGAACGGTCTGCGCGAGGACCGAGTCGACCGCCGCCGGGAGCACCTGCGCTCGATTGTAGGTCGGAATGATTACGCTCACCGTGGCCATTTCATTCTCCGTGCCGATCGCAGCGCTGATCTCCCCTTCAGGTGGATTCCAGGGGCGGCGCTGAATCAAGGCCAGAGCTGGCCGAAGCGCAGATCCCAGGATGCTGGCGTGAACACACCGAACCCGGAAGTCGGATAGAAGGTCATCTCCCCGAACAGGGGCTTTCCTTCGCACTCGTAGAAATCGACGCGAACGAAGGGCAAATCGCCGGCCAGTAACTCGGAAGCCGCGAGCATGCGCTCGAACGACACCGGTCTTTCGAGCGCGCGATCCTCGGGCGGCGCCTTGAACGCGAAGGGCTGCCTTACCCACTCACGATCGAAGAAAGCCCGGCGGTGATCGACACCTCGTCCCGTATCCATCTGGATGTAGTGCGCCCTGCCCCCGAACACGAAGAACTTGTAGTCGAACGGAAGTCCTTCGGCGCCGCCAATGAGCGGCTCAACGAGCAGTTGAGGTTCAATCTGGGCATAGAGCCATTCAACGCTGTACCTTGCGTATGGCCTGTTCAGCCATAGCGCTACCGTCTCCTCGATCCGCGCCCAATCCTCATCCTTCTGCGACCTCACGAAGATATTCCACTCGCACCCGTGGTTTGCCTTGATCACGTATGGCAATGGCCACCGGCGATCCTCCCTCGGAGGAAGCCCGGGTCCTGCCCACAGCGTCGGAATCACCCAATCGTCGCCCAGAACGTTCGCAACGTAATCCTTGACGAGAACCTTGTCAGCAAGACGGGGAAGGCGCGGATCGCGATCGTATAGTTTGCGGTGCTGGACCTTCTCGGTGAACGTCCGCGGCCGGCGCAGATGTGGCCAGCGGCGATGAAAGCGGTAGTACAGGAGCGCGAGCCGCACCCGGGGCGGAAGGTACGGAACGGCACGATTGATTGCGTTGTCGAGCAGTGTCGCCCTGGGCATGCTGTCTTGGTTTAGCCTGCGGGTGCAACGCTGTAGGTGATGCGCAGGAGCCGATGAGAAAAACGGCCTCAACGCGAGGATGGCACCATACTGACAGGCTGACTGACGAGGTACTTTCAGGTCACGCGCTGGCTGATCGAACGAGGCAGCACAGTGTGCTGACTCATATCGCGGGATCGGCACTCCGGGTTGCGGGTTTCTGTAATGCAAGGAAGGCCGCCATTGCCCGTCCCTCTCCGCCATCGATCCGGCGGAGCGCGTGACGCGAGAGCACTGCTTCCAGAGGCGAGAGAATCGTTCGCACGGGGCCAAGGGCGGACAGTACCCGTTCCATAGGCAGGGAGCCCTCTCCCCAGAGCTCCAGGGCCACCGCCTTGGCCGCACTCGGCTCGATCAGCCTGCGCTCCAGACTTTCCCGGTCGTAGTGGCGCTCGTAGAACACGGGTTGTCCGGCGTCGCTGGAACGCTCGTAGACTCCGCGGCGCACAAACGTCTCGCGGTAGCGCTCATCATAGGGAACCGTGATCACGATGAGTCCGCCAGGTTTCGTCACTCGCGCCAGCTCCCTTATGGCGATCGAATCTCCGTCGGCCGGAATGTGCTCGAGCACCGAGATAGAAACGGCGGCATCGAAGGAATCGCTCTCGTACCTCAGTTTTCTTCCGTCCTGCTGCTCCGTGTGTACACGCCCGGCGCCGGATCCATGGATGCCCTGCGCTCTCGCGTAACGTTCGGCGAGCGACGTAGCACTCTCGAGTATATCGGTGGCGACAACTTCAGCGTGGCGGTCCGCAGCCAGCATGAGGGCAAGGTCTTTGGGGCTACCCAGATCAAAGATTCGCACCCCCGCTTGGCTGGGCAGCCACTGAAGCGCGAAGCGAAACTCTGCGTAGCGCCAGTAGCTTGCCGGAAGGATCAACCGCTTCAATCCCAGGAGCGGCTCCCTGCGGATGGATCGCAGGCCGATGCGAATTCCGCCCGCCCACGCACTGGCCGAGCGTCCCGGGGGCCCTGCCGGCTGCGGGTGACGATCTGGGTCGCTGGGTCTGGTGTGTGTCATGAGCCTCGCATTCTCCGCAGCCTCCGAGGGCTCGTCAAGGGTCTGGCCCCCATCCAGGCTACGACACCGCCGCTGAAGGCTGCGCTTGCCATTGGAGGAGAGCTCACACATACTTAGGAATTACACAACCGTCCAACGTGGCGATTTACGGCAACTTGCGGCCACGTAAAACAACCAGCTAAAGCGCCGGCCTGGTGCCCGTGCGCGCCGGCCTTTTTGCGTTTACCAGATGACGCCTCGCTCACTCGATCTCCCCTACCTGCATGCACTCGCCGATCGCGTGCTCGTCTACGACGGCGCGATGGGAACCAGCATCCAGGGCTTTTCGCTCGTGCCCGAAGACTTCGGTAGTGCGTCGCTGGAAGGGTGCAACGATCACCTCGTACTGACGCGGCCGGACGTGATCAGCGCCATTCACGAGTCCTTTCTCCAGGTCGGCTGCGACGTCGTCGAGACCTGCACCTTCCAAAGCACTCCACGCCGCCTCGCCGAGTGGGGGCTGGGCGACAAGACGCGAGAGATCAATGTCGCCGCGGCACGGCTGGCGCGCACCGCCTGCGACGTATTCTCCACACCGGATCAGCCACGATTCGTGGCGGGCTCCCTGGGACCGACGGGGATGCTCCCCTCGAGCGACGACCCGACACTCTCCGCGATATCCTTCGAGGAGCTGGCCGAGCAGTACTACCAGCAGGCGGCCGCCCTCGTTGAGGGTGGAGTGGACGTCCTTCTGATCGAGACCTCGCAGGACATCCTCGAGGTGAAAGCCGCCGTGACCGGGATCGAGCGACTGTTCCTCGAGCTCGGCCGCCGCACAGCGCTTCAGGTGCAGGTCACGCTGGACACCGCCGGGCGCATGCTCCTCGGCACGGACGTCGCCAGCGCGCTCACCACGCTGGAATCGCTTGGCGTGGACGTGATAGGCCTGAACTGCTCCACCGGCCCCGAACACATGCGCGAGCCAATCCGCTATCTCACGGAGCACGCTACCCGGCCGATCTCCTGTATCCCCAATGCAGGGCTCCCGGTGAACACCGGAACCGGCGAGGCGGTCTATCCGCTCGAACCCGACCCCATGGCGCGAGCGCTCACCGACTTCGTTCGTGACTTCGGCGTGGCAGTAGTAGGCGGATGCTGCGGAACGACGCCGGCGCATCTGAAGGCGGTGGTGGAACAGGTTCGTGCCCTGAACGGCCGCAGCCGGCGGCGCGCCACGCGCGTCCCCCGCGTGAGCTCGGCCATGCGGGCGATCACGCTGCACCAGGACCCCCCGCCACTACTGGTAGGAGAGAGAGTCAACTCCCAGGGATCACGAAAGGTGAAGCGGCTGCTGCTCGCCGACGACTACGAGGGAGTGCTCGAGGTGGCACGCGAGCAGGCGGAGTCCGGGGCTCATGTGCTGGACGTCTGCGTCGCTCTCACCGAGCGTGGCGATGAGGCCGAGCAGATGGCGCGCGTCGTCAAGCTGCTCTCGATGAGCGTGGAGACGCCACTCATGGTCGACTCCACAGAAGCGCCGGTGATCGCCCGCGCGCTTGCGCACATCCCCGGCCGCGCGTTGGTGAATTCCATCAACATGGAGAACGGGCGCCAGCGGATCGATGACGTTCTCCCGCTGGTCAAGATGCACGGTGCCGCCGTCGTCGCGCTCACCATCGACGAGACGGGCATGGCGAAGACGCGAGACAGAAAGCTGGAGATCGCGCGCCGCATCCACGACATCGCCGTACAGGAGTTCGGGCTCGCTCCCGAAGACCTCCTCTTCGATGCACTCACCTTCACGCTCGCTACCGGTGACCCGGAGTGGATCGACTCCGCCGTCGAGACCATCGAGGGGATACGGCTCATCAAGCGCGAGCTTCCCGGCGTCTTCACGATCCTGGGCGTCTCCAACGTGAGCTTCGGGCTTCAGCCGGCGGCGCGGGCGGTTCTGAACTCCGTCTTCCTGCACCACTGCGTGCAGGCGGGGCTGGACGCCGCGATCGTGAACCCCGCACACATCACACCCTATGCCGAGGTGTCGGACGAGGAACGAGCGCTTGCCGATGATCTGGTCTTCAACCGCCGATCGGATGCGCTTCAGCGCTTCATCGATCGCTTCTCCGAAGGTGGTGGGGAGGCCCGAGACGGCACGGACGCGGAGCGTGCCGATCCAACGGCGGGTATGACGGCCGATGAGCGAATCCACTGGCGCATCCTGCACCGAAAGAAGGACGGTGTCGAGGCGGACCTGGAGGAGGCAGGCGTGCGCGAACAGCCGGTACGTGTCCTCAACGACGTCCTGCTGCCGGCCATGAAGGAAGTGGGCGACAAGTTCGGAGCCGGCGAGCTCATCCTCCCGTTCGTTCTCCAGTCAGCGGAGGTCATGAAGCGCGCGGTGCGCTACCTCGAGCAGTTCCTCGAGCGCAAGGAAGGCTACACCAAGGGGAAGGTCGTGCTCGCCACCGTATACGGGGACGTGCACGACATCGGCAAGTCGCTCGTGAACACGATCCTCTCGAACAATGGCTTCACGGTCTATGATCTGGGCAAGCAGGTACCGGTGAACACGATCGTGGAGAAGGCTGTGGAGGTGGGGGCTGATGCGATCGGCCTGAGTGCGCTGCTCGTCTCGACATCCAAGCAGATGCCACTCTGTGTGCAGGAGCTGGACAGACGCGGCCTCACCTTTCCGGTCCTCATCGGTGGAGCCGCGATAAACCGTCGCTTCGGCCGGCGCGCGCTGTTCGTCGACGAAGAGAGAGCCTACGGGCCCGGAGTCTTCTATTGCAAGGACGCTTTCGAGGGGCTCGAGACCATGGAAGCGCTGACGGACGAGGACCGGCGCGAGCAGTTCGTGACGTCTGCGCTCGAAGCCGCCCATAAGGATGTTTTTCTCCGAGCGCATGTGGGGAAGGACGTAAGCTCTGGAGAGGATGCCGGCACTCGGAGCGATGTCGCCACCGACGTCCCTGTCCCATCGCCCCCCTTCCTCGGTACTCGCGTGCTCCGGGACATTCCTCTGCGAGAGGTCCTGGAACTGCTCGACCTCGATGAGCTGTATCGCCTTCAGTGGGGAGGACGCGGCTCTGGGGAACAATACGAACAGGTAGTGCGCGAGGAGTTCGAGCCCGCACTGGCACGTCTCAAGGAGGAAGCACTTCGCGAAGGGTGGATCGAACCGCAGGCCGTGTACGGCTACTTCCCTGTACACTCCGTCGGCAACGATCTCATCGTTTACGATCCCGCGGCCTTCGGAAGCGATGGCGGCTCGCTTCGGGAAATCGCCCGCTTCCATTTTCCTCGACAGGAGGGCAATGCTCGCGAGCGACTCTGCCTGGCGGATTACTTCCGAGCGCGCGAGAGCGGTGAGGTGGACATCGCTGGTTTCCAGGTTGTGACAGTGGGCGACGAGGCGACACGAGTCTTCGAGAGATTGCAGGAGCGCGGCGAGTACTCCGAAGCCTTTTACCGGCACGGCATTGCCGTGGAGGCGGCTGAGGCGCTGGCGGAGTGGCTGCACCGCCGCATCCGCGGCGAGCTTGGTCTCGACGCGGAGCGCGGTAAGCGCTACTCCTGGGGCTATCCCGCCTGTCCCGACCTGGAGGATCACGAGCAGCTCTTTCGCCTGCTTCCCGCTCGCGAGGCGCTTGGCATGGATCTGACGTCGGCGTGGCAGCTGCTTCCGGAGCAGTCGACGGCGGCAATCATCGTGCACCACCCCCAAGCCAAGTACTACGCAGTCCGCGCCGGAGCGGCATCCGGCGCGGCCGCTACGCCGGGTGTGGCCTCATGACCCGCCTTACCGTCAGCGAACTGCTCGAACCGGATCGCGTGGCCGTCTTCGACGGCGCCATGGGGACGATCCTCTATGCGAAGGGCATCTTCATCAATCAGTGCTACGACGAGCTGAACCTTCGGAATCCGGACCTCGTGCGGGCGGTGCACCGCTCCTACGTGGACGCCGGCGCCGACGTGCTGGAGACGAACAGTTTCGGCGCCAACCGGATCAAGCTGTCGCAGCACGGACTCGAATCGCAGGTGATCGAAATAAACCGTCGCGCCGCCGAGTTGGCGCGCGAGGCCGTGGACAACGACGGCGTGCTCGTAGCCGGCGCGGCTGGCCCTCTCGGTATTCGCATCGAGCCGTTCGGTTCCACCAGCCGCGAGGAAGCCCGGGCGATCTTCCGCGAGCAGCTGCACGGGCTCCGCATCGGTGGCGCGGACCTGTTCATCCTCGAGACGTTTGCAGATCTGGAGGAGATGCAGCAGGCGCTCCTCGCCGCGCGCGACGTGGATCCGTCGGTACCTGTAGTCGCCCAGATGACCATCGGTCCCGATGGGCTGACGGCCTACGGCGCCTCCGCCGATGCGATCGCTCGCGAGCTCGATGGCTGGGGGGCCGACATCATCGGGCTGAACTGCTCCGTTGGCCCCCAGATCATCCTCGAGGCCATCGAGCGGATGGCGCCAGTAACCAGACGGAAACTGAGTGCGCAACCCAACGCCGGCATGCCGCGCGACATTGGCGGCCGCTCGATGTACATGGCAAGTCCGGAGTACATGGCGTCCTACGCGCGGCATCTGATCCAGGCGGGCGTGAAGATCCTGGGTGGATGCTGCGGGACCACTCCCGAGCACATCGAGGCGATGGTCGAAGGCA
>CAYXRS010000002.1:0-66656 GCA_964467195.1 uncultured Gemmatimonadaceae bacterium
CTCCGCGGCTCTGACGCTCGCTCTGCCTCCCCCTCGCCAACCGGGTCGGTGCTCGCGACCTGCTCCAGTAGATCACCCCGGAGATCCACGGCCAGATCGGCGGACGGCCCAATGAATGCTCGCCCGATGCCGATGCCCAGCAGAAGCGCCGCCGCGATCCCCAGCCACCACGGCACGCGGTGCAGTGGCCGCGGCTGCCCAGGCCGGATCGGCTTGCGCGACTGCTGGCGCGCGCTTTCGATGCGCGCCCAGATCTCATCGCGCGGCGTCGGAGGAGGATCGTTGTACTCCCGCGCCGTTTCGCGAAGTACCTCCTCGAATCGTTCTTCGGTCATCAGGCCCACTCCCTTGCAAAAGCCGCTAGCGCGCCGCGCAGCTTGGCACGCGCCCGGAACAGCTGCGCCTTCGATGTGCCCGCCTGTACGCCAAGTGCGGCACCTATCTCCTCGTGCGTGTAGCCTTCCACGTCGTGCATCAGAAAAACCGTTCGATATCCCTCTGGCAGAGCATCGATGGCCTGGGTGAGCCGCCGCTTCAGGTCCGGCTCGGCCGTCCTGCGTCCTCCCGTCACGAGCGCCGCCTCCTCCAGATCCGCCTCCCGCTGGCGAAAGCGTTTGACCTTCCGGAGTCCGTTCAGAATCACCGACACGGCAATCGTGTGAAGCCACGTCGAGAAAGCACTGTCGCCGCGAAACTCACCGAGCCGGTCGAAAGCGCGGATGAACGCATCCTGGGTGAAGTCCTGGGCGAGGTCATCACTGCCGCACATCCGGTACGCCAGACGGTAGATACGGTCGACGTTCGCCTCGTACAGGGCGCGCTCCGCCGCGGTATCACCCGCCCGGGCTCGCTCGATCAACTCAGGTTCGCTCACCCGTTGGCCCGTCCGCGGTTAGCTCGGCTGCTGTCGACGTGTGGGACACGTCGCCCGGCAAGAGGGTTGCGTGGGGTTGCACCGTTCTTGCCCTCCCGACCGTACCATGCCGTCCCGAACAGATACCAGAGCCCGCCTGCTGGGCGTGCTCGTGATCGTCGCCGTGGCCGGCGCGCTCAAGCTGACTCAGCCCGTCACGCTTCCGCTGGTCACGGCGGTGTTCATCCTGGTGTTTGCGTGGCCATTGGAAAGGTGGCTCGAGCGCGCGATGCCACGGGCGCTGGCTTACCTCCTCACGATTCTCGCCGTACTCCTGGTGCTGGCAGCTTTCATTGCCATGATCGCTCTGAGCTTCAGCGTGATCGTCGAGCGGGCACCGGACTTCATGCAGCGTGTTCAACAGCTCCAGCAGGAGTTGAGTGGGTGGGCGGAAGAACGCGAGCTCCCGATCGTCGGGGAAGGAAACGGTGTCGGAGCGGAAACGATCGCGCCTGTTCTCGCATCGCTCTGGCAGGCGGGGGCGATGCTTTTTCTCACCATCGCCTTCTTCATCCTCGCGCTGGGCGAGGTACGACGGTTCCGTGACAAGCTCACCGGCCACTTTGGCGAACGCGGAGAGCGGGCGCTGGAGGGCATCCGCGACGTATCGGGAAAGGTACGCGGTTTTCTCCTCGCCCTCACCCTTGCCGGGCTTCTGGGGGGTGTGGCGAGCCTGATCTTCGGCTGGGCGATCGGTCTCGAGCACGTGTTGGTATGGGCTTTTCTCGCATACCTGCTCAACTACATACCGGTAGTGGGGTCCACGCTTGCCGTCTTTCCACCAACGCTCTGGTCGCTGGTGCAGTTCGACGGGATCGGCCGCCCTGTTGCGGTGCTGCTCGGATTCGGCGCCATCCAGTTCATCGTCGGCAACTACATCGCCCCCAAGTTCGAGAGCCGATACACGAAGATCAGCCCACTCATCGTGCTCGTCTCGATCGTGCTCTGGTGGTGGATATGGGGGCCAGTGGGAGCGGTTCTCGGCGTGCCGCTCACGGTCACCATCGTGATGGCTTGCAGCTACTTCGACAGCACGCAGTGGATTTCGATGCTGCTCTCGGAACGTCGAACCAGCGAACGGTGAATCAGCCGGTGCGCTCTCGCATCGACTCCACGTCGACGCCCATCTGCATGCACCAACGGGCATAGACGTCGGGAAGGATCTCGGACGGCTTGATCTCGCTTCGGCCGCCCCAGAAGACGTTGGTGTACGAAACCGGTATTCCGGCCTCCTCGAGATGCCGGTCTATCGCCGCCTTGTGCTCCAGCACGAGCGACTTCTCCGTCCCGTGCGCAACTGCCATCACGTTCACGTTGGCGAACTCGGGACCTCCCTCGCGCCAATAGGCATGGGTGAGGATGTGATGGCGGCCCACCTCGCGACCGGCCTCGATCTCGCGACCTTCAGGCACACGCCAATGGAAGAGCGCATTGTAGCGCGTGACACGCGTCCCCGCCGCCGAGGGCTTCACGTGTTCGAGAAAGGTGGAGAAGCGGCCGATCACCCCCCGCTCGTTGAGCCGCGCTGCAACGCGGAGAAACTCCTCCAGGGGCAGCCCAGCCTCCTCGGCGCGAACACGCCAGGGATCCGGACGGATCTCCTCCACCGCGAACTCCCGCTTCAGCGGACCCAGCACCGCCCATTCGACGGGCGACAAGGTCACGACATTGGTATCGAGCACGGCGCCAGCTTCGTCGGATCGACTGCCTGGTGGCATGCCCTTGCGGCGGATGTGTCCCACGCCCAGGGCGAAAAGGCGACGAGCGGGCATTACTCGGAACGCTTCGGCACCGATCCGCTCCATCAGCAGCTCGCAATGCTTCAGCATCGAGAATCCCTGCGGCACCTTGAGCGTGGTCCACAGGCGGTAGTCGGAGCCAGGAGTGTCAGCGTCCGTGGACCGGATAACGACATGGCCGGAAAACGGATCCTCCCGCGCCATGAAGTCGAAACCCGCATCGAGTCCGTCGGGAGCAATGCGCCAGGCGACCAACGCACCCGGCGCCAGATTCGTCGCCATCAGTGTTTGGCGGACGCGCCGAATCGTTCCCGCCGCCACCATGCCGCGGATGCGCTCCAGTACCAGCTCCAGCGGGACGTCGCTGAGCCGCGCGATCTCGGCAAATGGATCGCGCATGAAGCCGGCAATCCGATCCTCGGACACCGCCAGTATTCGAGCGTTGACCGGATCAGTTACCTCGACTGGGGCTGTGAGTGTACCGCGCTCAGTCACTGGGCTGCATGGGGATGCGGGCGTAGGCCAGACGATGCGGGCTGAGGCCGGCCAACGGGCGCTGCAAAGCGTAGCCAGCTTTCCGCCCCCGCCCTCTTCCTTCTAATACGCTCGCGACTCCAGTAGCGCTATGGTCTCGTCCTTCAGCAGCACCCAGAAGCTGTAAACGGCCAAAGCCGTCCCGAAGGGGATGTTGAAGAGGTGAAAGAAGGACACGATGAGCGTCAGCACCCTGGCCCACGGCTTTCGTGCCATCAGCCCGAGGCCGGCGATTACGCTGGGAAGCGAGATCACCGTCAGGAACGCTGCAATGAGGGTGCCCACCGTCGTGGTAACGAAGAATGCGCCAGCCTCGCCCGACAGCATACCGCCGCCCACGAGCGCCACGAATACGATCAGCGCCGCAAGCAGGCCGAAGCATCCGATGATGAGGTGAAGCAGTCCCAGAAGACTCAGATGCCTCTGCATGAAACGTCTCCGTTCAGCGTGGATTAGCGCCTTCTGCCGCTTGCCGGCGAAAGATCGAAGATCAGCGCGATTACGAGGCCAATGATGGGAAGAGTAGTCCAGAGCCCACCGAACCATAGCTGCACCGCGGCGTACCAGAGCAGCGTCGTGGGCAGAAAGATGAATCCCAGAATCGGCCACAGCAGAGTATCGAACAAACCCCGGAAGCTCGCGCTGAGGAACCAGAGCACCAGCACGGTGATCCGCGGAGTGAGCAGCGCCAGCACCACCAGCACACATGGCATGGTTTCCCCCTCCCAGCCGTATCCGGCGCCGCCGCCGGTCGTGGCGTCGCTCGCACTCCCTACGTACGGGGGTTATGATGCAGTTTCAGGGCTGCCGCCGCGAGATACTGTCGTCCGGCCGCGATCGCCCCAGGCCCGATCGAAGGGTCGGAGCAGCTGCCAGCCTGCAAGAATCGGCGCCCCCTGTGACCACACCTGCCCGGGGAGGGTTGAACCGACGTGAGCGACATTGATCGTGCGATCATCGCGCGCGCACAGGACGGCGACGTCGACGCCTTCACCGCTGTCGTAACGTTCTACTACCCCCGGTGTCTGCGCTTTGCCACGCAGATGCTCGGAGTAAGGGAGGACGCCGAGGAGGCGGTGCAGGACGCTTTCCTGCGGGCCTACCGCGCGCTGCCGCGCTACGAGCACCGGGAGCGTTTCGCAGCCTGGCTATATCGTATCCTGGCGAATCGGTGCAGAACCGCGGCTCTGAGGCGCCAGCGGCGCGAGCGTCTGGTGATCCCCATAGACGCGTCGGCGCGCGTCGAGGCGGCGGCGGCAGATCGCCAGAATCTGACGGCCGCTCCCATTGAGGACGTGGAGCGTGCGCTGCATGAGGTTCCCGCCGATCAGCGGGAGGCGTTTCTTCTGAGACACGTGGAAGATCTGAGCTATGAGGAGATGTCGGTCGTGACGGGCGCGGGGGTCTCCGCGCTGAAGATGCGCGTGAAGCGTGCCTGCGACCGGCTGCGCGCTGTTCTGAAGGAGGCGGACTGTGCATGACGGTACGGGCGGAGGTGGGGCGTTCGAGCGCTTCGTCTCTTCATTGAAGGCAACGGCGCCGGCCGACCCGCGAGCGGTATCGCGGATCGTCAGGGCGGCGATGGCCGAAGAACGGGGGCCCGCAGCCGCCAGCCGATACCGTTGGCGGCGCTGGCTCAACCAGCCACGCACCCTTACGGTGCGAACTGTTGCTGGACTCGCAACCGCCGCCACATTCTCCGGGCTGCTACTCGGCCACGCGGTGGACTCGGCGCTTCGCGGCGGTGCACAACCTGACGCCTCCGCCATAGGCGCCTCGGCACCGGGGATGGAGCCGCTCCAGCTACCCGTCGTCCTCCAGGACGTAGCGGTAACCGGCGACCGTGCCGAGCATCCCGTGCCAGTGCAGTTCGTGCTGGTCGCTCCGGCCGCCGGGACAGTGAACCTCGTAGGGGACTTCAACGGCTGGGACCCGAACGCCGCCCCGTTGGTTCGCGATGCGGCCGGCATCTGGAGCGGCACGGTCACGCTGCCGCCAGGTCGTCACGCTTACGCTTTCATTGTGGATGACTCCGTCTGGACACCTGATCCTCGTGTCCCACGCACCGACGATGCCGATTTTGGCCGACCGAACTCCGTGGTCGTAGTGGGAGGAATGTGACGTGCACGCATCTCTCCTGACTATCCTGCTTCTGGTGACATTCGTCTGGCCATCTGCGGCGGACGCGCAGGTCGAACGACTTTCCACCCGACTGGACGCGTCCACCTATGACCAGGTGCGCAGGATCGTGGATTCAGCGCGCGATCGAGGCCTTCCAATCGATCCACTCGTCAACAAGGCGCTGGAAGGTGCACTGAAGGAGGCACCCGGCACCCGGATAGTGTCTGCCGTGTCGGCACTGTCAACGCGCCTCGAGACATCGTACGCCGAGTTGCAGCCGGGACCAAGCGAGTCGGAGCTGGTTGCCGGAGCCAATGCACTCGCCGTGGGCGTGCCGCCTGCCACATTGCGTCGAGTGCGTCACTTGCAGCGCGACCGCGCCGTGGCAGTTCCACTCGCGGTGCTCTCCGAGCTCATCGCGCGCGGCGTTCCTGTGGAGCGCGCATCGAGCATGGTCCTCGCGCTGCTCGAACGCGGCGCGACACCTCGTCAGCTAATGGCAATGAGCGCGTCGGTCTATCAGGACATTGCGGCGGGTGTTCCGGCCGATGCCGCGCTCGATGTCCGCATGCGCGGAGTGCTCTCCACGTTGCCAGCGCATCCCACAGCCGCCGCAGAAGCGCGAGGCGCCTCGCCGGCTGCAGCTCCACCCCCGCCGCAGCCCTGAGGATGCCGCGCCTGGTTCGGGGCGCGCTTTCCGCGCTGGGCGCGCTGGCGGCCGCTGCTGTGGCTGCCCCCATCGACGCACAACAGGAGCGCATGTCGCTGGAACTTGGCGTCGCGGCGCTCTCGCTGGAGGGAGTGCGCCCGACGAGGTCGCTGACGCTCGTGCCCAGCTACTCGCGTGAGGGGATGAGCGGGTCGGTGAGTGTGGCTGCCGCCATGGCGCTCGCTCCTGAAGGCGAGTGGAGCGCGCAGGGCACTGCGGCTGCTACGCGTTTCATTTCCCCGTCGGCGTTTGGCCGTTACGAGATCGGCGCACTCCTGGCCGGTGTCACGTATGGGGAGACGCGGCGCACAACCACTTCACTGCTTCAGGTCCGCAGCGTCCGGGGTGATGCGCTCGATGGCCTGTGGGTTGGTCTGGGAGGTGGCGCGCGCTGGACCTATGGCGTGGTACGACCGGTCGCTTCGGGCGACGTTGGGGCTTGGAAGAGCTTTCGGACCATCCGCCTCACCGGTCAGCTTTCACTGACGCGTGCCTACGAGGATACGCTGATCTGGATTCAGGCACCGGTTCATGGGGGAACGGGAAGCAGCCCACCACCGGCGCAGATCGGATCCTTCCAGGTGAGGCGATTCGAGGCCCTTTCCTTCGGCACGGCGGTGCTCTCGGCAAGCTCGTCACGGGGGCCGCTCGATTTCGACGCAACGGTTTCCACCAGGGCGTCACTCGACGGCGCATCCCGGCGCCACGGCGCAATCGGCTCGCTCACCTGGCACATGGACCGCAGACTCGCCGTTGTGTTCGCCGGAGGCCGACAGCAGCCTGACCAGGTGCTGGGCATACCGGGTGGTTCCTTCGCCACCGTGGCGGTACGGCTGGTCCCGTTCGGCGGCGGCGATGCCGTTCGGCCCTCCGGCGATGCCCGTGCTGGCGTGACGCTGCTCCCCCGCAGGGGTGGAGCGCACGTTCTGCGGGTAGACGTTGCCGCCGGAGCCGAGCGGGTAGAGATCGCGGGCGAGTTCAGCCGCTGGGAGCCGCTGCCGCTCGTGAGACGATCGGGTGGTTGGGAGACCGCTCTTCGCCTTGCGCCGGGCACCTATCGGATCGCCATCCGCATCGACGGAGGAGAGTGGCTGCCCCCGCCGGGTCTGCCTCAGATCGGCGACGAGCTCGGCGGCGTGGTCGGGATCCTGATCGTTCCCTAGTAACCCTCGGCGACGAAGTGGGCGGCGGCGTCGGGATCCTGATCGTTCCTAGTCACCCCCACGACGATCGTCGGGTTCCGGCGCGACGACGAGAAGCGCCTCCCGCGCCACTCGGTAGAGCAGTGGCGTGCGCTCTCTGTGAAGCTCACCGTCCAGCGCGACACGCACTTCCGGCGCAGGCAGATCGACCGTGCACTCATCGGCGAGGTGGCTGTTGATGCCCGGCGTGTGATGCACGGTGTCGCTGCCAGCAGCGGCGGCGACCAGAGCGCCCACCAGATGGCGAGCCGTTGACGAGCCGTCAACCACCACCAGATGCAGCGCCCGCTGGCCACCGCGAACCGGTTCGCCGAAGCGCGGCATCGCCAGTCTGCGCTCCCCCACTCCAACGAATACGAGCGGCGAGGCATAAACGCGTGCAGCGCCGTCCACCTGGAGGCGTACGGCAAAACTGCGGAGGCGGAACAGGAGGCGGAGCGCAGCGACGGCGGAGCCGACACGATAGCCGAGCCAGCGCTCGATGCGCGAACGGAGCCGCACGTACGTGACATAGGCCCCTACCGAACTGGTGTTCAGGAAGAGCTTCGCGCCCATGAACGCCACATCCACGGCACGCGCCGGGGCGCTGGCGGCGACCTCCAGAGCCTCCTCCGCCTTCACGGGGATGCCGAGCCGCCGCGCGAAGTGATTCAGCGTCCCTCCGGGAAGCACCGCCAACTCGAGCCCGAGCTCCGATGTCGTCGACGCGGCCGTGGCGACCGTTCCGTCGCCACCGCAAACCATCACGCGCCTTGCGCCGCGCCCAGCGGCAGCTCTGATGGCGGAATCGAGATCCGCCGGCGCCAGCTCGCGAACGTCGAAGCGGTTATCTGCGCGGAGACGCTCGGCCACCGAGCGCGCCGTACCCGCTCTGGCATTCAGATAGGCCGGTATCGGCCCTCGAGCGGAAGCGTTCGTTGAAATCACGCCCGCCCTTTCGCATGAACCGGGCTACACACCGCTTCGTCCACCTGTGTGTCGGCTGCCTGTGCTCTGGTCCAGAAGCTGGGCGAACCACAGCTCCAGAGTACAGAGGTGCTCGTAGCCGTAGTGCCACATTGCGTCGCAACACCGGGCCGACCCGTTGCATTTTCCTAACATGTTGCAACAGGGAAGTTTATAGAAACTTGGCAGCGTTACCCTAAAGCAGTGCCCGGCGTCTTTCCGGCAGCGAAGCAGGAATGCATGGCGAGCCTGCGGGGGGTGTAGCGGTAAGAGGTCCGGGAACCGGTGGCCAACCATCCCGGCCTCTCCGCTCACCCCCTTCGCCATCCTCTGGGCGGGGCATCGGAGGCAACCACGATCACAAGCTGGGATTTCTGCTTGCCGCTGGTCACGACCTTGCGGCCCACCTGGAAGTCGCCATGATGATCAGGCCCGTCATTCGGGCCCGAATCCGACCACCGAACCACGAACCCCGAACCCGGCCTTAAATGCCTCCTTACACGATTCCTCCATTTGCTCGCGAATGCATGGAGCACGCGCATGACGCGTGGGGAGCGTCATCCGAGCATCCATTCGTGCGGGAGCTGGCTGCTGGCACACTGGAGCCCCAGCTGTTCAGGTTCTATCAGATGCAGGACGCTCGCTACCTGGAGGCTTTCTCGGACGCGTGCGCGATCATCTCGACACGGTGCGCGGATCCGGCGGACAAACTCTGGTTCATCGACGCCGCGCGACTGGCGCTGGTTGTGGAGGGTCAGCTGCACGCCGGATACGGCCAGAAGCTCGGCTACGGACCCGCAGATATCGCAGCGCTCGAACTCACACCCAACAACCGGGCTTACCAGGACCACATGGTCTCCTCGGCGGCTCGCGGAACGCTGGTCGAAGCCATTGCGGCGATCACGCCATGTCCGTGGCTTTACATCGAGGTGGGCCAGCACCTGGAGCGCGAGTTCGGGCCACCGAGCGACGATCACCCGTATGCCGACTGGCTGCGGATGTACTCGGATCCGGCGTTCAACGATTACATGGACAGGCTGCTGGCACTGCTCCAGGGCGCTGCCGAGTCGCACGACGATCTGGCGCGCGATCGGGCGAAGGAAGGGTTTCTGGCGAGCGTCCGGTACGAGTGGATGTTCTGGCAGCAGGCGTGGGAGCGGCAGGAATGGCCGGTGGGCAGCGGAGCGACGGCAGCCAGGTAGCCGGCAGCCAGGTAGCCGGCAGCCAGGTAGCCGACAGGCAGTTAGCGGGAAGGCAGCCGTCGGGTTGTTGACAGACTTGGGCGCCTGCTATATCTTAGTACTAAGATGACTCCTGAGCTTCGCACGCAGGCCTCGCCCCGCACCAGGCGGGCGCTGAAACTGTTCGTGGTGCTTTCGCGTGCCTTCAGTGCCGCCGAGAAACACGCGCGGGACGATGTGCTGCGGCACGGCCTTGGAATGACCGAGTTCGCGATCCTCGAGCTACTGTACCACCGCGGGCCCCAGCTGTTGGGTGAGATCCAGCGCCGCATCCTCGTGACGAGCGGCGGTGTTACGTACCTGGTCGACAGGTTGGAGGAGAAGGGGGTTCTCGAGCGGCAGGAGTGCCCGGGGGATCGCCGCGCCCGTTTCGCCGTGTTGACGCCCGCGGGCGAGCGACTCATCGCGCGGGTCTTTCCCACGCACGCGGCGCGGCTGGAGAAGGCGCTGGCAGGATTGACCGCGGCCGAGCAGGAGGAAGCTATCCGATTGCTTCGTAAACTGGGGCTGCACGCCGAGCGAACAATGGAGCAACGGACGTAAGCAGAATCGGCCGGGAACCGGCCAGCGGCTCTGGGTAGTTATCTTAATAATATGATTCTTAGTACTCAATTTTTTTGCAGAGCTGAGCATGCTCACCCAGAAGGAGGACGCGACAATGACGACGACCACAACCACGGCTGCCGCCGGCAATGTATGGACCCTCGATGTGAACCACACCGTCGTCGAGTTCGCCGTGAAGCACATGATGATCGCTACCGTAAAAGGTCGCTTCGCCGATGTGGCCGGCACGGTAACGCTCGACGAAAGGGACCCGACCCGTTCCACCGTACGGGTGGACATCGAAGCTGCGTCCATTGACACGCACGTAGAACAGCGCGACCAGCACCTGCGCTCCGCGGAGTTCTTCGATGTCGAGCGGTGGCCGTCGATCAGTTTCCTGAGCCGTCGGGTGGAGCGCCATGACGGCGGCTACCGTTTGATCGGCGATCTCACGATCCGGGACATAACGCGACAAGTTGTTCTCGAGGTAACGGACGAAGGACGTGGCCGGAACCCGTATGGCCAGACGATTGCGGCCTTCACAGCCAGAACGACGATCGACCGCCGGGACTTCGGCCTTACCTGGAATCAGGCGCTGGAATCCGGGGGCATCCTTGTGGGCAACGATGTAAAGATCAGCATCGAAGCGGAGCTGATTCAGGACTGACGTTTGC
Source organism: uncultured Gemmatimonadaceae bacterium (assembly GCA_964467195.1). GTDB lineage: Bacteria > Gemmatimonadota > Gemmatimonadetes > Gemmatimonadales > Gemmatimonadaceae > CAYXRS01. The sequence goes on from CAYXRS010000002.1 coordinate 10,622, forward strand.
GCGGCATGCCGCGCTGAAAATGGAGGTGACACTATGCAGCATATCGGGACGCTTGGCTTCCACCACATCACGATGGTCATGAGTGAGCCGGAGCGTACGCTGGCCTTCTATCGCGATCTGCTCGGGATTCCGTTGCTCGATCGAGCGCGGGATCACGCTCTTCCGGGATCGTACCGCCTCGTCTTCGGCGACGAAGGCGGTGCCCCTGGCACAATGCTGGCCTTCGTCGAGCGGGCGGATACGCGACGTGGACGTCCGGGCGTGGGTGGCATCCACCACGTCGCGCTCGGCGTCGCGACAGCCGAGGACCAGCTTCGCTGGAAGCGCAGGCTGAACGACGCCGGCGTTAGCGTGTCAGGACCGTTTGATCGCGGCTATTTCCGGAGCATCTATTTCCGCGATCCCGATGGCCAGATCCTGGAGATTGCCACGCAGGGTCCAGGGTACGGTGTCGACGAGCCGCCCGAGGCGCTCGGGCAGAAAATCGTGCAGCCGCCAGTGCGCGCCGAGATTCGCGGTTTTCGCGACGAGGCGGAGATTGCCGCGCGCACATGGCCCGAGCCGATGGCGGACATCGTTTCGTCCATGCGACTTCAGGGAATCCATCACGTGAGCGGCATAACCGACGACATGGAACGCGCGCACGACTTCTATCAGGGTGTGCTCGGGCTGCGTCTGGTCAAGCACACGGTAAACCAGGATGACCCCGACACGCCTCACCTGTTCTGGGCTCGATACGAGGGGGGTAAGGTTGGCCCCCACAGCGCGATGACGCTGTTCGTCTGGCCACCGGGTGCCTTGCGGGTGCGCGAAGGGGTGGGACAGACCCACCATGTCGCCTTCCGTGCCCGCGACGATGAGGAGCAGCTCATGTGGCGCGATCACCTGCTGTCGCGCGGAGTGGAGGTGGCTCCAGTGATCGATCGCACATTCTCCAGAAGCATCCCGTTTCGCGCGCCCGACGGACTGCTCGTCGAGATCGCGACCGATGGTCCCGGCTTCGCGACGGAGGGTGCGAGAAGGGTGCACGCGGTAACAGAAGCGAGATGACGGACAGCGGTCGAATGAACGCCCTCGTCGTGCGCGAGCATGGCGGCCCGGACATGCTGCGCCTGGAGCAGGTGGAGCGGCCGGTGCCGGGCGCCGGCGAGGCGCTCGTTCGTGTAGAAACGGCCGGTGTGAACTTCATCGATGTCTACCAGCGCCGAGGAGTTTACCGGACGGAGCTGCCGTTCACTCCGGGCAATGAGGCAGCCGGGACGGTGGTCGAACTGGGCGCCGGCACGCACGACCTGGTCGCAGGAGATCGAGTCGCGTTCGTGAACGTGATGGGCTCCTTCGCGCAGTTCGTGCGGGTGCCTGGCGACAGCCTCGTGCCCATTCCCGAAGGCATGACGTCGTCGCAGGCAGCCGCCGCAATGCTTCAGGGTCTCACGGCGCACTACCTGTCGCGCTCCACCTACCCGGTGGGGTCGAACGACACCGTGCTCGTTCACGCCGCGGCCGGCGGCGTGGGGCTGCTGCTATGCCAGATGGCGAAGCAGCTTGGCGCGCGAGTCATCGGCACGGTCTCCACGGCACAGAAGGCCTCGCTGGCCCGCGAAGCCGGAGCCGACGATGTGATTCTCTACACGGAGACGGATTTCGTGAAGGAGGTGGCGCGCCTCACCGGGCACAGGGGGGTCGACGTCGTCTACGATTCGGTTGGCCGGGACACGTTCGATGGCGGCCTCCGTTCGTTGCGGCGCCGCGGAATGATGGTTCTCTTCGGCGCCTCCAGCGGCCCGGTGCCGCCCCTCGACCCACAGGCCCTCAATCGCCACGGTTCGCTGTACCTGACGCGGCCATCGCTCGCCCACTACGCGGCAGACCGCGATGAGCTCCTCGCCGGCGCGGCTGACGTGCTAGGTGCCGTGCGGGCCGGGCACCTGCGACTACGGGTGGATTCAGAGTATCCGCTTGCCGACGCGTCGATTGCCTTCTCGCGTCTCGAGTCTCGTCAGACCACTGGGAAACTGCTGCTCCTTCCGTGAGCACGAGAGCGATCGCCCACTACCGGCGCTCAGCACGGGAAACGGACGGGAGGCCCCCGGCCGATCCGGATCCGACCCGCTCGAACTGTATCAGCCGCCCCGTCGCAATTCGATCAGCCCCTGCGCGGCGGCGCCGAGCAGCGCTGCGTCGGAGCGCATCACGACGTGCAGCGGTATGCGCGCCAGGATCTCCGACATGCGCCCCTTGCCGCGAAACGCGGCCATGAACGCCGGTTCGCGAAGCAGCGGAAGCACGCGCGGCGGCAGCCCTCCACCCAGGTACATGCCTCCCGTTCCGAATACGGTGAGCGCAAGGTTCCCCGCTTCGGCGGCAAGCACGGCGGCGAACATCCGGAGCGTCATCAGGGAGAGCTGGTCGGGCGGGTCGTCATCGATCGCCGCGCGCACGATCACCGGAGTCGGATCCAACGCGCTGGTACGCTCGGCGGCGAGCCAGTCGGGTTCCGGCGCCGCGCCGGCATCCCTCAGGTAATCGTAGATGTTCGGAATACCGCGCCCCGAGCAGACGCGTTCGTAGCTGACGTGGTCGAACCGCTGCTGGAGGAAGCGCAGCAGCCCCACTTCCAGCGAGTTCCGGGGCGCGAAGTCGCAGTGGCCACCCTCCGACGCATGCGGGACAAAGCAGTCCCCATCCCAGCTGAGGAAGGCCTGCCCCAGCCCGGTGCCAGGAGCGATGACGGCCTTGGTCCCCTCTGGATCCGGCGTGCCGTCCTGGATCGTGACCAGGTCTTCCGGTTTGAGAACCGGGAGCCCGCTGGCGGTGGCGACCAGGTCGTTGAGCAGCGTTACCGACCGAAAGCCGAAACGGCTTGCCAACAGGCTGGCGTCAACCGTCCACGACAGATTGGTCAACACCGACCGGCCGTCGAGCACCGGTCCGGCAACGCCGAAGACGGCAGAGTCGCATCGGGCTCCCGTGTCGGTCAGAAAATTGAACAGGACGTCGTCGAAGCTTGCGAAACGTCCGCTCTCGATGGAGCGAACCGCGATCGGCGCATGTACTCCTCGATCGGGGGTGAATAGCGCCAGCAGCGACTTCGTGCCGCCGACATCGCCCGCGAGCAGCATGCTCATGCGAAAACGTCAGCTCAGCGGCGCTATCCAGCGCGACGCGACCTCCAGGTCTGCTCGCGAAAGCTGGTGCCCGGCGCCGATCCACTCGAGCGTGACGTCTGCCCCGAACGCCTTCAACATCTCGGCCAGGCGTTCGGTGTTCTTCCTCGGCACGAGTGGGTCCGATTCCCCGGCGCATATCAGGACAGGGGTGCGGGGAAGCTGAGGAGGCTCCGCCGGCTCGAAGGGAATCATCGGACGGAAGAGCGCCGCTCCGGCGACAAGGGCAGGTTCGGTGAGCAGAAGACTCGAGGCTATGTTCGCGCCATTCGACAGCCCGGCCGCCACCATCCGCGTGCCCGCCAGTCCATACCGCTCCTCGGCGGCGCGCACGAAGTCCGCCAGCTCGCGTGTTCGGATGCTGAGGTCCTCCAGATCGAATACCCCCTCCTCCAGCCGGCGAAAGAAACGGGGCAAGTCGCCCTCGACCACCTTGCCGCGCGGACTGAGCAGGTTTGCCCCTGGCGCAATGGCCCGGCCCAACGGGAGCAGATCCTGTTCATCACCACCTGTCCCGTGGAGGAGAAGCAGCGTCAGCGCTGCGGACGAGCCAGCGCCACGCTCGAACTGATGAACGAAGCCGAGTTCCTGTCCTGTCGCTTTCACGGGCCCCTCCAAGGGCGTGTTGGGCGTGGTTACCACCCCTCACATATCCCCCGAAGAGCGGCCTCGCAAGGCAGAGACGGTCGCGCTGGACCACCGCGACCGCCCACCGCCCGGCGCTCAGAATGTCGCGCCAATTCCCAGCGCGTACTGCCAGTTGTGCCGGTCAGTGCCACGGAACACGATCATGTCCCGAACATCGACGCGCAGCGCTACGCCACGAAGCAGGCCAAACCGCACCCCCGCTGCCGGAGTGAGCGCCATGCTCATGTTCGTGCGATTGGCGAATGAGGGCCGATCATAGGAGCCGCGCTCGGCGCTCGTACGCAGCGCCCCGGCCGAAAGCGAAAGCACGGGATCGATCACACCGCCGAGCGGAGCGGAAAGCACGCGCATGTCGGCATGTGCCCCGAGATTCAGGCTGCTGAAGCCCTGGGACTGGACTTCCAGATGCTCACCGAACGGTCCGAGGAACGTGCGAAAGAGTATCGGATTGTCGATCGGATCGGTGGCAAGGCGCCAGAGGATACGGCCACCGTACACGTCCACCGTGTAGTTCTCGACGGCGCCCGCGGGACGGAGCTGTCCGAAGTATCCCTCAATGATGACGGGGAGACGCGGCGTTAGCTCCTGGGCATTGAACCCTTGCGCACTGACCGAGGCGGGGAACCCACTGGCGAGCACACAGATCGAGCAGAGGAGAACGAGGGTACGACGCATGAGAAACCTCCTGACAGTTCAGTTTCGTTTGGCAGTCTCCGGTTGACTTGGTGTGCCCGCACCGTGTGTGCGGGCAAGCGACAGCAGGCGAAAGCATCCGGCGTACCAGCGTTCGGGAGCAGTTGACCCGCATTCTGGGGGGCGAAACCCCCGGGGCACGAGTGTGGACGCCGCGCGGAGTCAGGGGGTTGCCAAGTTGACCGGCCACCCTTGGCAGTCCTTTGTCAAAGTGGCAAAAGACTTCTGCTACTCGGGCGCTGCGCTCCCCTCTGCGTTGTCTGCCACGTGCTTATCGAGGGCCTGGAGGTATGTCTCGATGGAGGAAGTGTGGCCGAAGACGAAGCGAGAAAGGAAGCGGAAGAGCGGGTTGTAGACTTCGCCCTCCTCGGTGATCTCCAGGCGCGTGCCGTTCGGGCCGGGCGTGATCACGTATATCCAGCGACCCCCGTAGGGAAGGTCGGGGTCCGCGATCTCCCCCACGAGCCGCACGGGCGGATGTGCCTCGACCACCCTGAAGGCGATGTCACCGTGCCGGCCGCGCTCCCTCCACGCGGCCTGGCCGTTCGCCGAGGGGAGGATCTCCACGCTGCGCACGTCGGGGCGCCAGGTGGGAAACGCGGCGACATCCGTGATCACCGCCCACACGGACTCCGGCGTTGCGCGGACAGTGATGTCGCGCGAGGCCACGTGCCCCTTCGGAAGCAGGCCTCCCGCCAGGTACATCGCGAGGACGATCCCCACCAGCACTCCCCCAACGATCAGGATCCATCGCATGGTTCACCTCCTGGAATTGGGAACGGCGTTCAGCCGGCGTCCTCGTTCTGCTCCTTCTGCTCTCTTTGATCTCGCCTGCGGCGTCACGTCTCTGCGTCTCTGCGTCTCTGCGGTGAGTGCTGCTCACAGCCGGACCTCCCGATATCCAAGCTCGCTGGCAGTACGTGCCCAGGTGGACCATCATTGATGCTCGTTCCCGCGCTTTCACCGTGACGGCAATACCTGCTACCCGGGCCCCAATTTGTCCCGCCGCCGCTTCCTTCGCGACCTGCAGGCTGGGCGCTACCTCGACCTGTTCCTCGTATCGGCGGTTGCGTCGGTGCTCGTCATTCGCTTTTCGCTGCATCTTGCCGGCTATCCGCGCATTGCGCCGGGCCAACTCCACATCGCGCATATGTTGTGGGGAGGGCTCCTCATGCTGATAGCACTGGTGATCCTTTTCTCCTTTCTTGGCCGCCGCGTCCATGATCTGGCGGCGCTCGTCGGTGGGGTCGGTTTCGGGACCTTCATCGATGAGGTCGGCAAATTCGTGACGCAGGACAACGACTACTTCTATCAGCCGGCAGTCGCGCTCATCTACATCTCCTTCATTCTTCTCTATCTCGGCATACGGTCCATCCACCGCCGGCGGCGGGTCACACCCACCGAATATCTGGTGAACGCCCTCCAGGAGTTGGAGGAAATCGCCGTCGACGAGCTCGATGAGGAGGAGCGAATGAGAGCGTTGCGCTACCTCGAGTCCAGCGATCCCGCCGACCCTCTGGTCCCGGTGCTGAAGCGACTGCTGGAGGAGGCTCGCACCGTTCCGGTGAGGCGGCCGGGCGCGCACGTGCGCCTGTGGGGATGGGCAGTGGAGCGCTATCGGCAGCTGGCTACGCACCCCCTCTTTGGCATCGGGATAATCGGATTCTTCGCAGTGCAGCTACTGCTCAAGCTTACAGCGGTCGTCACGATAGCCGTGTATGTCGCTCCGGCACTCGATGCGCTCGGCATCGAGGAACAGAGTGTCGTGGCTTTAGCGCAGCTTGGCTCGTCGTCGCTGTCCGCAGTGCTGGTGGCCATTGGCGTGTGGAGCATTCGGCGGTCAAGACTCGAGGCGCTGCGATGGTTCCAGCGCTCGATTCTGGTGTCGATATTCCTCACCCAGGTGTTCGTCTTCTATCAGCACCAGTGGGCGGCACTCGGCGGTCTGACGTTCGACCTGCTCGTCTTCTTCGCCCTCGGCTTCATGATCGAGCGCGAGCAGACCGAGGACACGACTCCGTTGGACAGCGGCCCGTGGATCGCTCAGGCTGAACCCGGCTGAGAACCGAGCAGCACGCGACCGCCGGTCACCACCTGCCAGACCGAGAGCACCGCGACCGCGCCGAATATGGCCGGCGTACTCTCGTGGAAGAAGGCGACACCAATGATCCCGGCGGCGGCAGCGGCCCACGCCAGCCATGCCAGGAGCTTCGGCGTCGAGCTGTCGCGCCACTCCACCCAGCCGAGAGCGAGCGCACCGAGCGCCACGATGAAGTTCCCGTATCGCGACGCCATGAGACCAATGGGGTGCGTGACATCGTACATCGCCGCCATGATCTCCTCGCCAGCAACGAATCGGGTGGCGAGCTGCCAACCTGAGCCGGCCATGTAGGCGATATTCAGTGAATGAACTGCCAGTCCAATCGAGATCACCGCCAAAGCGGCGAGCAGCGGAGCGACCGGGCCGCGATGAACCACCAGGCGGACCCAGATACCAGCTATCACCAGCGCCGTGGAGGCGAGCATGGCAAGGTGCACTGCGCGCCAGCGTTCGGCGTCCGCGATGATGCGCAAGTGGGAGGCGGCGTCCCCCTGGAGAACCGGATGCGCGACGGCGGCTACGCCGAGGAGCACGGTTCCCAGCAGGAGAGCGATGGCGAGCGGGCGAGCGAGCGTTTGCACGATCGGATCTCCGGATCGATGTTTAGGAATCATTCATTCCGGCCTCGGATTCGCCAAGGGGCATGACCAGCGATATCGATCCTCCCTCAACCGTCGAGCCAGCTCATCGACCCGGTACGTGCGTGATTACCGGTGGTACGCGCGGTATCGGCCGGGCGCTGGCTCTGGAGCTGGCGCGGCGAGGCGCGCCGGTGGTGATCGTGGGACGGGACCGCGACCGTGGCATAGAAGCGCGTGATGCGCTCTGCCGCCAGGGCGGGAGCGAGGATGTCCGTTTCGTGTGCATGGACCTCGCCTCGCTTGCCGATGTGCGCGCCGGCGTGGCGGAGCTCGTTGCGCTCCACCCACGGCTGTCCACGCTGGTGAACAACGCAGGCGTGTACTCGCTTCGTTCTCGGAGCAGCGCCGACGGGATCGAGCTCACGATGGCGGTGAACTACTTGAGTGCGTACTTGCTGACACGCCTGCTCTTGCCGGCGCTGCTGGATGGCGCGCCGGCGCGCGTCGTCAACGTGACCTCGAAGATGGAGCGTTATGCACGTAACGACTTCTCTGATTCGCGCGTCTGGAAGCCTGGCGGCGGCGGCCCGTTCGGCTTCATGTCGTACGCGCGCTCCAAGCGCGCTCTCGTGCTTTTCACCCGCGAACTGGCGAGTCGGCTGGACGGCAGCGGCGTGACATCGAGCAGCGTTCATCCTGGCTTCGTAGGGACTGACCTTCTGCGGGATCTGCCGAGGTGGGTGCGCCGACTGTATGAGCCGCGACTGCGCACGCCCGAGGAGAGTGCTGGCACCATCGCCGACCTGGCGACCGGGCCCGAATACGCGGCGACGAACGGCGCACACTTCCTGCCAGGTCCGCGCGAAGCTCGCAGCTCGGCGGGTTCACGGCACCCCGACCACCAGCGTGATCTCTGGCGGATGAGCGCCGAGCTGGTTGGCCTCCCTGAATAGCCGCACGCCGCGCTGACCGGCGGCGGTCAGAACGCTCGCCGATCAGAGCGGTGCATGCCGAGCGCGACGGCTGTGGGGGGAACGACTAACAGTGTCGCCCCCCCCGCTTCACCAGCCACTCAGTTCTGTCCCTGCCCTGCCGCTTGCGTCATCCACGCTTCCGCGGCCTGCTTCATTTCCTCGTCAGTCAGGTCCTTGACGCGCGTGGCGATGCCCCACTCGTGGCCGAATGGGTCTTTGACCTTCCCGTACCGGTCCCCCCAGAAGGCATCCTCCATCGGGAACGCGACGGTGGCACCGGCGTCGATCGCTCGCTTGAACGAGGCGTCGGCATCGGCAACGTAGATGTGCAGTGAGCCGGGGTTGCCGTTGGTGCTGAGTGGAGACTTCGTTCCCCACTGCTCGTTCTCCTCGGACAACATCACGACCGAGTCTCCGAGGCGGATCTCGGCGTGCATTATGGAACCGCCGGGACCCTCCATGCGGCTCACCTCCTCCGCGCCGAAAGCACGCTTGTAGAACTCGATCGCCTTGGCGCCGTCCCGGACGATGATGCTGGGGGTGACGGTGTGGTACCCTGCGGGGGCTGCTGTGGTGGCCATGGTTAGACCCTCCGGAAAGGTGACTGGTAGAACACCAGCTTCGGCATCTATTCGGGACCGAACAAACTAATGGGAACGGATGTCCGCGCAAGCCCTCCCACCCACAGGTCGGCTTGACGGCTTGACCTTTTTCGTCGGCCTGCTCGCCGCATACTTCGAACCCCCAGCCCTGCGTGGGCGTAACATCCGCTGCTGGAGGCCGTAACGACCGCGACAGTGTGGTGCATCATGACCTCCTTGTTGCGCACAGACTGCAACCAGCCACCTCAATCGGTAAGCGGCGAAAGCCAATTAGCAGGCCAGCGATCCCGAGCGCGCTCCTGGCGACCACCGCTTCCGGCTCCTCGATTGCCCTGAGCTGGACGGATCAGGCCGTCAACGAGAGCGGATTCCGCATCGAGCGGCGGGCCGACGGGATGATTTCACCGAGATCGCAACTGTCGTTGCGAACCGCACCCAGTACTCGGACAGCGAGCTCGCCGCCGAGACGGCGTACCAATACCGAATCAAGGCATTCAATCAGAGCGGCGGGAGCAGCTACTATCACTGGAACTTCGAACCCGGCAATCTTCGAGAACGTCAACACGACGGTGCCGGCAATTCCGCGCAATCTCACGGCAGCTGCAGTTTCAGCTACGCGGATAAACCCGGCATGGCAGGATCGCTCAGTAAACGAGCTTGGCTTCAGGATCGAGCGTCGCGTGGTGGGTGGCGAGTTCGTCGAGATCGCGACCACATCCCCCAACACGACCCAGTTCGCAGACCTGCAAGCGCAACCGGGTACGAGCTACCAGTATCGCGTTCGCGCATGGAATGGGAGCGGGAGCAGTAGCTTCACGCCGGTGGCGAGCGCGAGTACCCTCTGAGGGTGGAGGTCGCCCGGAGCAGCAACTCGTGGCGGCGATCGACTGGGCGGCAACCATGTCGCGGTGCAGTTGGTCCAACCGAGTGACTGCTGTCGTCCTCCAGTAACCAGGGACATCTTACAGGATGCGACTCGAGCTCGGCACCTCGGCGATCATCGTCCTCGTTGCGGCGGTGACCGAGTCTCCAGCGCAGGATCTGGAGCGCGCACTTGCCGTCGAACGCGAGGTGCAGCGGCTGGGCACTGCGCGGGTGCTCTGGCCCGGCTTCGACCCAACGATGGTTCCTCTCGCTATCTTCACGGGGGAGCAAACATTTCTCTTCCGTCATCCATCGCCGCCTGAAGGTTTCACTCCGGGTGGCGGCATACCAGCTGGCGTGCACGTTTTCGCGGGCAGGCATCCGGCGGTCACCGCGAATACGAGCGCCGACATCGGCGGTTCGTCCACCGCAACGCTTCTAGCTGACCGCTCCCGCGGCAGCCGCTCACCCACCGCGCTTGCGGCTACCGCGATTCACGAGGCCTTCCACGTATTCCAGCGCGCGCACCACCCTGGCTGGGCCGCCAATGAGGGCGCCCTTTTCCTCTATCCGGCTGAGGACGCGCGGCTGCTGGCTCTGCGGCGGCTCGAGACGTCGGCACTCCGCCGCGCCGTGGCCGGCGAATCCGGCGGCGCGGCATGTTGGGCACGTTGGGCGCTGGAGATCAGGCGCCAGCGCTTCAGCAGCATGGATACCGCGTACTCCAGCTACGAGCGGCTCAACGAGCTGAACGAAGGGCTCGCCACGTACGTTCAGCTGCTGGCTGCCGGTGAAACGACCGTCGATATCCCTATCGCTGGATTCCCGGCGACTGAGGTGCGCGCCCGCACCTACACAATCGGTCCAGCGCTCGCGTTCCTCCTCGATCGGTTCAACCCCGGCTGGAAGGCCGCACTCACTACCGATGACGGGCAATATCTCGACGCGATGCTCGCCTCGGCGGTCGCGGAAGAATCAGACGGCGGTGCGACGTGCGCGTTCACTGCGGCGGAGCGTACGTCCGTCGAACAGACAGCGCAGCGGGACGCAGGTGCGGTGCTCGAAAGGCGAGTAGAGCTCCTCCGCGCGTTCGAGGCGCGGCCCGGCTGGCGCCTGGTGGTGCAAACCGCGCACGGAACACCGCTTTTGCTTCAAGGTTTCGACCCACTCAACGTCGAGCGTGTTGAAGGCGGTCTTCTGCACACACGTCTCCTTCAGCTGGGGAATGACGGTGGCGAGATTCGAGTTGTCGACGAAGCGGGAGCAGACATGGAGAGCCTTACCTGGGGACTCGGGCCGCACCCGCTGTTCAACGGAGTGGTACGCGTAGTAGTTGCGGGAGTCGCACAACCGCAAATCGAGAGCGACGGTAGCTGGGTGAGAATACGCGCTTCCGGCCTGGAGGCACGATTCGACAACGCCAGCGTGACCGTGAATGGCACGGAGGTCATCGTGCACCTCGAACGGCCCAAGGGAGCCTCCAAAAGCCGTCCTTGAGGGCGCCATGGACCGCTCTCGACGGGCTGCCCAGGAATCTCCGGTAACCGGCCCCTGCAGAAAACCCGCGTGGCTGCGTATCGTTCTGGGGTGGAACACACCAGCGCGACGGTCGCGTCGTTCGCGAACCCCCATCGCATCGGAGCATTGAGTACCCGCCTGGCCGTCGCCCTGCTGGTCATGGTGGCAGCCAACGCCTGTGGCAGTGCCGCCCGATCGACTCCGGAGGCCAGCCCGCAGCCGGTGCTCGACTCGGTCGCCGAGCTCGAGGCGCTCTACCGCGCCCGGACTGACAGCAGCCGGATGCGTTTCACCGAGGCCGACGTCCGCTTCATGACCACGATGATCGCTCACCACGCTCAGGCCCTGGTGATGGCGCTTCTGGCTCCCACTCATGGTGCCAGCGGGTCCGTCCAGACATTGGCAGCGCGAATCATCAATGCCCAGGAGGATGAGATCGCGACCATGCAACAGTGGCTCCGCGATCGCGGTCAACCCGTTCCGGAGGTGCATCTGGTGGGCACGACGATCATGATGCACGGCTCGGATCACGACATGCACATGCCAGGGATGCTCACGCCCGAGCAGATTCATGAGCTCGACCAGGCGAGAGGGCCGCAGTTCGACCGGCTCTTCCTGACCTACATGATCCAGCACCACCGCGGCGCCGTGATCATGGTTCACGACCTCTTCAGCACGGACGGCGCAGGACAGGATGAGGCGGTGTTCAAGTTTGCCTCGGATGTCCAGGTGGATCAAAGCACCGAGATCGCCCGCATGGAGCTCATGCTGGGGTCGCTGCCGGCGGAGAGCGGGAGCCCGTGAGCTCCTCCACGCAAACTCTCTAGCAGCCATACTCCTCCCATTGAACACAGGAAATCGTCATGGCCTTCGCAGCCCAGCGTCGACGTGCAATCGCACGGCCCGCCGCTCTGTCCTTGTCTTGTGGTTTCGCCGCAGCGCTGCTTGGCGCGGCTGCTTGCGCTCCCTCGATGGCCACATCGGGTCCGGCCACTCCCGCACCAAGCATGTCCACGTCGGCCCCAGACCCGGACCCCCGCGTCGGCCTTGGCGCGGGACTGTTCGACGCCGAAGAGGCAGTTTGGAACCTGCGCGTGGTGTCGACCACACCGCCGCCGAGGGAGTTCGTCGGTCAGACCAACTCCGATCTGGCGTTCACTGGCAACTACGCCATTCAGGGTAGCTACCATGGCTTTCAGGTCTGGGACATCTCCAATCCCGGCCAGCCGGTGCTCGCCAGGGGATTCGTGTGTCCGGCATCGCAGAGCGATGTCTCGGTCTACAAGAATCTCCTTTTCGTCTCCGGTGAGGGGCTTGGCGGCCGGCTGGACTGCGGCACGCAGGGAGTGCGATCAGCGGTAAGCGCGGACCGCCTGCGCGGCATCCGCATATTCGACATCAGCGACATCCGTAGCCCGGAGTACATCGCCAACGTCCAGACCTGCCGCGGATCGCACACACACACCGTGCTGGCAGATCCGAAGGACCAGGAAAACGTCTACATCTACGTCTCCGGGTCCGCTGGCGTACGTCCCGAGGCCGAGCTCCCGGGCTGTTCCGGCGCCCCGCCGGACGAGGACCCGAACACCGCGCTGTTCCGGATCGAGGTGATCAAGGTGCCGCTCGCCCACCCGGAGCAGGCAGTCGTTGTGAGCTCGCCACGCATCTTCTCCGACCTCGTCGCACCGCCGCGTCATGGACTGGCACCGGAGGACCGCGCCGCCCTCGACCAGGCGCGGGCGCGAGGTGCCTTCGTGGTGGAAATCGGCAGCGACGCCTTCGTGCTCCCGAGCCGCATGGTGGCGGGCAAACTGGACAGCGTGGTCAAGGCCCGGGGCGGCAGCGGCGCCCCGACGGCGGCTGACAGCGCCGCGTTGCGCGCCGACATCCCGAGAATGGCCGAGCGAATGGCGGGAGAGCGTGCAGCCGGGCCCCGGCCCGGCCCAACTCAGTGCCACGACATCACGGTGTATCCAGCCATCGGGCTGGCGGGGGGCGCGTGCGAAGGCTACGGGCTCCTGCTCGACATCAGCGACCCCATCAATCCAAAGCGCATCGGCGCCGTCAGCGATTCGAACTTCTCGTACTGGCATTCGGCAACGTTCAACAACGACGGCACCAAGATCCTGTTCAGCGACGAGTGGGGCGGCGGCGGGCAGCCGAAATGTCGCGCCACCGACCCCATGGAATGGGGTGCGAACGCGATCTTCACCATCGAGAACCGACAGATGCGGTTCAAGAGCTACTACAAGATGCCGGCGCCCCAGACCTCACTGGAGAACTGCGTGGCACATAACGGATCGTTGATTCCGATCCCTGGGCGCGACGTAATGGTGCAGTCGTGGTACCAGGGCGGCATCTCGATCTTCGACTGGACTGACGCGTCGAATCCGGTGGAGATCGCCTTCCACGACCGGGGCCCGTCCGACGCAAGACAGATGGGTAATGCCGGAAGCTGGTCGGTATACTGGTACAACGGAGTGATGGTGAGCTCGGAGATCGGGCGTGGTCTGGACATCTTCGAGTTGGTGCCAAGCGCATTCGTCTCACAGAACGAGATCGACGCGGCGAATTCGGTGAAGCTCGATTACCTGAACGCTCAGGGACAGCCGCAATTCGTTTGGCCCGCCACCTTCGCGCTGGCGCGCGCATATGTCGATCAGCTCGAGCGGTCGAACGGGCTGTCGGCCAGTCGGATCTCGTCCGTGCGTCAGGAGCTCACGAGAGCCGAGAGGGCCTCCGGCGCGGCGCGCCGTCAGGCGTTGGCCAGCCTGGCCGCGCAGCTCGATGGCGAGGCCGGCTCGTCCGGCGGCAACGCAAAGGTTCGGATGCTGGCGGACGCCGTGCGCAACCTGGCGTCGGAGAGCCCATCGGACTGAAAGTCCTGACCGCGGCAATCCACTCGTGAACGCCGGGCCGGCACCTCCCATGTGCCGGCCCGGGCGCGCTCGAGCACATGACGTTGCGACCGATGCATCTCGTCATGAAGGGAATGCGATCTGGGCCGGTTGAGCAGTCGTTTCACTCAGCGAGAGTTGTTCACGCTCACGCTTGCCTGGCCGCTCTTTCCGCCCACGGTTGCGGTGATCACCGCGTTACCGGGACGAAGTGCGGTCACGAGCCCCGTCTGAGTCACGTGCGCGATCGTCACGTCGCTGCTCCGCCAGGTTGCGCTCGTAACGGAGAGCTCCTTTCCCTGCGCATCGTATGCGCGCACGCGAAGCTGGGCGCGCTCCAGGTTGCGCGCGCTGATCTGAATGGCGTCGGGAACGACCTCCACGCGGTGAACCTCTGGTGGTGACGACGGAGGCGGCGGTGGTGGGGCTGGAGGCGAAGCGGCCGCCCGCACGGTGATGGACGATGTCCCCTCCTTTCCCTCTACCGTCGCCGTGATCGTAGCCTTGCCCGGCGCTCGTGCGGTCACCATGCCGCTGGATGAGACCGTCGCCACTGAGGAAGCGCTCGTCGACCAGCTCACGTCGCGATCCTCCAGCTCGGAGCCGTCGGCGGCACGCGTGCTGGCGCGGAGTTGGGCCGTCTCCCCCACCAGCAGTTCAGGCTGCCCTGGAGTCACCGACACCGTCGCCACAGCGGGACGAATGACGGTGATCCTCGAGATGGCGCTCTTCCCCTCCGCGCTGACAGCGATCTGCGCTTGCCCGACGGCGCGCGCGGTTACCACACCGGTGGAGCTGACGGTGGCAATCCTCTCGTCGTTCGACGCCCAGAACATCTGCCGGCCTGGCTTCGGCTTGCCCGCCGTGTCGAGAGCGAACGCCTCGAGGGAAAGAGTCGCGCCTGTCTCGAGGGTTGCGCTCTCCGGGTCCACCACCACCAAGGTGATCGGTTCGCGGCTCACCTCCGTGGGTGAGCCGCTGCACGACAACGACAGAGCGATGATCGGAAGTGACCAGCAACCGCGAAACGAACTGACCATCTACTGCCCCACACGTCGCGAGGTACGCCCGTCTTTTCGTGCGTGGCGTCGCGACACGCACGGCGCTCCGCACCAGTCGAGGTGCGCGCGCTGAGTCGGTAGGCGCAACCTTCGTTCCGGCGACAGGTGAGTGACGCCAGCAGGTCACAGCCGCTCGTCGTCAGTCTGCAGCCGCGGTCACGGATCGCGGCGCATTTGGGCTGACAGCTCGCCAAGCGTGGCGGCCACTCTGACGCCCATGGCCGAGAGCTCCGTGGCGAGCACTCTGGCGCCCGCCCCGCCAGCGAGCACCGTTACGCGCGCGGGCAGACGCGCTCGCAATGCACGAAGCTCCTCGAGCACGTGGTCGCGGTCAGCCACATAGACCACGCTCAACGCCACCAGGCCAGCATCGGAGGCAATTGCCGCGGCCGCGATGTCCTCGGCCGGGAGATCGGCGCCGAGGTAGATCACGTTCCACCCCTCCACGGCGGCGGTCGCACCGGCGAGAACGGCCCCGGTGACATGACGTTCGCCTGCCGTCGTAGCAACGATGATTCGCGGCGCGCCATCTCGCTGCGGGAAGGTGCGCATCATGTTGGCAGCCACGTCGTGCAGCACCGACGATGCGAGGTGCTCGTGCGCGGGAGTGAGACGACCAGCGTGCCACTCGTCGCCAACCAGGCCGAGCAGCGGTGCGGCCACCGTCTCGAGGAACACCGGCGCACCCAGCACTGCGGCCGCGCGACGCATGCTCTCATCGAGGCGGGCCGAGTCGAGAGAGCGGATCATGTCGAGCGCGCCGCTCACGGCCCTGGCCGCGTCGAGGGTGCCCGATGGAACGTCGCCGCGACTCTCTCTTTGGACGAGCGCTGCGGCATCCTCGTCGACGAGCCGGCCCAATTCCTCGGTTGTGAGCCGCACTACCTGGCTGATGCTACGGCCGGCTCGGGTGGCAGCGTGCAGCAGGCGAAGACGCTCGATGTCGTCGTCGCCGTAGAGGCGCTGTCCGCCGTCCCCGCGGCCTGGATGCACCGCGCCGTACCGTCGCTCCCACACGCGGAGCACGTCCTGAGAGAGGCCTGTGCGCTGCGCCACTACGCCAATCGGGTGTCGTGGGACCTTCCCTGGGTGCTCGCTCATGAGAACGAGAGTCGCACATTGTCCAAGATTTGTCAAGATAGGTAATTGGACATCGACTTGACAAACGGCCCTCCGCCCGCCATCATCCTTGGACAGACGCTGGACAGGACGTTCCAGGCACCGGCAGCCCTTCGCCGAGATGGGGATGGGGCGGCCAATCGGCTGGGACGCACGACGCCAGGCTCGCTCAACAACCATCGGAGAACTGCTCATGAAACCGTTTCTGACGCTGGCAACTTTGACCGCGCTGCTTGCTTCGCCACTCGCCGCGCAGCAGCCCACCCCGCGAGTCTTTCTCGAGGGGCGCGGCGGTGCGGTCGTTCCCACCTTCGACATTTCCGACGTGGCGACTGCGGGGAGCGCATTCGGCGGCACGATTGGCTACCAGGCGAACCCCCGCTGGGTGCTGATGGGTGAATTCGATTACGGCAGGCATGAGGACAAGGCCACCGAAACGGTGGACATCAACACGCTTCACTACATGGCCAAAGTCGGATACTCTCTCACGGGCCCGCGTGAACGCGGCTGGGAAGCGCTGGTGAACCTTGGTGCGGGGGCAGTGAGCTTCGACGTCGACGGCGTCGAGACCTTCACCTATTTTGCGATCAACGCGGGGGCGAAGCTGGCCTACAACTTCAGCCGGTCAGTGGCGTTCGTGCTCTCACCCCAGGGCGACATCGCCTTCAGCAAGGAGAGCGAGGTGGGAACTACGAACGCATGGGTGTGGCCAGTCACCGCCGGTTTGCGCCTGAGGTTCTGACCTGTTCTTGGCGGCGGTCGGCTTCGAGAATCGGAGCCGCTCGGAGGAGACCGGAGCCGGCGCCGGTCGGGCCGGTAGCGGACACCGCGCCGCACCGGCTCCCTCCGACCGCCAGAGCGAGGACACCCACCGCCGCGTGGTAGATCATCAGCGAAGGTGGCGGCATTGGCGGTGAGTGCGACGGCGAGCTCGAAGCGGAGCCGATTCTTCCATGGCCAGCATCAGCAGTTCCCCCAGCGGCTGACCGGGGACCCCCGACAGACATCCCCAAGCAGGAGATCGAGCTTAATCACGAGCGCCTGAGTTTTTCGACTTCCATGAGCCGCAATGACTCCTGAAACAGCTGGAGAAACGACCGGGAACACGGGTCGCGGGTCGGGAGACGCCGTCTTCGAGGCACGTGGCATCACCAAGGTATATCAGATGGGCGAAGTGCAGGTGCACGCGCTGCGCCACGCGGATCTGGATCTCTACGCCGGTGAGTTCATGGTGCTGCTCGGCGCATCGGGGAGCGGCAAGTCGACGCTGCTCAATATTCTCGGAGGGCTGGACGTGCCCACAGACGGTACGGTCTGGTTCAGGAACCAGAATCTTACCGAGGCGGACGATGCCGAGCTGACGCGCTACCGGCGTGACCACGTCGGATTCGTGTTCCAGTTCTACAATCTGATTCCCAGCCTCACTGCCCGGGAGAACGTTTCGCTGGTGACGGAGATCGCCCGCGATCCGATGACGCCCGAGGAAGCGTTGGGAATCGTAGGCCTGGGCGAGCGGCTGGATCACTTCCCGGCACAGCTCTCCGGCGGCGAGCAGCAGCGCGTCGCCATCGCCCGCGCCATTGCCAAGCAGCCGGACGTGCTGCTCTGCGATGAGCCAACCGGCGCACTGGACTCGCAAACAGGACGGATCGTCCTTCGCGCGCTCGCCCGGGTGAACGAGGAGCTCGGCACGACCACCGCAGTGATAACGCACAACGCTCCGATCGCCGCCATGGCCGACCGGGTGGTGCGCATTGCCGACGGCCGGATCGTGGAAGAGCACCGCAACGAGAAGAAGTTGGAGCCGGAGGAGCTCGAGTGGTGACGCAACCGGGACGCAGTCGATGAGAGCGATCGATCGCAAGCTGGTGCGCGAGATCTGGCGCATGAAGGGCCAGATGTTCTCGATTGCGCTCGTCGTAGCCGCCGGCGTGATGACTGTCGTGACGTTGCGCGGTACGTACGAGTCGCTCGCTTCGTCGCTGGACCGATTCTATCGCGAGTACCGGTTCGCGGACGTGTTCGCCGAGCTGGAGCGCGCCCCGGAATCACTCACGCGTCGCATCCAGGGGATTCAGGGTGTTGGCAGCATACAGACACGTGTGAGGCAGATCGTCAATCTCGATGTTCCTGGGCTTGAAGAGTCTGCTGTGGGACTGATGCTGTCGATACCGCCGCGTCCCGAGCCGACGTTGAACGACATCCACATCGTGCGCGGCCGCTACATCGATCCCGCGCGACCTGACGAGGTGCTGATCAGCGAGAGCTTCGCCAACGCCAACGAGCTGCGCCCCGGCGATGAGCTCAGCGCCGTGATCAACGGTCGGCGGCGCCGGCTGGAGATCGTCGGCATCGCCATCTCTCCCGACTACATCGGCGAGATAGCACCGGGCACGATATTCCCCGACGATCGTCGCTTTGGCATTCTGCGCATGAACCGCGATGCTCTCGCCGCCGCCGCCGGTCTGGAGGGCGCTTTCAACGAAGTGACGCTCACACTTTCGCCCGGTGCGAGTGAGAACGCGGTAATCGACGATCTGGACCGCCTGCTGGAGCCGTATGGCGGACTGGGTGCCTATGGGCGCTCGATTCACCAATCGCACGAAGCGGTAGTGGGCGAGCTCGAGCAGAACCGTGTGACCGGTACGTTCATCCCGGCGATCTTTCTGGGCGTCGCGGCTTTTCTCCTCAACATCGTGCTGGGCCGGCTGGTGGGCACGCAACGCGATCAGATCGCCGTGCTGAAGGCCTTCGGCTACACCAACTTCGACGTCGGGCGCCACTATCTTCGCTTCGCCATGGTCGCGGTCGTCGCCGGTGCGTTGGTCGGCACCGGCGTCGGAATCTGGTTCGGTGCCGGGCTGACGGACCTCTATGGCCAGTTCTTCCGATTTCCCGATCTCCGGTACGAGATAAGCTGGACGCTCGTCGCGATCGCCGCGGGCATCAGCGTGGCCGCGGCGGGGATGGGCGCGCTCGGAGCCGTACGCAAAGCGATCCGTCTCCCACCCGCCGAAGCAATGCGGCCGGAGGCACCGATCACCTTCCGACCGGGACCGCTCGAGCGGATCGGCCTGGGCAAATGGCTCCCGTCATCGGGTCGCATGATCATTCGCAACGTTGAACGACAGCCGGCGCGAAGCCTCATGGCCGCGGTGGGAGTGGCGTTCTCGGTCGCCATACTCGTCGTCAGCATGTTCTTCTTCGATGCCGTGGAGCACATGATCGATGTACAGTTCCGGCAGATCCAGCGTGAGGATCTGGCAGTATACTTCGCCGCCGCGCGCACTCAGCGCGTTCGCCACGATCTGGCGAACCTCCACGGAGTGACTCACGTGGAGACGTTTCGCACGATTCCGGTGCGGTTCAGCAATGGACACGTGAACCGCTCGACCGCCATAACGGGCATGCAGCACGACGCATCGCTCCGCCGCCTCGTCGACCAGAATCTGGGGCCTCGCACGGTCCCGCCGCAGGGCGTCGTATTGAACTCCAAGCTCGCGGAGATCCTGGATGTCAGCGTGGGTGATACCCTGTTCACGCAGGTGTTGGAGGGGCGCCGAGCCGAACGTTTCATTCCCGTAACGGGAACTGTGGAAGAGATGTTCGGCATCTCGGCATACATGGACTACCAGGCGCTCCACGAGATGCTCCGCGAGCCTCCCACGGTATCGGGAGCGTACCTCGGCGTGGAACGGGCCAGCATACCGGCGCTGACGGAGCGGCTCAAGGAGCTACCGGCGGTGGTGAGCGTCTACTCTCCAGCCGTGCTGCTGGAGACGTTCGAGCAGCAGATGGCCGAGAACCTCCTGATCTCGGTTACCTTCCTCGTGGTCCTTGCCGGTATTCTGACCGTAGGTGTCATATACAACGGAGCCCGTATCGCCCTCTCGGAGCGAGGACGCGAACTTGCAAGTCTTCGTGTGCTCGGCTTCACGCGCCGCGAGGTCTCGGTTCTGCTGCTGGGCGAGCAGGCGACGATCACGCTGCTGGCAATTCCGCTTGGCTGGCTGATCGGGCTGGGGTTCGGGATACTCATCCTCTCCGTTTTCGACATGGAGAGATATCGGATCCCGCTGGTCATCACCGAACGCACGTATCTGTTCTCGGCGTCGGTGGCGATTGCATCGGCGATCTTTGCGGGGCTCGCCGTCCGGCGACGATTGAACCGGCTGAACATGATCGAAGTGCTCAAGACGCGGGAATAGCAGATGAAAGAAATCACACGCACGTCGGCAGCCGATCGGACGACCGAACGAAGGGAAGCACCGCCCAGACGCGGCAGGATCTCGCCACGCGGACGCGACGGTGACGACGTGAGTCCGCCTCCGACGGCGAAGGGCAAGCCGGCACCCGGGCTGTCACGGAAGCGCATGATCTGGATGGGAGCGGCAGCCGTCGCGGTGCTGCTGCTCGTGTGGGTGCTGCGCCCTTCGCCGGTGGATGTGGAAACGGCTCAGGTGGTAGGGGGTCCGCTGGAAACGGTCGTTGAGGCAGAAGGGATGACGCGTGTTCGCGACCGCTACGATATAGGCGCTCCTATCACCGGACGTCTGGAGCGAATCGTTCTGCGCGAGGGCGACATCGTGCAAGCAGGGGCCGTGCTCGCCCGCGTCACCCCCGCGCCGCTAGATCCGCAAGCGATAGCCCAGGCGCAGGCGCGCGTTGCCGCAGCGCAAGCGAGCGTACAGGAAGCGCAGGCCCGCGTCGCGCAGGCGAGTGAGGTGCTGGATCAGGCGGAGCGCACCGCGGCTCGGCTGCGCGAGATGGCTGCGGCCGGCGCCATCAGCGCTGAGGATGCCGAGCGTGCCGATCTGCAGGTCGTGACGTCACAACGCGAGCTGGAAGCAGGGCAATCGCGCGCACGCACGATGTCAGCTGAGCTCGCAGCCGCGCGCGCGGCGCTTCTCAATGTGGACCCGGCTCGGCAGACGGGACAGGCCGCGGCGGTGGTTCGCTCCCCTGCCGCGGGACGCGTGCTGCGCGTTCATGAACGCAGCGAGCGCGTCGTGCCCGCCGGTACACCGCTCGTTGACGTGGGCGATGCCATGGGACTGGAGGTAGTCGTCGACGTACTCTCCACGGACGCGGTGCAGATCGAGGCGGGCGCGCCGATGCGAATCGTGGAGTGGGGAGGGCCTGAGGCGCTGGCAGCGAGCGTGCGACTGGTGGAGCCCGCCGGGTTCACAAGGATTTCCGCGCTCGGCGTGGAGGAACAGCGGGTGAACGTGATCGGCGATCTGCCGGAGCCGCCACCAAGCCTTGGCGATGGCTACCGGGTGGAGGTTCAGATCATCACCTGGCAAGCCGACGACGTGACCAAGGTACCGAACAGCGCACTGTTCCGCGCCGGGGCGGAGTGGACTGTGTTCGTGGTGGAGGGAGGGGCGGCTCGCCTGCGAAATGTGGCTGTGGGCCGCCGCGGCGGGCGCGAGGCACAGGTTGTCAGCGGGCTCACGGAAGGTGACGTGGTAGTGCTCTACCCATCCGATGATCTCCGCGACGGCATGAGGGTGCGTGCGACGCGGCAGTAATCTGAGATCTAGCGCCGCTCGCTGCCCTCACCACTGTCCTGCTCCTCGGCCAGCTCGTCTGCCGCCTCCTTCAACCTCAGCATCACCCTCCGAAATCGTCCACCGAGCCTGTGGGCACCCATTGCGGTGCGACAGGCTTGAGTGCCGCCGAGAAGTCGGGAACGTCGGAGAAAGTGTCGTCCTCCAGCAAACCCGATACAACGGTGAAAACGATCAGCACGCCGCCCAGAATCAATCCGGCGCGCCACCTGTGCCACCGCGAGAGCGCCGAGGCAAAGGCAAGGTGCGCGGCAAGCAGCGCGGCTGCGGGGTTCCTGGATGGCCAGGGGCGGAATCGAACCGCCGACACGCGGATTTTCAGTCCGCTGCTCTACCAACTGAGCTACCTGGCCCGATCTGCTATGGCCTTCAAAAATAGCAGGTTATCGCGAGGCCTTCAAGCTTCTCCCTACCCTCTTCGACGAGCACGGCCAACCGGCGGCCTGTGATTCCGGCTCGCTGCTCCGGAAATCCGAGCACGACTCCTGCAGCCGCAAAGTCGCGTTCCGCCTCGACAATTGCCGTCCGTCACCCATAAAGGAGAGGAATAATGATATCTCTTCGTCTCGGTGCCCTCGTCATCATCATAGGCCTCCTGATGTCCGCCTGCGCTCCGCGCCAGGACGAGCCGACTACGGACGAGGTCCAGACCGGCGATGTGATGGCTGCCGCGCCCACATGGACGGCCAATCTGTCTGCGACAGATCTGGCCGGCCCTGCCGCCCGGGAGGACGTCGCAAATATTGACGGAAGCGCGCGTATGGAGATGGGTGAAACCCCAGCCCAGAGCCGGGTTGAAGTCCACATCACCGGACTCCAAGCGGGCACGTATCCGTGGCATGTGCACTCGGGGACATGTCAGACCGGAGGCCCGATCGTCGGCTCGGCCACGGCGTACCCGCCGCTCACCGTGGGCGCTGACGGCGCGGCTCACGTTGAAGCGGGCATCCCGGTCGAAACACCGACGTCGGGGGACTACCATGTGAACGTGCACCGCTCGCCGGAAGATCTTGCAACTATCGTCGCCTGCGGCGATCTGAGCGCCTCGCGATAGACGGCATCCCGGAGAAAAGCGCCGGCCGCCTGCCACCATGCCGTGGGCGGCCGGGGCCTTTCGTTTTTCGGCTGGCATCCTTCCACTGGCGCGCCGCGCTTTGTCGAAATTGCGGCGGCGCATCCGCCTAGGGCGCCCGCCCTGCCCGGTACTCCGCCGGTGTCACTCCCAGGTGCCGCCGGAAGGTGTTGGTGAAGTGGCTCTGATCATAGAACCCCGCACTGAGCGCCACGTCGGTGAGCGGCGCCGAGCTCTCGACCAGGGCGCGCGCCGCATGGTCGACTCGCAGCTTGCGAATGCGGTCGCCCACCGTGCAGCCGAACGTCCTGCGATAGGCCCGCGCCAGCGTTGCAGGGTGCACTCCCACCGTTTGCGCAATCTCGGCGAGCGAGAAGCGGCCAGCGTAGACCTCGTGGACAATCTCATCGGCCTCGGCCAGCCACCCCGACGGCTTCCTGCTGCGGCGCATGGTGGGCTCGCGCGAGATCTCCGCCAGCAGCTCCAGGGCCAATCCCTCCGCGGCGATTCGGCCCGTGTCGTCATCAGTGCGAAGCTCCCACACGAGGCGCAGTGCTAACGCGCCCGCTGCGCCGCCGCGCGCCTGCCGCCGCTCGTCGAGCGCGCGAAAGATCGACGGAGTCTCGGTGAAACGGTTACGATCCACATCTATGCGAAGTCCGCGAGTCTCCGCCTGGCTGAACTGGTTCCAGTGCATCTCGCCCGCCGGCGTGACCTTCAGCGTTTCCGAATCGCAGTCCGCGGCGGCACCACGCCAGTACTCCGTAAACCGGCCCCGAAGCACGTAACATATGGTGGGATCATCGTGCGTG
This sequence comes from uncultured Gemmatimonadaceae bacterium, assembly GCA_964467195.1. Classification (GTDB taxonomy): domain Bacteria; phylum Gemmatimonadota; class Gemmatimonadetes; order Gemmatimonadales; family Gemmatimonadaceae; genus CAYXRS01. Next base: position 34,304 of record CAYXRS010000002.1, read on the forward strand.
TGCCGTGGCAGCATCGACCCGGCTTCGTGCACGCCGAGCCGCAGAACGAACCCGGGGATGTACAGAGTACGGGGTTCCAGCAGTTCGCTCGCTCGCCTGCTCAGCTCCATCCAAGTGCTCCCTGTTGGGTTGCTGGCTCAACGCCAAGGTCAACCGCGTCCAATTGCGCCGAAGCCCATCCAAGACCGCCCCGTGCACCCTCTCTAGCCTACTGGAGGAAACGCTTGCATCGCAAGCCGTGGGCGAATGGCGGCGCGGTGGAGCAGGGCGGAGCCTTGCCCGGCGCATTCCTGGTAATTCAATCGCCCCTTTCTTGCTTATCCCAGTAGTAGCCGGAGGTTCCGTAAAGCTGCACGTACGAGGCCAGGAGGCTATATGAGATTGAGTCGTCTGATACCAGTCGTAGCGATCGTTGCCGCCTGCGGTGGTGGAGGCAACGGCGGGGGCGTCACACCGCCGCCCAATCAGCCGCAGCCACCGTCGATGACCGCAACGGTGACCATGGGGGCCGCGTCCTTCAGTCCGAGTGTCACGCCGTTGCTGGTTGGCGGAACGGTGACGTGGAACAACAACTCTGGTGTTCTGCACAACGTTACGTTTGCGAGCGCGGCAGGAGCGCCGGCCAACATTCCGGCCCACGAGGCGGGGAGCAACCAGCGTACGTTCAACACGATTGGGCCCTTTCATTACGAGTGCACTCTTCACCCGGGCATGGCCGGGCGGATCGAAGTGCAATGAGGTCTGTCGCGGGAGCCGGGCGAGGGACGCTGCTTTTGGTCCTGCTCGCCCTGGCCTCCAGCGCCACTGCGCAATCGGTGCTCGATCGCTCGCCCAACCTGCGCGGGCCCTGGACGCTCGACCGCTGGCAAACCGCTTTCGTGCTCAACCACCGCTTCGAGTTTCTCGAGGGCGGCGATCAGCTATTCAATGTGCCCACGCTGACGCTCGGGATCTCGCTCCCGGCGGGGTTGGCGCTTGGTCTGGACTTCACCTCCAACAGCGAAGTGGTTCTCGACCGCCTTGGGGAGAATGAGACGCAATACTGGCTGGGCGGCGGCATTGGCCGAGACCGCCGCCAGGGGCTGGAGGCGCTCGTGGCGTACAATAGCGCCGCGCGGAGCATGGACGGGTCGCTCACCGGGCGCGCGCGTTTGGGCCCGGTATCTCTGTTGAGCGAGCTGCGCGGCTTCACGGACGTGCTCGGAACGGGCGAGTCGGGGAGCGCTATAGCCGGAGGCGCCGTTCTCCACTTGACCCCCAACCTGGAACTCTCCGGCGACATCGCGCAGATGCTCCAACCGGATACACTTTCCACGGTGTGGAGCGCCGGCGTGGGAGTAATGATTCCGGGAACACCGCACACCTTTTCCATTCATGCAACCAACTCCGGAGCCGTCACGCTTCAGAGTGCGTCGCGACCAAAGGCGTTTGGACCCAAGCCCGTTCGCTATGGCTTTGCCTTCACCGTGCCCCTGGGTTCGCGGGCGCAGTGGGCGCGCATCTTTCGCCGGGCTCCGCCACCCATCATGGCCGTGACGCCGAGTGATACGGCGGCGGCGCAGCTCGTGGACATGCGCGCGGTGGCGTTCGTGCCTGCGGAGGTGCGGATCCGGGCAGGCGAGGCGGTGGCGTGGATCAACTCCGACCCGGTGGAGCACACCGTCACCAGCGACGACGGTAGTTGGGGGAGCAGGCTGCTACGCGAAGGCGAGCGCTACGTGCGGGTCTTCCCGCAGCCCGGGCGTTACACGTATCATTGCGTGCCGCATCCGCAGATGACGGGAGTGGTGATTGTGGAGGCCGCCCCGTAAGGAGCGAGACGTTGGGCCAGAGTACTGGTGAGGTACGGTCCAGTGCCTCCACACAAAGCAAACAGCCCTCCGCCGAGCGGGGGGCTGTTGCTTCGTGCGATTCGAAGCCGAATCAGTTGAAGTTGTAGCGCACTCCGAACTGAATCCGCCATACATCCTCGCTGTCGGTGGTCCGCTCGAACGAGTGGGTCATCAGCTGTCCGCCGACACTCCGCAGGCGGTACTGGGCCCTTCCATCAACGTCAACCGGTCCGCCCTGCACTGCCGTCGGCACGATCAGAGGCGAGTTGCTGACGAGCCGCTTGCCACGCCCCCACTTCGGGTTGAGCAGATTCGGGAAGTTCAGCACGTTCGCGGTGAGCGACAGCGAATTGCGCGCATTGAAGAACTGCGAGAAGACCTCCTGGACGACGCTCATGTCCGCCCGGTACACCATCGGTAGCCGCACGGCGTTGCGTTCGGCAAAGCGACCCCGGTTCGCCCGCAGATACGGATCCTGCTGGATGTACGCCTCCCACGCTGCCGCCTGCTGCGCGGCGGTGAACGTGGTTCCACCAGCCGTATACTCCTGGAAGTTCATCTCCGAGATGTCGCGGTGGATGTAGATCAGGTCGTTGCCCGTTCCACCATCGCCGTTCAGGTCACCCGAGAATATGTACGAGGCGTAGTTGATCGTACGCGCCTCGGCGAACACGGACACCGTGGTCGCGCCGAAGCCGAAGTACTCCCGGCGGAGGGAGCCGGCCGCCAGGAACCGATGTCCCGGACTGGACGCGGAGAACGCCAGGCCGGGGTTGTTGGGATCGCGTGATATGGCGTTGCCTGTCCAGGAGCCCGATGCGATCGAGCCCGGATTCACGGTGTTCTTCACCTCGCCATAGCTGTAAGCGAGCTTGGCGAAGATGCCGTGCCGGAACGGCCTCTCCACCGACGCGGCGAAGTTCCAGGAGTAGCCGTCGTTCTGGTTCTTGAGAACGATGGCGTTGGGCACGTTGCCATTGATCCTGTTGCTTGTCCAGCGGGGGCGATCATCTGCGCCCTCGAAGGACGTCTGCGCTTCGGGGAGGTTGGCATTAATGTAATAGATGCCGTTGACGTCACGTCCATAGAGGAACTCGGCGGTGCCAATCAGTCCCAATGGCAGCCGCTGGTCCACGGCGAGGTTGGTCCGCCACAGCTGCGGAAACTTGAAGTCAGGGTCGGTGAAGGCCAAGGCGTAACTCGACGCCGGGTCACCGCTCACACTGGTCGGCTTGTAGTGATTGTGGTCGGGATTGAAGGGCCGGTACGTAAGCGGGTTCGCGTCGGAGTCATCCCGCTGCTCGAACCCGGTGAGCACCCCGTTCTCGCCTATCTGGTTCGAGATCCAGACGTACGCGGGCTTGCCGGTGAATATGCCAGTTCCACCTCGCACCTGGGTGCTACGGTTGCCTGTGGCGTCCCAGTTGAAGCCGACCCGTGGGGAGAACAGGATGTTCGAGTTCGGAAGCTTCGAGGTGGAGTAACGGACCGTGTTGCCGTCTTCGTCACGGAACGTCATGCCATCCACTTCGGTGTTGGTGAAGCCCGTGTTCCCGAAGAATGGCGCGTCCAGCCGAAGTCCGAAGGTGACCTTCAGAGCCGGATTCACCTGCCACTCATCCTGGCCGTAGATGCCCGCGTAGGTCACCTCGAGAGGCTGGATCGGCTTGTCCTGCCCCGGAATGTTCGACCAACGCACCTGGAAGCGACGCAGCCGGATCGGCGACTCCGTCCGGTTCGGGTTCATCAGGTGGTCGTTGACGTCCGTATAAAAGTCGTCGAGCGAGTTGAACACATAGACGCTCTGCGAGCCGGGGAAGAAGACGTTCTCCGACTCGTACCGTTCCGCGCTCACGCCAACCGTCAGCGAGTGCGACACGCCGAGCGGCATCGTGAAGTTGTTCTGAAGCTGGAAGCTGTTGTAGCGAAGCTCGTTGTTCGGCGTGAACGGCTCGAAGCCGAACGACGTGTACACCGAGCCGCCCTCCAGGACGTCCACGAACGGGAACATCGTACCCCGCGACTTGCGGCTCTCGTCATGGCTGGAGTAGCCGATGATCAGATTGTTGTGCATGCCCCCGCCGACCACGGAGTTCCACTCGCCCACTACTGACCTGATGTTCTCCAGAATGATGTAGTTCGAGTTCTGGAAGTTCAGTCCCGTCGTCGAGGTTCTCCGGTTGCCGAAGCCCAGCGACGTGGAGTTCGAAAGCAGGACGTCGGTTTCCGAATCGAGGAACGTGTAGCGCAGGTTGAACTTGTTGCGATCGTTCAGATTGAAATCCAGCCGTCCAGTGAACCGCGTCGCCGGCGTACCATGGTCATAACCCTCGTAGCCGCCGGCTTCGTAGCCAAAGTTCGATTGCAGGAAGCTGCCGAGCTGGTTCAGGTCGGAGGATAGAACTCTGGTAGTGTTACCTCCAACCTCCAGCCCCCCGGGGTTCGCCCTGAACGTCGTTCCCGGTTGGGTGAGCTCCTCCCCTTCGTAGCTGGCGAAGAAAAACAGCCGGTTCTGAATGATCGGACCGCCCAGATTGGCCCCGATCATGTTGTACTTGAACTCGCCAGGGTCGAAGCTGTGTCGCCTCGTCCCTTCTCCGTGCAGCGCCTGGTCGCGGAACGCGTAGTAGAGGGAGCCAAAGAACTGATTTGTACCGCTCCGGGTAACGGTGTTCACGCCTGCTCCCACGAAGTTCCCCTGGCGAACGTCGTACGGCGCGATGTTGATCTGGATCTGCTCGATCGCCGCCAGCGAGATCGGCGCCACGCGCGTCGTCTCACCCGGCGTACTTCTCAGGCCGAACGAGTTGTTGAAGTAGGCGCCGTCGACCGTGATGTTGTTCATCCGGTTGTCCTGCCCGGCGAACGACATGTCGCGCCCTGCCTGCGGACTCAAACGGGCTACATCCTCCAGTCGACCGGAGATGGTGGGCAGGCTGGCCAGCGCCTCCCTGCGCAGGGAAGTCGCGGCACCTGTCCGGTCCGAGCTCAGGATAGCGCTCTCGGCGGCACCGGTGACGGTCACTCCCTCCAGCTGCACGGCCGTCGGACGCATCACGATAGCGACGTCCGTGGCCACGCCCAGGGTGAGGAATATCTCCTCATGGACCTGCCGCTCGTAGCCGAGGCGGGTGGCGGTGACGCGATACGGCCCGCCCACCCTCATGCCTGGCAGGAACAGGCGGCCGTCCGCCCGGGATCGGCCGGAGTAGCTCGTGCCTGATGGTTCGTGTAGCGCAACCACGGTCACGTCGGCGATCGGCCTGCCGTCCAGATCGCTCACGTTGCCGGTAATTGCCGCGGTGGTGACACCCTGCGCGAACACCGACGTGGTTGCGGCCATCACGATTGCCGTGAGTGCCATTGCTGAGATGACAAACCTCTTCATGCGGATTTCCTCTGCTGCCTGACGGGGGAATGGGACTGCCGGAGAGATGGCTGAAGGGCGAGGCAAAAGTGCCGCCTGACACTCGCGCCGTCAAGTCACGATCCGGTGAACGGCGAGTCGCTGCCGTGCAACTTCAAAGGGGAGCAGCAGAACACATCCTCGCAAGCCCGAAGAGGTCGGTCCGTAGCTGTCCAACTCGGTGGGCTTCCGCAACGCCGTGTTCACGCTCAAGTTGGCGTCCCATGACGCCTGCCGGCTCATCGCGCGCCATTGCCATGTGGCTTCTCGCGGCCGCAACCGCATGTTCATCCGGTCGCGCGCCGGATGCCACTCCGGTAGCCGCGAACAACCCAACTCCCGAAGCTCGTCGAGCGATTCTCGTCAGCTTCGATTCATTCAGCGAGCGCCGAGCGCTGGAGACGCTCAGCGCCGCGCGCGTGCCGGAGATCCACGCACTCCTCGCCCAGAGCGCGTGCGCAGACTACGCAATCCCCCACTTCCCCAGCGTCACCGCACCGGGCCACGCGGCGATCTGGACGGGGGCGTACGGAGACGTGAACGGGGTAGTCGCTAACACTCAATCACAGCTGCCGCGCGACCGGCACACGATCATGCAGTTGGCCACTGGCTATTCGGCCGAGGCGCTGCGCGCGGAGCCGATCTGGATAAGCGCTGGGCGCGCTGGTCGGCGAGTGGTAGCGCACCACGTGACGCAGGCGCCGGGCATCCCAGGCTATCAGTCGGTAAGGGGAGAGCGTGATGGCTCGCTGACCGCGGCTCGTGCGCGGGCCGCCGCCACCCTGGCAATGCCAGCGGTGCACATACTCAACGGCTACAGCTCCGTGGTCGCGCCGGACACGATCATCACCGAGCGTGAGGCGCCGCCGCGCCATGCCCGGGGTTGGCGCGGCACCGAGCGATTTGCCGGCGGTGTGACGCCGCTGGAGATCGCCTGGCGCACCGGCGCCGACTCGTTGTTCGCTCTCCTGCACGGGCAGGACCGCTATGACCGTGTGCTAATTGCACTTACGCGGGATGCGACGGGCGGAGTCACGGCGCCGCTGGAGCCGCCGGAGCGCGAGTGGCCACGGGGGCGCGCACTGGCGAGACATTTCTCCGAGCCCCTGGAGGTGCGCACCAATTCAGGATCCTACTTCGTGTATCTGAGGCTGTTCGAGCTGGCGTCAGATGGGTCTTCATTCATGCTTCTCCAACCCAAGCTCGTCACCGTTCAGTCCAACCGTCCGGAGGTGGAACGGGCATACGCGACTGCTGTCGGCGGCTGGATCGGGAACGGCGCCACCGAGCTCTACAGGCGCGGCCTGCTGGGACCCACGATAATGGATGGTGGCGATGGCACGGCGGAGCGGCGCTACCTGGAGAGTCAGGAATTGCTCACGAGGCAGTTCATCAGCGGTTCGGAGTGGAGCTGGAACGCCATGCAGGCCGAACTGCTCGCGGACTACTTTCCACTCGGCGACGAGATCGATCACTTGTGGCTGGGGTTGGTGGACCCTCGAACGCCAGCGTACGATCCAGCCATCGGCACGGCGCTGGCCGAGATGCGGGAGCGCGGCTGGCAGATGCTCGACCTTCGGCTTGGGCATCTTCGCGCACTCGCTGCCGCGACGCCGGGCTCGGCGCTGTTCGTGACTGGGGACCACGGCATGCGGAGTACGTGGCGGATCTTTCGCCCAAATGCGGCGCTGCGCGATTCGGGGCTGGTCGTACTGGACACTGCGGGGCGCGTCGACCCGACGCGCTCCAGAGCCGCGTCGCCCAACGGCTATTACGTGATGGTGAACCGCGCGGCGTGGAGAAGCGGCACAGTGTCGCCAGCAGGGGAGGCAGAGGTCGTCGCCGCTGCGGAGCGAGCCCTGTTGGCCGCGCGCTCCCCTGAGGGGACGCCGATCGTGACGCGGATCTTCCGGGCATCCGAAGAGGCAGACTCGCTCGGCCTCGGCGGACCGGTGGGCGGAGATCTGTACTATGAGACGGCGCCGGGGTACCGGTGGAGCTGGGAGGCCGATGGGCCGGTCAGCGAGGAGAGTGGGCCCCTCGCGGGACACGGTTTCCCATCAGTCGCTCCGGACATGTACACGGCGTTCTGCGCGTACGGGCCCGGAATATCGGCAAGGCGGATCCCAGGGCTCCTCGTGATCCACGCCGCGCCTACGGTTTCCGAGTGGCTGGGCATGCCGGCGCCGGCGGACGCACGCGGCCGCTCCGTGCTCAGCTCTCTGCTCGGTCGCCGTGGCGCGCCGTGACGATGGACTTGATGCCGCCTCTCACGTTGAAGGTTCCCACCACCTCCATCCACTGCGACGTGAACTCATCGCATTCCATGTAGATCTCGTAGTCACGAAAAGGATAGGGATTGGAGAAGGACTCGAGGAGGTCGGGACGCATCGAAGACGGGGTTCGGGTGCGGGTGTCTTACCGCGTCTCAGCGGTCAACGCGTTCAAGCCTTCAAGCCGTTTGGGCCGTTTGAGCCGCTTCAGAGGCGAGCACCCAGCACCACCTCGGCTACTTCAGTATCTCCTCCGCCCTCGCGAACGCCTTCACCGCCGCGTCGATTTCGGTGTCGCCCACTGCGGCCACCCTGTACAGCCCCGGCTCTCCCCACTTGGCCTCGGCGATCCAGTGGATCAGGGCGCGCTCCAGTCTGGCCGAGCTCTCGCCGTCGGTCGGGATCTCCACACGTTCTCCCGAGGCGAAGCTCCTGAAATTCGCCAGCGACGCCGGCGGGAGCTTCATGCTCGCGGCCAAAGCGTCCGGCGTGGTGAACGTCGACGCGTTGTCGCTCAGGTAGCCGCCCACCCACCTCATGAACAGCTGCTGTTCGGCCGCACGTGCCATCCAGAGCGGATTGGGATCAGGCTCCTCGACGCGCACATCCGGATAGATGCCGCCGCCCCCGTACACCGTGCGTCCACCAATGGTCTTGCAGGTGGGCCGCCCAACCGTGTCGCGCTCGGCGCGGGCGAGACGATAGTAGTCGCGCGGCCGGACGCCACGATATTGCCGCTGCACGACTCGACCGCACGGCGTCATCACGTGGCCTATCGTCATGACGAAGATCGAGCCATCGGGAAGGGGGAAGGCGCGCATGAGCAGCGCCTTGCCGAAGCTCGGCCGCCCGACGATCAGCGCACGATCATGATCCTGGAGCGCGCCGGCCACCAGCTCCGATGCGCTGGCCGATCCTGAGTTGATCATCACGACCATTGGATACTTCTTCTGTCCCGACGAGAGGAACGAACGCCGCACGCGCCCGGTGTCGGCGACGTCCGACTTACGGCCGGCCGACATGTAAATGGTCGCTCCGTTCGGCAGGAACGCTCCGGCGATCTGCGCCGCTTCATCGACGCTGCCGCCGCCATTGTCGCGGAGGTCGAGCACGAGCCGCTGCATCCCCTGGCGTTCCAGAGTGCCGAGCGCCTTGCGAACGTCGTCGCTCACCTTCGTGCCCATGAACGTGGTGATGCGCACGTAGCCCGTTTCGGCATCGAGCATGAATGCGGCAGGTACGGCGGTTTCCTCGCCCACCCGCTCGCGCCGCACGTCGCGCTCGAGCTCCACGTACGAGCCATCCACGCGACGGCGAGCGAAGGTCAGCATCACTCTGCTGTTCCTGCGACCTGCGAGCACCACCTCCAGCTCGAGGATGCTTTCGGCGACCACCGGCTGCCCGTCGATGGCTATCAGCTCATCACCGCGCAGAATGTCCGCCTTCGCCGCCGAGGAGCCTCGCGGGACGCTCACCACCACGGGCGAGCCCCCGAAGAATGCGAAGTCGATAGGCACCGGGTGCAGGCGTCCGGCCCTCCACTCTTTCTCCTTGTCCGCGTTCAACCGCGCCGACGGGATCAGATAGGAATGCGGATCCACGGAGGCGATCATGCCGCGAATTCCCGCCAGCACCATCGCGTGGCTGTCCATGGAATCCGGGTGATTCACGCGAATCTGGTTGAAGACACCCGTGAACATCTGCAAATCCTCATACGTGGAGCGCTGGCGCACGGCGCGCTCCTGCGCGTCGAGCGGCGGCGCCCATACCATGAGCGCGAGAACGCCCGCGGCTGTCGAAAACCACCATCTGGGCGTCACTCTCCACCCCCATCCGCAACGGCGCGAAGCGCCACCATGCGGCGACGCGCCAGTGTGATCTCGCGCGTACGCGTGCGCGGAGCGCGCTCGACGAACTGGCCATAGACCGCGATCGCGTCGGCGGCCTTGGCCTGACGGTCCAGCGAGCGAGCCAGCTCGTAGTATGCGGTGGCGAAGTATGGCTCGAACTCGACGGCTTTTCGGAGATGCTCCTCCGCTTCATCGGCGCGGCCGGCATCTATCAAAGCGGCACCGTAGGCGGCGCGCAGCACCGCGTCCTCGGCTCTCAGGTCCACCGCCAGCGCATAGGCGTCGACCGCCACCTGCGTGTCGCGCTGAATCCGCGCGATCTCGCCGAGCCGAGCGTGGGACATATAGAAGGACAAATCCTCCACGAGCGCCCGTCCGTACGCTTCGCGCGCCTCATCCAGCCTTCCATTGACCGCGTAGATATGCCCGATCCGGTACTCCATCAGTGCCTTGGACTCGTACCAGAAGACGATCTTCTTTTCATCCTTCTGCCGCATCTCGTCGAGCAGCAGCCCAAAATGGTGAGCGGCGCTGTCGCTCTGTCCCATGTGGAAATGCGCGCGCGCAAGATACAGCCGTCCGGCATTCTGGTCGCGTCGGCGACGCTGAACCACCTGGCGGAAGTTTTGAATCGCCGGGCCCATCTCGCCTCTGGAGTAGTGAATCCAGCCGCGCATGAACGGGTCATTGCTCGTCCAGTCGATCCGGTGACCCATGCTGATCACCGCCTGCTCCTCGATCCGCAGGTCGAGAGCCCGGTGAAGGAGGGGGTTCAGCATGAACGCACGATAGATCAGGCTGTCGTTTCGGACGATCTCCTTGTCATTCGCGACTATAGGATCGGCGAACACGTAGCGAATGAAGCGCGTCGTGTTGCTCATCCAGAATGAGGCCCACAGTCCGTACATGGCCTCGGCGTGGTGCGGGTTGAGGCGGGTGGCCCAGTAGAAAGCGTCCCCGGCATCCCGGGAGCGGGTGCTGAAGTTGAGGAGACCGAAGGTATAATAGGCCTCCGCGTCGTTAGTGTCGGCCGCGGCTGAGAGCGCAGGTCGCGGCCGATCAGTGCTGCGCGGGCGCTGCGCGTTCGCGTCCGCCACGACGACTGATGTGGAGACGGCGAGCAGAAGCATGACCAGGGGGCGGCCCATGACAGACTCCTTTCGCGTTGGTCTGTGGGGCGCGGGGGTGTGCGCCACTCCAGACGTGCATTCCCAGAGGATGGGGAGGACGGCAGCGCGTTCCGAGGCGTACCGCTGAGGCGGCGCGTCGGTGCCCGGCCCCACAATAAGAAACGAAGCGGAAACAGGCCAGTAACAGGAACCACGGAAAGTGGAGGGCACGATACCTGCAGCCCGTGGTAGTCGTCTGTACCGCGAAGTACCTTTGTAAAGGCAGAAAAACGCCAGCGCTCTTGCGCTGGCATCTGCCGCCGCGAGAACGGCGCGGCGGTTACCGCCCCCCGGGATTCCCCGGGGGGCTCTCTCCTTACGGTGTGCCTAGCTTCTCCTCAGGCGCTTGGAGTACTCCTCCAGCAGCCGCCGCTCCTCTCCCGTCAGACTCTCGATTCCCTGTCGGCTGATCTTATCGAGGACCGGATCTATGGCTTCGAGGCTGGGCGGAGTAACGGTCGCCGTGCGGCGGTCATCGCGGGGGCGCTGGCGCGACGCAATGGCGTTGCTCCGCGCGACCACTTCGTCCACTTCGCTCAGGCGCTCGCGGGGACGCGACTGACTGCGCGGGATGGGGCGCGGGGGATCGTCACTCAGGTCGGGCGCGGCTGCGACGCGATGCCGCAGACGATCGGACGAAGGCATCGCCGTCCAGCGCAGGTAGAGCCACGCCACAGCAAACCCGCCCAGATGAGCGAAGTAGGCGACGCCGGATCCGGCTGCCGCGGAACCCACGCCGGCCGCCAGGTTGAACCCGGCGAGCAGCAGCACCAGCCACTTCATCTTCAGCCGCAGGAAGACGAAGGGGAAGATCACGATCTCGTCGTCCGGCCAGCGCATCGCGTACGCGAGCATCACGCCGAAGATTGCTCCCGACGCCCCAATAAGGACGCCCTCGCGCGCGAAGAGCAGATGGAACAGCCACCCGCCCAGCCCGCACAGCACGTAGAAGAACGCGAACCGGCCGCTGCTCCAGCTATGCTCGATCCGCGGACCGAACAGCCAGAGCATGTACATGTTCACGGCGATGTGCAAAAAGCTGCCGTGCGCAAACATGTAAGTCACGATCGTCCACGGCTGCTCGGTGAGATCGGTGAGCTTGAAGCCGAGCGCCGCCCACATGTCGACGTCGCGGACGATCGTGAGCTGCAGGAAGTAGATCGCCACATTCAGCGCGATCAACCACTGCACCGCCGGAGTGATGCGCGGATAGTCCTGCTCGTCGGAGATGCTGAAAGCCATGTGGTCCTGCCGTTAAACGTACGCCGCCTGGAAGTAGAACACGGGCCGCCCGTCCCGGTTCCCGCCTTTGGTGCTCGGTCAGCGCAGGCCGAGCGGAACGGGGAGACGGGCCAGGAGCCGCACGTCGCGGGAGATCGAAGCGGCCTCCTCCATGAGTGCGGCGTACCGGGCGTCCGGCGGGGCCGGCTCGGAGGGGGACGAGACGTGAATAACAATCTTCGTGCCGGGCGCAATCCCATTGGCCTGTTCGAGCAGCCGCAGCACCTGAGCATCCGTGGTCCGGTCGGTCATCACGACAGCCAGCGCCGCGCCGATCCCCTCGCGCTCGGCCACGGCAAGGGTCTCCAGCGCCCGATCGGTAGCCGCAGTGGACTCGCTTCCCGCAAGCGCGACCTGCACCAGTGTAATGGAACGTGCCAACATCGGTATGGCATCGGGCCGCTGACCATCGCAATCTACCACTACCGGGACGCCCGGCGTGTCACCCTCGAATGCCTCGGCAAACAGCGCCGCGCTGGCCAAAGGGTCGTGCCCGCCCATTGCCACCGAGTGCACGGCCGATTGCGATAACGCCCTCTCGACGTTGCGCAGAAGCATCGATCCGTTGTACAGAGTCGCCGTCTCCGCCTCGCCCGCAAAGCGGACGATGAGCTGCCGATAACCCGTATAGATTCCCTGCCCCTGGACGCCCGAGCGAATCCAGGCAATCGCCGCTGTCGGGCCCGTTACTCGCGTACTCACGCCGCCCCCCTCTCATCCAGCGCCAGCTGGACGATCCTTTCACACAGCTCGGGGAAATCCATCCCGGCCGCCGCGGCCGCCTGGGGCACCAGGCTCAGGTCGGTCATCCCCGGCAACGTATTTGCCTCGAGGCAGTGAAGCTCACCGCTCTCGTTCATCCGAAAATCCACTCGCGCGCAGCCGGAAAGCTTGAGCGCCCTGAATGCCACCAGCGCCAGCCGCTGCAACTCTGTGCTCAGCGCCTCATCGAGGTCCGCGGGGAACTTCTCCACTGCCATCCCCTGCGTGTACTTGCACTCGTAATCGTATATGTCGTGCTTCGGAAAAATCTCACCCACTGGAAGAGCCTGAGCGCCCAGCACAGCCACGGTCAGTTCCCTGCCAGGGATGAACCGCTCGATCATGACTTCGTCGTCGTAGCGGAACGCCTCTTCGACCGCAGTTTCCAGCCCAGAAGCTTCTCGCACCACCGTGAGCCCCACAGTGGAGCCCTGCTTTGACGGCTTGACGACCGCCGGATAGCCCACCCGCTCCGAGATGTCGCGCTCACTGGCCGGCGCCATCAGCCAGTCGGGCGTGGTCACTCCCGCGAGACGGAAAAGCCGCTTCGTCAGATCCTTGTCCATCGCCAGCGCGCTCGCAAGGTGGCCGCTGCCGGTGTACCGCACCTTGATCATGTCAAGCAGGGCCTGAACCGTTCCGTCCTCTCCCTGGCCGCCGTGCAGCGCCAGGAAGACGACTTCGGCATCACGGATGGCAACGTGCCCGGCAAACGATGGTGAGAGCACCCCCTGGCTCATCTTGCTGAGCTCCTCGAGCGATGGTGGGACGGTCTTCACCACACCGGCGGCCAGCAACTCCTCTTCCATTCGCCCGTCGATCACGCCTATGGCGGGGTCGAGGGAGACCACCTCATGGCCTCGCGATCGAAGTGCCTGCACGATACGCAGCCCCGATGCCAGCGACACGTCGCGCTCCGCGGAGGTTCCACCCATCAGGACCGTAATTCTCATCCGTCGGAACAATGGCCAGCGCCGCCGCGCGGGGCAATGGCAACCGCTCGCACCGGATGTAGATTTCTGCCATGTGCTCCCCCCGCCGCCTCGCCTGCCTTGCCGTTCTCGTGGCCGGCACCGCGTGCATCGACCAGGATATGGCGCAGAAGGCAATCGAGGCAGTCCAGCTGGAGACGGGGCGCCCGGATGAGCTGCCGGCCATGCACGCCGACAACGAAGCCTTCCGGTACCCGCCTGGACTGTACGAGCAGCGGGTGCAGGGAAACGTCACCCTGCGCATCCACATCGACAGTCTGGGGCATGTCGTGGCGGACTCCACGGTGATTGTCGAGTCCTCCGGATATGCGTCGCTCGATTCCGCCGCCGTGGCCGGAAGCGGGCGAGTGATGTTCGAGCCAGCAAAGCTGAGGGGCAAGCCGACGGGAATGTCCATCCTGCTGCCAGTTTACTTCCGTCACCCTGAAGCCCAGCCGCTCCCCGGCGACACGATCCTCCAGCAGAGTAATTCTCCTCGCTGATGACGCAGCCCCCACCACGCAACGCTCGTCCATACGAGTCGGTTCTCGAAACGATTGGCTGGACGCCGCTCATCCGGCTCACCCGTGTGACCCACGGCATTCGCACCCCGGTGTATGGCAAGGCGGAGTTCTTCAATCCTGGTGGCTCCGTGAAGGATCGCATCGGCATGCCGATCATCGAAGCCGCGGAGAAGGCGGGAAAACTGCGGCCCGGCGGAACGATCGTGGAGGGCACGAGCGGAAATACCGGTGTGGGGCTGGCCATCGCTGCCGCCCTAAGAGGCTACCGCTGCATCTTCACCATGCCGGACAAGATGTCGCACGAGAAGGTGAGGTTGCTCAAGGCTTTCGGGGCGGAGGTGATCGTCACGCCCACCGCTGTTCCGCCCGACCACCCGGACAACTACGTGGTGATGGCGAAGCGCATCGCGCAGGAGACGCCAAACGCCGTTCTCGCCGACCAGTTCTACAACCAGGCTAACCCGGAAGCTCACTATGCCCTCACGGGACCAGAGTTGTGGGACCAGACTGCCGGGCGAATCACGCATTTCGTGGCTGCCGCGGGAACAGGCGGCACGATCACCGGTGTCGGACGCTTCCTCAAGGAGCGCAATCCGGCAATCCGCATCATCTCCGGCGATCCGGTCGGCTCGATTCTGGCCGAAGCGTGGCGCAACGATGGCCGGCACACGAACGAGGGAACGCCGTACAAGGTCGAGGGGATAGGGCAGGACAAGGTTCCCGGCACTCTGGATCTGAGTGTAGTGGATGAGTATCACACGGTGGACGACAAGGCGTCGTTTGCGATGGCGCGGCGTCTCACACGCGAAGAGGGGCTGTTCGTTGGTGGATCATCAGGGCTCATCGTGCACGTCGCGCTACAAGTCGCCCGACAGGTGGATGACCCAAATGCCTTCATCGTGGCCGTGTTGTGCGACACCGGCGAGCGCTATCTCTCCAAGCTCTACAGCGACGAGTGGATGCGCGAGAACCGAATGATGGAGGACGAGCGTATCGGCATCGGGCGCCTGCTCGGCGGCAAGCGCGAGGGAGCCCCTCCGCTGGTGACCGTGACACCAGGGACCACCGTTCGGCAGGCACTGCGCCTCATGTCGCAGCACGACGTGTCACAGCTTCCGGTGATGGATGGAGAGAGCTGCGTGGGCTCGGTGGGCGAGGGAACGCTGAGCGCCCGCAGCCTGGAAGACACCAAGCTGCTGGACGTCACCGTGAGCGACGTGATGGACGCTCCCTTCCCGATCGTGACTCCCGAACAGCCCGTGGATGCGGTAGCGAAGCTGCTCAGCAGGACGATCCCTGCCGTGCTGGTGCGCAGCGATGGCCGCGTGACCGGAATCATCACGCGCTCCGACGTGCTTCAGTTCGTCATGTCGCGTTGACCATGCGGATTGCCGGGGCGCTGATCGCAGCGGCCGTACTGGCGGTCACGCTCCACGTTGCCGCTCGCGGCACCGGGCCGGTACCACCGCTCGGCCCGCTGCTCGATCCGGCAAACGGCGTGTGGAGCGCTGCACGCTCGGCGATGGGGCCGCGCTCGAATCAAGCGATTCTTCCCGGGCTCAGCGACTCGGTGCGCGTGCTATACGACGATCGCGCGGTGCCGCACATCTTCGCGTCGTCGGCACGCGATGCGTATTACGCGCTCGGTTACGTCGTGGCGCGTGACCGGCTGTTCCAGCTCGATCTCCAGTGGCGAGCCGGCGCCGGGCGGCTCACGGAACTCGTGGGGGAACGCGGATTGCCCGTCGATCGGATGGCTCGCTCGATCGGCCTTCCTGCCTCGGCAGAACGCAAGTTGGCTGAGCTCGACTCCACATCGCTGGGCTGGCAGGCGATCCAGGCTTACGCCGCGGGCGTCAACGCCTACATGGATGCGATGCCGGCGAGCGACCTGCCGATGGAGTACCGGCTGCTGGGCACGCGCCCCGCGCGGTGGCAGCCGATCAACTCCATTCACATGATGAACAGAATGGGTATGACGCTGTCGTTCCGGCCCACTCAGTTCCTGCGGCTGCGCGCCGCCGCGATGGTAGGGTGGGAGGCCACCGATGCGCTCTTCCCGCATCACAGTCCCATTCAGGAGCCGATCCAACCGAACGAAGTCGATGGGCCACGCATGGATCTGCGGCCTGTCCCGCCGCCGGCCGTGGGAGCAGCCGATGCGAGGGAGACGCTGCGCCTCGTGGACGCCATGCTTAGCGAGATTGCGACAGTCGCGGCGACGGGCGTCGAGCCGGGCACGCTGGGCAGTAACAGCTGGGCGGTCTCTCCCTCGCGTGCGTCTGGTGGCCACGCGCTGCTCGCCGGGGATCCGCATCTGGAACTGTCGCTGCCGTCCATCTGGTACGAAGTGCACCTGGTGGTGCCCGGCGAGCTGGATGTGTACGGCGTCACCTTCGCGGGCGCGCCATGGGTGATAATCGGCTTCAACCGCGACATCGCCTGGACGTTCACCAACAACGACGCCGACGTGGTGGATTACTACGCCGAGAGCGTGGACGACGCGCGAGCCCCGGCGTCCTACCTTCTCGACGGGGAGTGGCTGCCGCTTGAGCAGCGGGAAGAGGTGTACCTGGCTCCCAACGGTCGTGCGCTCGCAACCGACACCGTTCGCTACACGCACCGGGGACCCATGCGCCGCACCGGTGAGCAGTGGCTGTCGCTGCGGTGGACGGTGCACGAGCCGTGGACCGATGATCGCTTCTTTGCCGATGTAGGGCAGGCGCGTTCGGTGGAAGAGTTCCTCGATGCGAGTGCCGGGTGGGTGGCTCCCTCGCAGAACATGCTCGCGGCCGACCGCGGCGGATCCATTGCCGTACGCTCCACCGGCTTCTTTCCGCTGCGGCCCAATGGCGCACGTGGCGATCTGATTCAGGACGGACGCACGCGCGCGGAAGACTGGAGCGGATTTCTTCCGCTTTCATCGTATCCATTCGCGCGCGATCCCGCGCAGGGCTATCTCGCAACCGCCAACCAACAGCCTGTGGATCCGGCCGTGCGCGACGGCTACTTCGGCAGCGTGTGGCCATCACCATGGCGCGCCATGCGGATCAACGAACTGCTCCGCGCGGACAGCGCCGTGTCGCCCGATGCCATGCGGCGCTACCAGACCGATCCCGGCAGCGCGCGGGCCGACATGTTCGTGCCGGCGTTCCTCGCCGCCGCGGCCGCCGCGGTGCGCAATGGTGATGATTCCGTTCGCTCAGCGGCGGAGTTCCTGGCAGCGTGGGATCGTCGCTACACCAGGGAGAACGAGCGGGCGGTGCTGTTCGAGGCGGCCATGGATGAGCTGTCGCGGCGGACATGGGACGAGCTCATCGCCCCGGGTGGAGGCGCCCCCGTGGCCAATCCCGGCGACGTGCTGCTTGCCGTGCTGCTGCACCAGCCGGACAACGCCTGGTGGAACGACCGGCGCACGGTGCGCCGTGAAACGCGCGACGACATTCTGGTGGCAAGCCTGAAGGCCGCGCTCGACAGCACCGTCGCGAGACATGGAAGCGTGGCGGACGGCGGATGGCGTTGGGATCGGGTGCGACATGCCACGATCATGCACCCACTCCAGATTGGCGAACTCTCGGCCATGCGCGTGCCCCTGCAGGGCGGTCCAGGGCTGCTCAATCCGTCGAGTGGAGATGGAAGGCATGGAGCAAGCTGGCGGATGGTCGTCGAGCTGGGTGATGAGCTGCGGGCATGGGGCACATATCCGGGCGGACAGTCGGGCAATCCGGTCAGCCCTCTCTACCGCGACCGGATCGCGCAATGGAGCGCTGGCGAGCTCGATGCGCTGCTCGTGCCGCGCACGCCGGACGAATTGCCGGCGGATCGTGTGAGCGCGCGGGTGCAGTTGACGGGCAGGGCACGATGAGCGCGCGTGCCGGCGGACTGATCGCGATTGCGGCGACTTTGATGGTGATAGGGACGGTCCTGCTCGGTTGGGTGAGCGTGCCGGTGGTGGGAGCACTGGCTGGAGTGGCCTCGCGCGAGCTGCGTGTGCCGCCGCTGTGGATCGGCGTGGCGGGGTTGGTTGCCTGGGGAGCGATACTGGCGTGGCAAGGGTTGGGCGGGGCGATGGGAGCAGTGGCCGGCACACTCGGTGGAGTCCTGGGGGTGCCCGGTGTGGTGCCTGTGCTGGCTACGTTGGCGCTGGCATTCGTGCTTGCGTGGACCGCCGCCATCGTGGCGGCAGAGCTTCGACGGCTCATCAGTGGGCCGCTGGCGCATACCAAGAGCGGCACCTAGGTTAGCCCCCAATTCTGAACCCGTGCGGGCACCTCCGGCGGGAGGGCTGGCTCGTTCGCCTCCCGGCCGGATCTGCCGATATCCTCCTCTCTCTCGAGGTTCCGCAGAATGGCCGCAACCAGGAGCCCGTTCCTTCGCGTGCTCGATGTAGTCGAGCGCGTGGGCAACAAGCTGCCCGATCCTTTCACCCTGTTCGTCCTTTTCGCGCTGGCGGTGATCGTGGTATCCGCCATCGCCGCCGGTGCCGGTGTGTCGGCGGTGCACCCCGGGACACAGGCGACAATCGAGACGGTCAATCTGCTCTCGGTCGAGCAGATACGACGGATCTTCATGCAGGCAGTGCAGAACTTCGTCACCTTCCCGCCGCTCGGGCTGGTGCTCGTGGTAATCATCGGAATTGGCGTCACGGAGCGGAGCGGGCTAATTGCCGTCGCGCTCAAGCGGCTGGTGACGGCGGTGCCGACGTCGATGATCACCGCCGCTCTCGTCTTCGGCGGCATCATGAGCAGCATGGCAGCCGACGCGGGCTACATCGTGCTCACGCCGCTGGGCGCGTTGCTCTTCGCCGGCCTTGGGCGACATCCACTGGCCGGGCTGGCGGCGGCATTCGCGGGAGTGTCGGCCGGGTTCAGCGCGAATCTTCTCATCACGTCCATCGATCCGCTGCTCTCCGGTCTGTCCACAGAAGCGGCTCGGCTGGTAGACCCGGCGTACGAGGTGCTGCCGACGGCGAACTACTACTTCATGATCGTGTCGGTATTCCTGCTCACCATGCTCGGCACGTTCGTGACGCACCGTTTCGTGGAGCCGAGGCTGGGGACGTGGAATCCGGAATCGGCCAGCGAGCCGATCGGCGATACGAGCCTTGGAGAGATCACGCCGCGTGAGAAGAGGGGATTGCGTGCTGCGGGGATCACCTTCGTCATCTACCTGTTGGTCGTGGCACTGCTCACCTTTCCCAACGCGATCGGGCTTCCCCGCGAGTGGGCGATCTTCAGGCTCCCCGAGGGCGAGTACGAGACGATGCTCCAGAGCCTGGGGCCTCTGCTCGCCAGCGGCAGCATCG
This sequence comes from uncultured Gemmatimonadaceae bacterium, assembly GCA_964467195.1. GTDB lineage: Bacteria > Gemmatimonadota > Gemmatimonadetes > Gemmatimonadales > Gemmatimonadaceae > CAYXRS01. The sequence continues at coordinate 53,677 of CAYXRS010000002.1, forward strand.
TGACCAATCTCATGCTCATGTTCCTCTTCATGGGCATCGTGTACGGCGCGGTGGCTGGCACCATCAAGAACGATCGTGACGTGGCACGCATGAGCGGCGAGGGGATGGCGACGATGGGCGCCTACATCGTGCTGGCCTTTGCCGCCGCCCAGTTCGTTGCCTACTTCAATTGGTCGAACCTGGGAATCATCATGGCGATCAAGGGCGCCGACGGATTGCGGGCCGCAGGCTTCACTGGACTGCCATTGATCCTCAGCTTCGTGGTAGTGTCGGCGATTCTGAACATGTTCATAGGCAGCGCGTCGGCGAAGTGGGCCGTGATGGCCCCGGTGTTCATCCCGATGATGATGCTCCTTGGCTACTCTCCGGAGTCCGTGCAGGCGGCATATCGCGTGGGGGACTCGACCACCAACATCATCACGCCGCTGCTCCCATACTTCCCGATAATCATCGCGTTCGCGCGCAAATACGACCGCAATACGGGACTCGGGACGCTGATCTCGGCGATGCTTCCGTACACGATCGTATTCGGTATTGCCTGGATGATCATGCTGTCAGTCTGGATGCTTGCCGGGCTGCCGTTCGGGCCGGGGGCTCCGCTGCAGTACGTGGCGCCGTAACGGCTTCTCGCCGCGGAGATCGGGTAGAGAACGGAGGGCGGCGGAGGGCGAGGGCGAGGGCGCGTCGTGCAGCTGACTGCGACGTGCGTTGGAGCAGGCACGAGGTACGAGAATGGGACGACGATCCTCTCACCAAGAGAGGTGAAGGCAACAGCGAAGAGAGGAGATGGTCATGCCGTTTCAGGAAGTGATATTCGAGGAACTCGATACAGGACACCGCCAGCATCCCACGGACGATGCTCCTCCCGCACTCTCCGCGTTCTCCGCGTTCTTCGCGTTCTGCGCGCTGAATGCCGTTCCGTTGAGCCTCAAACGCCCCACCAGGATCAGAGGCCTTCTCCTGGCTGCGGGCTTTCTTTTCGCCGCACCGCTAACAGCCCAGGTTCCAGCTTTCGAGGAAGTCACCGGCCACGAATTCGGCAAGCGGATAACGCAACATCATCAGATGGTGCGTTACCTCGACCGGCTGGCGACCGCCTCGCCGCGTGTGACCGTGGTGGAGCAGGGAGAATCGTGGGGCGGCCGGTCGCTCCCACTGGCGATCGTAACTTCGCCGGAGAACCATGCCCGACTTGACCAGATCCAGCAGAACGCCGGCCGACTGGGCGATCCGCGAACGCTTTCGGCTGCTGATGCGCAGGAGATCATCCGGACGCAGCCGGCGGTGGTGTGGTTCGGCGGCTCCATCCACGGCTTCGAGTTGTCTGGTACCGAGGGAGCGCTCAAGCTCCTGGAGCATCTCACGACGCGGGACGATGCGGCCACCATGGAGGTGCTGCGCAACACGGTCATCCTAATCGACCCCATGCTCAACCCCGACGGGCGCGACGCGTTCGCCGCTCTCAACCACTCGCTCATCGGTCGGGAGCCCAGCGCCGATCACGACGACTGGTCCAACAGCTTCACCGGCTGGCAGGCGCTGAGCTTCCGCACCGGGCATTACTTCTTCGACACCAACCGCGACTGGTTCGCGCACACTCAGCGCGAAACCCGTGAGCGCATGCCTACGATCCGCCAGTGGCGCCCGCAGGTGGTCGTGGACATGCACGAGATGGGATCGGACGTGGAGTTCTTCTTCGATCCCCCCGATGAGCCCACCGGTCCGTACTTCCCGGAGTATGCCACCCGTTGGTTCGACCGGTTCAACGCGGCGTATGCGCAGGCGTTCGATTCGGCCGGATTCGAATACATGACCGGCGAGCGGTACAACTACTTCTATCCTGGCTACACCACGTCATGGGGTTCCTATCAGGGTGCAGTGGGGATGCTGTACGAGCAGGGATCCACGCGTGGCCTGGCATTGCGACGTCCCGACGGCTCGGTGCGCACGCTCGCCGACGCGCTCGAGCAGCAGTACGTGGCGGCATGGGCGGCGTCGCAGCTGGCGGCGCGCGATCGGGAGCTGATGCTCCGTGAATACGTTGACGCACACCGCGCCGCGGTGGCCGATGGGCGGCAGGGCATTCGACGTTACTTCATTGCCGCCGAGACCGATCCGGGCCTCGCCGCCGAGCTCGCCAATCTGCTGGGTCGAAATGGGGTGGAGGTGGACGTACTTACCGAACCGGTGCGCGTCGCCAGCACTCGCGACCGGTTCGGCCGCTCCGCCGGCGCCCGCACCTTTCCGGCCGGCGCGTACGTGGTGGAGGCGGCACAGCCGCGCAATCGGATCATTCGTGCCCTGCTCGAACCAGAAACGCAGGTGCCGGAGAGGTTTCTGCAAGACGCCCGACAGCGTGTCGATCGTGCCGTGAACCCGCGCTTTTACGACATCACTGCGTGGTCGCTGCCGCTGCTCTTCAACGTGAGTGTGTACGGCAGCACGGATGCGGCTGCGCCGCGGACGCAACGGCTGAAATCTCACGCGAATGCGATGTCGCTCCCCGGCGAACGAGCGCGTTACGCCTATCTCATCGACGGCGGCCAGGCCGCATCCGTCGCCGCCGCGGCAAGACTGCGCCGCGAGGATGTGCGCGCTGCCGTCACCCTCAAGGCTACTCGTATTGATGGCGCGGCCCTGTCGAGCGGGAGTATTGTGGTGCGCGTCGGCCAGAATGACACGACGGTCCATGAGAAGGTTCGCGAGGTGGCGGAGGCCTACGAGCTGAGCGTCCGCGCCGTGCACACCGGACTCGCCGACCGTGGGCATCCTTCACTCGGCTCCGGGGACGTCATTCCCGTGCAAACGCCCGTGGTGGCCATCCTCGCCGAGGATGGCATCAACGGCTACTCGTTCGGCTGGGCGTGGTACACGCTCGACCGGCAGTATCAGGTGCCCGTGACCGTGGTGCGCACACAGACGGTAGCCAACACGCGGCTCGATCGGTTCAATGCCATCGTCATTCCGGAGGCACAGCAGCAGGCACTGTCGAACGCGCTTGGGGAGAATGGCCGGGCTAGGCTTCGGCGCTGGGTGCAGGATGGTGGGACGCTCGTCACGATCGGCGCCGCCACCGAGTTCGCGCGCGACTCAGCCGGCGTCGGAATCGCGCTCCGGTCGTGGTACCAAACCGAAGCCGGGAAGGATTCCGCGCAGGTTGCCGTGCCCGGCGCGATCTTCCGGGTGAGTCTGGATCGGGAGTCATGGCTGGCGGCCGGCTACGACAGTGGGGAGGTGCCGGTGCTGGTGTTCTCCAATCGCGTGTATCTGGTGCCAGAGGGGGCGGTGAGTGCGCGACGGACTGCGGTTGGGCGGTATGCCGCGCGTAATCCGCGAATCGCCGGGCATGCGTGGAGCGAGAGTCTGGAGCGACTGCCCGAAGCCGTTTTCGTGTACGAGGAGCGGGTTGGCCAGGGGCGGGTGGTCGCGTTCGCAGAGGATCCGAACTTCCGGGCGTATCACCGCGGGGTGAATCGGTTGTTTCTTAATGCGGTGTTGCTGGGGGCGAGTGCGCCGTAGAGGAAGAGCAGGCGTGGGCCACTCCCGGTGAGGGCCCACCGAGCCACTCCCGGAAGCATCGATTTGCCGGATGACCGTTCGCTGAGTCAGTCGTGCCGCTCGCCCAAGACATCCTTGTTGGCCAGCGTGGGGGGCGTGCAACCTGCGCGCTGCAAAGCCGGAGGAAGACTATGGCGGAAAGTAGGGTAAACGATTCGGCTCACTGGTACATCGCGCCCTATTTTCTCGTGGGCGATGTGGTAGCTGCCGCTAACCACTACCGCGACAGCCTCGGTTTTCATTATGAGCGCTTCTGGGGCGAGCCCCCGTCGTTCTGCATGGTCAAGCGGGGCGGCATCGTCATCATGCTTGCCGAGACCGACAGCGCCGATGCCGTGCGTCCAAACCGCCTCGCAGATCGGGAAGGAGGTGCGTGGGACGCCTACATATGGATCCACGATGCCGATTCGCTTCACGCCGAATTCGTCGCAAAAGGAGTGACGATCGCGCGCGGCATCTGCGACCAGCCCTATGGCTGCCGTGACTTCGAGGTGGATGACTTCAACGGCTACCGGATCTGCTTCGGTCAGAACCTGGAATGATCGCGGACGACCGGACGACCATAATCCGTTCGGACGACCGGAGTCGACATTTTACACAGACGAAACCGCCCGCTCCTGGCGCGATCGCGGTGTATTTCGCACTCACGTTCCTGGTAGCGTGGTTGCTCTGGCTCGCCGCCGCCGCAGTCACACCGTCGTCCTGGAGCATCGGGACGCGAGGGCTGTTCTATCTTCCGGGCACGTTCGCTCCAGCAATCGTCGCCCTCTGGCTTACGGCTCGCGACGAAGGGGGCGCGGGAATCAGTCTTCTCCTCCGCCGCGTGGTGCGCTGGGAGGTGCACGCTCGGTGGTACCTGTTCGCCATCAGTTACATGGCGGGCATCAAGCTTGCCGCTGCAGTCGCGTCCCGTGCGATCACTGGCGAGTGGCCCGCATTCAGCGAGCTGCCGCTGTACTTGCTGTTCATCGGGGCCATCCTCTCGACACCGTTTCAGGCAGGAGAGGAAATCGGCTGGCGTGGCTACGCGCTTCCACGACTGGCATCGCGCATGGGGCTCGCTCGCGCCAGCATCCTGCTCGGCGTGATCTGGGCTCTCTGGCACCTGCCACTCTTCGTCATTCCGGGGACCACGACGAGCGGGCAGAATTTTTCCATGTACCTGATTGCTGTGACCGCCGTGTCCGTGCCGATGGCATGGCTGTACGCGCGCACCGGTGGAAGCCTGCTGCTCGTGATGCTCATGCATTCGGCAATCAACAACACCACCGGCATAGTTCCATCGCGTTCAGCGGATGCTCCAGCCGAAGTCACCATCGTGAGCTGGCTGACGGCAGCCCTGCTGTGGATTGGCGCAGCGTTCTTTCTCGCCCGGATGCCGGCGGCCATCGCGGGCCCGCCAGGAGGGAGAAATGGCCCCAATCGCGCGGCGGAACCTCCCGATTGGCAGCAGACACAGGCACCTCATGAAGGGCGATGAGTATGAACGGTGAGGTCGGTCGGTTCGAGGCAGCGGTTGATGCGATCATTGGTGGCGATCTGCCGGCGCTCGAATCACTGATTCGCCGCAACCCCGATCTGGTTCGCGCGCGATCGACTCGCGATCACCATGCCACACTTCTGCACTACGTCGCGGCGAATGGCGTGGAGGACGCTCGGCAGATGACGCCACCCAATGCCGTGGAGATCGCACGTTGTCTGCTCGAGGCGGGCGCCGAGGTGGACGCGCTGGCAAACACCTACGGCGGCGGGAAGGCGCAGACCACGATGAACCTGCTAGTCTCCAGCGTACACCCCGCCAAGGCCGGCCTCCAGGAGGCGCTGGTCGAGCTGTTGCTCGATTTCGGTGCCGCCATCAACGGACTCGAGGATGAAGGGACGCCGCTGATGACGGCTCTGGCGTTTGGGTATTCCGGTGCAGCCGATACGCTGGTGCGGCGCGGCGCCAGAGTGGACAATGTGGTCGCCGCCGCAGCGCTGGGCCGCGCTGATCTCGTCGATCGCCTTTGCAGCGGCGGTGACGCGGCGAAACCCGCGCTGGCGGCCCTGCACTGGATACGCCTGCCGCGGGATCTGAATCAACGCATCGAGCTTGCCCTGGTCTGGGCGTCGGCCTACGGAAGGACCGCGGTGGTCAAGCGCTTGCTCGATCAAGGCGTGGATCCGGCGGCGAAAGACAAGGATGACATGACGGCGCTGCATTGGGCGGCAGCCAACACAAATCTCGACGTCGTGAAGCTGCTGTTGCGCCGCGGCGCGCCGCTGGAATCAATGAACCGGTGGGGCGGAACCGTGCTGAGTTCCACCCTCTGGTTCCTCGTGAACCAGTCCTGGTTTCCGAGGGCTTCGTCAGCCGGTGATTCACCAGCAGCGCGAGATGCTGCTTACGCAGCGGTGATCGATGAGCTTCTGGAGGCCGGCGCCGACATCACCCAAGTGCCGGCATCGACAGGCCACGGCCCTGTCGATGATGTGCTCGCACGCCACCGGGACCGCCCGTCGTAGCCGTCGCCTCGTCACTGGACACCGCGAGCAATCACTGGATGGCCGTTTGCTGCGCCGTACCGGCCGCTCGCACACCGCGTTCTTGTACGGCTGTGGCCGGCCGACAACCATCGGGCGCCCACAACTGGAGTCAGCAATGCGTTCGGCCCTTTTCTGCGTTGTGCTCGCATCCTCAGTGGCTCTGGCGCCCATTCAGGCGCAGAGCAACCCTCCGCGCACCGACGACGAGATCGAAGCCGCCTTCATGGCGCACCGCGGCGATTTCGACTACCTCCTGGGCGACTGGCATTTCACCGCCAACAGCAAGGAGTGGGGTAAGTTTCAGGGCCTCTGGAGTGCGGTGCGACTCGCTACTGGCGACGGGTCTCACATCCTGGACGAGTACCGGATCGTTGGAGACAGCGGCGAGACGTTCTTCGTCACCGCCACGTTGCGGGCTTACAACGCCGTTCTCGATCGCTGGGAGCTGATCTCGGTCGACCGCGGCGGTGGATTGCTGGACTTCGGCACGGCGAAGATGGTCGGCGACGAGATGCACATCGAGCAGGTGTTCGGTGCCGCCGGAGAACGGCCCGAGCGCTGGCGAATTCGCTATTACGACATCCGGCCCGATGGTTTCTCATGGACGGCAGACCGGTCGCTCGATGAGGGGAAGAGCTGGACGCGTAACCATCTGCAGATCGAGGCGCGGCGCATCGGTCCCGCGCGCTCACTGCCGGCGCTGGTGTCGGACAGAAGGCCTCGCGGCTGACTGGGCGGTATCGCCGCGGACCTGGATGTGATCGCGTGCGACTTGGCGTGTCGGCCGTGCCTTATTGACTCTCCGCCGCTCACGCCATAGCGTCTCCCGAAGCGGCCAGAACCAGGGAGCGCAATGGCACTCGCGCCCGGAGTGCGCCTAGGCGCGTACGAGATTCTGGAACCCATCGGTGCTGGAGGGATGGGCGAGGTGTATCGCGCGCGCCACCTGAAACTCGGGCGCGACGTCGCAATAAAGGTTCTTCCCACCGCCCTCGCATCGGATCGCACCCGCCTGGCACGCTTCGAGCGCGAGGCCCGTACCGCCTCGGCGCTCAACCACCCCAATATCGTTACGATCTACGATATCGATGAGCACGAGGGCACGACGTACATCGCGATGGAGTTGGTTGACGGTCGCACGCTTCGCGAGCTGATTGCCAACGCGCCGTTATCCATCGATCGAGTGCTGAGTTTGGCCACGCAGATCGCCAGCGCTCTGGCCAGCGCCCATGCCGCGGGAATCATTCACCGCGACATCAAGCCTGCCAACGTGATGGTTACCGCCGAAGGACTGGCGAAGGTCCTGGACTTCGGGCTCGCAAAGCCGTTCATCCGGACGCGCGACGAGGCCGACCCGCCGCTTACCGCGACGACGGAGACGCAGGAAGGAATGCTCGTTGGCACGCCACACTACATGGCGCCCGAGCAACTTTCCGGCGACCCGGTGGACCACCGCGCTGACCAGTTCGCGTTCGGCGTCCTCCTATACGAGATGCTAGGCGGCAAGCCGCCGTTCGATGGGCCGACCACCGGAGCCGTCATCACCGCCGTTCTGACCGTCGTGCCGCGTCCCCTCAAGGGACTGCGGCCCGATGTGCCCACGGATCTAGAGCGCACAATCTCGCGCTGCCTGGAGAAGGATCCGGAGAAGCGATTCGCCACCTCCGCCGAGCTTGCAACGGAGCTGCGCCGCAGCGAGGCCAGCCGCGCCCGTGCGGCGTACGGACCCGCGGCAATGCTCAGGCGGCCACGAGTCGCCGCTGCGCTGATCGGCATCCTGCTCGTCGCAGCGACCGCGGGCTGGCTGTGGGTGCGTGACTCTGGGCGGCGTTGGGCGGAGTCCCGGGCTCTGGAGGAGATCACTCAGTTGGCCGACGCCGGTAATATCTACGAGGCGTATCGCACCGCTCTCCAGGCGGAGAGATACCGTCCCAGCGATCCCGAGATCGAGACGGTGCTCGAGCGAATCACTCTGCCGCTTGCCGTAAACACGGAGCCGGCAGGGGCCGAGGTGTGGGTTAGGAGCTACTCGAACCCCGACGCGCGCTGGGAACGGCTTGGATTGACGCCCCTGGAAGTCCGGGTGCCATATACTCTGATGCGCTGGAGAATCACCAAGGCAGGGTACGAGCCGTTCGAGGGCGCACCCTTCAGCTCGGCAACGCTCATGGGGCTCGCGCGTCTGCAGCTCGATCCCGTGGGTGAACGACCACCTGAGATGGTTCGCGTAACGGGAGGCAGACTGCTGGATGGAGTACTGCGTGCTGGCGGGCGCGCCCAGTTTACCGGTGAGGAGCTCGAGCCCTATCTGATCGACCGGTACGAGGTGACGAATCGCGAGTTCAGGGAGTTCGTCGGCGCCGGCGGGTATCGGACACCCGAGTGGTGGCCGACGCCGATCGAGCAGGGGGGGCAGGAGGTCTCCTGGGAGGAGGCCATGCGCTCGTTCGTGGATCCTACCGGTCGGCCGGGTCCCTCCACGTGGGAGCTGGGGGGCTATTCCTCGGGTGAGGACGACCACCCGGTGAGTGGTGTGAGCTGGTACGAGGCGGCGGCGTACTGCGCGTTCGCCGGCAAGAGTTTGCCGACTGTTTATCACTGGTTCGCAGCCATCGGTCAGGAGCTGGTATCGGATATCCTGCTTCACAGCAACATGGACGGCATGAGCAAGGCGCCAGCAGGGCAGTTCAAGGGACTCGGGGCCTACGGCACGTACGACATGGCGGGCAACGTGAGGGAGTGGGCGTGGAATGCGACGGGTAACCATCGCTACATCCTGGGCGGTGCCTGGAACGAGCCCGCGTACCTGTTCAGGCACCTGGTCGCGCAGGACCCTTGGGGGCGAGAACCCACAAACGGCCTGCGCTGCGCCCGCTATTTGACGTCTCCAGCCGAGCACTGGTTCGAACCAATCACTCCGGCACGCGAGTACGAGCAGCCGGAGCCGCTTGGCGAGGAAGCGTTCCAGCTTCTGCGCGGCATGTACGCGTACGACCGCACGCCGCTCGAGGCCCGGCCCGAGCGAGTGAACGACCTCCCACACTACCGAAGGGAGACCGTCTCCCTACGCGCGGCGTACGGGAACGAGCGGATGGAAGTGCACCTGCTAATACCGAATGATGTCGCGCCGCCGTACCAATCCGTGATCTGGTTCCCCGGGGACGACGTGTTCCTCCTCCGCTCGAGTGAGAGGTTCTCGTCGGCGTACATGTTCGACTTCATCCCGCGCAGCGGCCGGGTGATCGTTCACCCGGTGTACAAGGGAATGTTCGAACGCTTCCACCCTTGGGAACGCTCTCCAAGTGAATGGCGCGACATGATGATCCGCTGGTCGCAGGACATCAGCCGCACGATCGACTACCTGGAAACTCGTCCCGACTTCGACACTCGGCGCATCGCCTACTACGGGTTCAGCTCGGGCGCCGTGTATGCACCGGTGTTCAGCGCCGTGGAACCGCGCATCGCCGTCACCATCCTGCTCGGCGGCGGCTTGGTGCCGGTGCAGTTCCGGCCGGAGATTCACCCCGTGCACTTCGCTCCGCGAGCGCGCTCGGCGGCGCTGATGATCAATGGCCGCGACGATTTCCTGATGCCGTACGAGCTCTCACAGCTTCCGCTGTTCGAGCTGCTCGGCGCACCGGCTGACCAGAAGCGTCACGCCCGGCTCGCCGGCGGACACATCCCAACCGATCGGCTGGAGCTCATTAAGGTCGTGAACGACTGGCTTGACCAACACCTGGGTGCGGCGCAGCCAAACACGACGGTGGCCATCTCAAGGGATCAAGGGCATCAAGGGGTCAGAGTCGTTGAAAAGGGAACAGCTTGGCGCCCTGGTGATCAGCCTCACCTTTCAACGACTCTGACCCCTTGATCCTTTCAACGACTCTGACCCCTTGATGGCCTCGGCATGCCGATTGCCCAGTGAGCCTACTCTGCCTCTGGAGTCAGCATGGACTTACTCACACTGATCATCGTGGGACTGATCGCCGGCGTTCTCGCGTCGTTCGTCCTGGGCGGGATCGGCTACGGTATTCTCGGTGACATAATAGTCGGGATCGTCGGCGCGTTTCTGGGAAGCTGGCTCTTCTCCGCCCTCGGGATCGCGACTCCGTTTGCGGGTCTGGCGGGAACCATCTTCGTCGCATTCATCGGGGCGCTCGTGCTGCTGCTGATCCTCAGCCTGCTCCGCCCGCGAACAACGCGACGTCGCTTCCTCAGATAGAGAGCCAGTCTTCAAGGGTTTCGAGGGTTCTTCAAGGGGGTCAGAGTCGTTGAAATGGAATTTCAACGACTCTGACCCCCTTGAGAGACGACTCTGACCTCCTTGAAACCTGACCCCGTCGATCAGGGCGCGAGCAGCTTGAGTCCAATGTCGTCCACCGGCGCGGACGAGTTGGTAAGCACGACCACACCGATCCCACGCTCCAGGTCGAGGCCGACGAACGAGGCGAAACCGCCGGTGCGACCATTGTGCATCACCAGCCTACGGCCGCTTCGATCGAACAGGTGCCAGCCAAGTCCCATCGAGGCGCGCCCGGCTTCCACCACCATGTGCGGCTGCATGCTCGTGCGGATCGCTCGCATGATGTACCGGTCATCGGTATGACGCCCCGCATCAAGGCATGCGCGGACGAGCAGCGCCATGTCGGCGGCGGTAGAGCGCACGGCGCCGCCCCCAGCGAGCACATCGAAGTCCCATGCCGCGGTTGGTGCGCCGAGTGCGTCGTGGCCGGTCGCGAATCTCGCCTGGAGCGTGGGACCCAGGGTGATCATCGTCTCCCGCATACCGAGCGGCCGCAGCACGCGCTCCAGCAACAACGCCTGGTAGGTAGCGCCACCACGCAACGAAAGCAGATGACCCAGAAGTCCCGCGCCCAGATTCGAGTACTCGTAACGGTCACCGGGACGCCGCTGCATCTGGTACCCGCCCAGGAACGCATAGAGCTGCTGAGCGCCGTAGCCGGAGTACGGATTGCGCATGTTGCGTATGTTGAGATTGAGCGGCACTCGCGGCAGCCCCGACGTGTGCGTGACGAGGTGGAGAAGCGTTATCGAGTCGCCGCCCTCCGCGGGCATCCGCATCGTGTCGGGAAGGTACATGCCAGCCGGATTGTCGAGACGCAGCTCGCGCCGCTCGACCATCTCCGCAAGCAGCAGCGCTGTCAGCACCTTGGTCACCGACCCGATCTCGAACACCGTGTTGTGATCCACCGGTTCGCCATCGGCATCGCGCATCACACCCTCGGAGAAATGCCGAATGCCGGCTGCATCGATCACGGCCACGGCGATCCCCTTGTTACGCGCGGACGCCACCCGCTCGGCGATGAGGTCCCGTACCGTCGCGCTGTCTATCGAAGACGGCGGCACGAGTAAGGGCACTGTCACTGGCTGCTCCACCGGCTGACGCACGGTGTCTGTCACCTCCTGGGCCTCCGTCAGGACGGGAAGCATGAGCAGCACTGCACCGGCCATTAAGCATCTCATCACGTGATACGCACTCCGCATCAGAGATCCGCTCACAGTTGACGGTAGTAGACAACGTTCACCGAAGTGCACGCGGCGCAGAGGGATGAGGTTTGAGCGCAGCCGCACTCAGCAGTTCTCCGCTTCCTCGGCGGCAACGTCCGGGCGGGAAGCCCCGAGCCACCTGTCGTGGCATCGTCGCAAACAGGCGCCGGCCGTATCCTTCAACGATGTATACGTGTGGCGCGGGCCGAAAGTCACGAATGGCGCCGCCAACGTTGCGGAGGCCGGAACGCCCGATAAGTTGAGAATACAACTCTCACCCCGCGCACCAATGGCTACGGCACTTACCCCCACCTACGCGAACCTCCGGGCTCCCTCGGAAGGTGAACCCATTGCGATGAAGAAGGGCCGCCTGCACGTACCGGCCACACCAATCATACCCTTCATCGAGGGCGATGGTACCGGCCCGGACATCTGGCGCGCCTCGCGGCACGTGTTCGAGGGCGCGGTTCGCAAGGCGTACGGCGGGGAGCGTCGAATTGCCTGGTTCGAGGTCTTCGCCGGAGAGAAGGCGAAGAATCAGTTCGATGATTGGCTGCCGGACGACACGTTGCGTGCGATCGAGCACCATCTCGTCGCCATCAAGGGACCGCTCACCACGCCTGTTGGCGGCGGCTTCAGGTCGCTCAACGTGAGCCTGCGTCAGCGACTCGACCTCTACGCATGCGTGCGTCCGGTTCGATGGTTCCAGGGCGTTCCCTCTCCGGTGAAGAACCCGCATGATGTGAACATGGTGATCTTTCGCGAGAACACGGAGGACATCTACGCGGGGATCGAGTACCGTGCGGAAACGCCCGAGGCCAGGAAGATCATTCGTTTTCTGCTCGATGAGATGGACGCGAAGAGCATCCGCTTCCCGGAGAGCAGCGGGATCGGCATCAAGCCGGTGTCCGAGGAGGGGACGAAGCGGCTCGTCCGATCGGCCATCGAGTACGCGAAGCGGCAGGGATCGTCCAGCGTCACACTGGTGCACAAGGGCAACATCATGAAGTACACGGAGGGGGCGTTTCGCGACTGGGGTTACGAGGTAGCCCGAGACGAGTACGGCGGCGCCGAGATCGACGGCGGGCCGTGGTTGAAGCTCCCGGAAGGCATCGTCGTCAAGGATGTGATCGCCGACGCATTCCTTCAGCAGATACTCACCCGCCCCCGCGAGTATGACGTCATCGCCACCATGAACCTCAACGGAGACTACATCTCCGACGCTCTCGCGGCGCAGGTGGGTGGGATCGGCATCGCGCCTGGCGCGAACATCAACTACCTGACGGGCCACGCCATCTTCGAGGCGACGCACGGCACGGCGCCGAAGTACGCCGGCCAGGACAAGGTGAACCCCGGCTCGGTGATCCTGTCAGGCGAGATGATGTTCC
>CAYXRS010000003.1:0-66305 GCA_964467195.1 uncultured Gemmatimonadaceae bacterium
CGCGGATGCCGTTCGGGTTGGCCAGCTCGCGCTCGATGTCGGCCACGCGCTCCAGCGCAGCCGACAGACGTTCGCGGAGACTCAGCTCTCCTTCCCGTACTTCTGCCGGAACCGCTCAACGCGGCCAGCGGTGTCGATGAGCTTCTGCTTGCCCGTGTAGAACGGATGGCACTTGGAGCAGATGTCCGTGTGTATCTCGTCCTGGGTGGAGCGCGTCACAAAGGTGTTGCCGCAGGCGCACCTAACGGTGGCCGTTGCGTACGGGGGGTGGATATCCGTCTTCACTGGATGCCTCGGTCGATTTCGGGTAACTATTCAATATAGCTGAAGATTCTGTAAGACACAAGCTGACAACGTGTTGGCTGTCGCAAGGAGATCAGATCCGATGAGCGTACCTGTTCGCGGTGGCAGCGCTCTGGAATCAGTGTCAGCGCGGTGTTGGCACGCTTCCGTGCCCGCCTGGGTTGCAGCCGTGCTGCTCCTGGCCGGCTGTGCCGGTGCGCCCGCGGTAGTGCTTGCCCCCATCGCGCCAGAGCGAGCGAGCGCCGAGCTGGCGGACGCACGAATGGAGTCCGCCAAGCGACCGGACAAGCCAGACGCGCTACTGCGGCTCGGCACTGCTCTCTACCAGGCCGGCCACGACGACGCAGCGATCGAGACGCTGGCCGAACTGATGGATGAGCCCGGCGAGGTGGGAGCCCGGGCTGCACTCTTTCACGCGGCCGCCTCGGAGAGAAGAGAAGACTGGAGCGCAGCGCGCCGCGGCTACGCGCGCTTTCTTGCCCACCGCCGCAGCCGAGAAATCGGGTTGCGGCTGCGGAAGGCATCCCGGCGCGAGGCGGAGGCCGCAGTACGCGCGGCGATCGCGCGGGAGGAATCGCTGGAGCCAGCGCGGTTCCCCGAGTGGTCGATCACCATCCCTCCGCTCCACGTGGCGACTTCGGATACTTCACTGGAGCCGCTGGGCTATGGGCTCGCCGACCTCGTTGCCACAGACCTGGCCAGAATCAGGCTGCTCGAGGTGGTGGAACGCACGCACCTCAACGCACTGCTACAGGAGCTCGAGCTGGGCGCCAGTGATCGTGTCGACGTCGCCACCGCGCCGCGGATGGGGCGTTTGCTTGGTGCGCGCCGAGTGGTGCACGGCACGCTCACGACATTGCCCCGACAGATGCTCCGCATCGACGCCAACGTCAGTAACATCACCACGGCCCAGGTTAGGGAGACACCCCCCTCGGCAGGCTCCCTGGACGACATCTTCGCGCTGCAGAAGCAGCTGACGCTGCGCATTCTCGAGGCCCTGGGCATCACACCAACACCCGGCGAACGTGCCGCGATCGAGCAGCGTCCGACAAGGAATCTGGGGGCGCTGCTTGCGTACAGTCGTGGGGTCCGCGATGAGGCGCACGGACGATTCGAGCAGGCAATGGGCGAGTATGCCCGGGCGGTGGCGATGGATCGCGGCTTCGATCTCGCGCGAATCAGGTTGCGCGATGCGGGAGGCGAGGACGCTCCGCCGACGCCGTGGCTTGGACGTAGCCCGCACGCGCTGATCAACCGCGTCAATCCGAGTCCTGCCGCGAGGTTATCGGCGGTCCGACCCCAGACTGATGAGCTCAGTTCGATACTCGAGAGCACGGAGTCGGCGATAATCATCATTCCAATCGTGATCATCCCGATTCCATGACAACCAGAACGATGCCTCATTCACGTGCACAGACCCTCGTGGTAGCGACCACCCTCGCCCTGGCGATGCTGGGCACCGGCGCACGCGCTCAGGAGCCTTTGGGCGGCAGCATGGGTTGGGAAGCGGCATTGACGTTCGAGCAGTGGAGTTTCGGCGAGGGATCCAGAGAGATGGTGACGTCGGCAAGACAGCACTCTGTTCCGCTCGTTGTGGTAGTGCCGATCAGCGGATGGCTGGTGATGGATGCGTTCGCGGCATGGACGTCGGGTGAGGTACGTGCGCGCGACGAGGAAGGTACCGTCCGGAGCTACATGCTCGAGGGCATGTCCGACATCAAGCTGCGGGCAACGATGCGGCTGCGCGGCGACGCCGTTCTCCTCACCACGGGTATCGGGCTGCCCACCGGACGGACCAAGGTAGACGCCGAGGAATACGCGGCGCTGCGCGTCCTTGGCGCCCCCTCCCTCCGCTTTCACGCGCCGGCCATCGGGGCAGGGCTGACTGCGACGAGCGGGATCGTGCTCACGCGACAGCTATCGGGCTGGGCATGGGGATTCGGAGTCTCGTACGAGTATCGCGGCGAGTACGCACCGCTCGATGCCGCTGCCGCCGGACTCGAAACCTTGAATCTGGACCCTGGCGACGCCGTTCGCCTCACCATGGGCACTGATGGCCTCATCGGCAGCAGCGCGATGTCAGTGCAGGCGTCGGCAACGCTATCGGGTAGCGATAAGCTCACCTCCGAGCTGGGACGGCAGGACTTTCGCTTTGGGCCCGCGCTGGCTTTGGAGTGGCAGCTGCGCCCCGCGGTACGCGGGTTCAGCGAGCTGTCGCTGTATGCGTACGATCGCTACCGGATGGAATTCAGGGATGCGACCGGAGCCAAGATGCCGGGAAGCAGCGGCAACGAGCTCGAGGCAGGAGCACGCGGAGTCATCCGCCTCGGACGCGCGGTAGCGCTGACTACGTCGCTTGACGGCCGCCATCATACCGGGCTGAGGGTGAACGAGGCGTTGTCCACCGCCGCCATGATAGGGGGTGGCGCCACGATAGGGCTATCCATTTCCAATCGGAGGCTTACCTTCCAACCGTTCATCCGCGGCCAGGCCGGGAGGATGCAGAGTGGCGACGCGCGCTTCGGCATCTCCGGATTCGCGGGAGGTTTGACGATAGGCAGCCGCATGTAAGTGCAAACGACCGACTTTCTCGCCACCGTATCGCTGTTCCGCGGGCTCGATCGAAGCGAGCTCGCCGCATTCGCCGCTGTCACGAGGGAGCGTGGCTACCCTCGTGGCAGCGTGATCGTTTTCGAGGACGACCCGGGGGACGCTCTCTTCATTGTGCGTGATGGCAGAGTGAAGGTCGTCCTCATCGGCGAAGACGGTCGGGAAGTGATCCTCGGCATTCTTGGCGTGGGAGACCACTTCGGCGAGCTTTCATTGATCGACGGCCAGCCGAGATCGGCCCACGTGATCGCGATGGAGGATTCCCGGCTGCTCGTGCTGCGTCGCGAGGATTTTCGTCTGCGCGTCCAGGAGTCGCCAAGGGTCGGATGGGCGTTGATGCAGGAACTTTCGATGCGTCTGCGCCGCGCCGATCAGCAGATCGGCAGTCTCGTGCTGCTGGATGTCAACGGCCGCATTGCCCGTCTGCTGCTGGCGCGGCTCTCCGCGGACGAGTCCATGGCGAAGGGCAAGAGACTGACGCATCAGCAGATCGCGCAGATGGTCGGTGCGTCACGGGAGACCGTATCGCGGGCGATGAAGGATTTTCAGGAACGCGGCTGGATCACCGTAGAGCGGCGACAGATCGTCGTTACCGATCGCGCGGCGCTGGAGCGGCTCGCCGCCGGCCGGTCGTGACCCGTGTAACGCCGTGTCTGATGCCGCGAATGGCGCAGCGGCTTGCCGAGCGGAGTTCATCAGCGGGGAGTTCCCTCCACCCCGGCAGGTGATCGCATGCAGGTGACGATCTGGGGTGCACGCGGCTCGATTCCCAGCCCTGGCCCCGACACCGTGCGCTATGGCGGCAACACTCCCTGTCTCGAAATCCGTTCCACTGGCGGTGGGATGCTAGTGCTGGATGCGGGCACGGGCATTCGCGCGCTGGGTGATGTCCTGGATCACGCCGGTGGTGAGGTGCGTGTGGACATCCTGATAACCCATGCGCACTGGGATCATGTGCAGGGTCTTCCCTTCTTCGCGCCACTGTATCGAAGCGGCAACCAGGTTCGCGTATGGGCGGCAGGCAGCGGCGCCGCCACCGTCCACCGCGTCGTGCGCGAGCAAATGAATGCCGGGAGCTTCCCGGTGTCGTTCGCATCGCTTCCGGCAAACGTGCGCCTGGAATCCCTGGCGGAAGAGTCGGTGCAGATTGGCGGGTTCACTGTAAGGCACATCGCCGCCAGCCACCCGGGAGACGCGGTAGGCTATCGCCTGGCGGCTGGAAACGGGCGGGGGACGGCGCTCGTCTATCTTCCGGACAACGAGCTCTCGGCGCCCGAGGCGCATGGGTTGGATGTGGGGTGGCGTGAGCGGCTCACGCGTTTCCTGGCCGGCGCCGACCTGCTGGTGCACGACGCCATGTATACGCAGGTGGAGTACGCCGCCCACGTCCGTTGGGGGCACTCGTACATGCTGGAGGTGGTGCAGCTGGCGCGAGAAGCGGGCGTACGGCGTGTGGCGCTGTTCCATCATCACCCTGCACGGACCGACGCAGCACTGGAGCAATTGCTGGAGCAATGCAGACATGGTGCTGGATTGATCGGCGAATCAGGCGGCCCCGAAGTGTTTCTGGCCGCCGAGGGCGAAACGCTGGTGTTGGAGTGACCAAAGGAGGAGATCATGAGGCGATCCAAGGGTGTGATCGCGGCCACCGCGGCGGCGGTGATGCTGGCCGGCGGCGCAACGGAAGTGAGCGCGCAGGACGGCGAGGACCACCGGCCGACGGTGGCGGTGATGTACTTCGGAAACGGGGCGATCGGTGCCGCGCACCAGGATCTCGCACCGCTTAGCCGCGGCATCGCCGATCTCCTGATCACCGAGTTGTCGGGCAACTCCGGGATCCGCGTGGTGGAACGTGATCAGCTGCAGCGTCTCATGCAGGAACAGAACCTTTCGGCCAGCGATCGCGTATCGCGTGAAACCGCCGTGCGGATGGGCGAGATCCTCGGCGCGCATCACATGATCTTCGGCGGCTTCGTGACCGATGGTCGCGGAACGATCCGCATCGACGTGCGGGCGGTAAACGTTGAGACATCCCGCGTGGAGCACGTCGAATCGGTGCGCGGCAAGCAGGACGACCTCATGTCACTGATTGCCGATCTGGCCGGCAAGCTCAATCGCGGGATGCGTCTGCCGGACATGCCGCGCGGCGCTCGAGAGGCGAGGATGGAACAGGCGAGAAAGGTGCCCTTTCAGGCGACAATGCTGTACTCACGGGCGCTCGCTGCGAAGGACAGCGGCAATGACTCACAGGCGATTCAGCTGCTCACCCGGTCGCTGGAGCAGTTCCCGGACTACGAGCCTGCCAGGCGGGAGCTGGCGAAGCTGCGAAAGGAGATTAATGAGGAGCAGTAGACGCCGAGGCCAGCTTTCGCTGGTCAGCGTTCCGGAGGCACGGCTGGGGTGTCGCTGACCGCCGCACGCGGCGCCGCCTCGGCGAGCTCCTTCAGGCGCGCCAGGTCCTGGATCGCTTTCTTCCGCGCTTGCGGAGTGATGAGCGGCTCGAAGAGCCGCGCAATCCACTGGACCATGCTGAACTCGCTCTCGTAATTCACGCGGGTATGGCCGTCGCCCAAGTCCACGAGCGTGTAAGTGCCGGTGCCGGTGAACATACCCGGTGAATCCAGCCGCATGGCGGAGACTCGGGGAGGGTCGAACGCAGTATACTCGGCGTCGATCTCGACACGCTGGTTGTTCATCGTGGGATCGATCATCACCCAGCGGCGACGGGCGCCGACACCCTCCTGGCCAGGCGTGAGGTCGTGCACCTCGGTGAGCCAGCTGACCCACTGCTTTACATGATCCTCCCCAACGATCCACGGCCATACTTCGGCAGGTGGACGAGCGATCTCCGTGGTGCCCTGGATTCGCCGCGCCCCTTCCCGATATCCCAGCAACACCAGAACGAGGAGCGAGACGAGCACCAGCCCCAGCAAAGCTCTTCCAATGGTGGCCAACCATCTCATGTGCCCCTCCGGAGTTCCGAGCTCAGGCCGACGCCACGCGCCAGGCAGCCACCGGCGAAGGATGAGAGCGGCAGTACGCCCAACACGAGCGGCGGTGATGCAATCCAGTACGAATCGAGCAGCAAGAGAATCACTGCGGTCATGAAGAGAGTCGCCGCCGGAAAAGCGAACGGTGACTGTCCAACTCTGGAGGAGGTAGCGGTCGCATGCGTGAAACCGAAGCACGCTGCCGACAGAACGAGGAACACCATGGAGGCGATCACAAAGGCCGGCACGATGCTCGAGGCGCGAAGCGGCACCTGCGAGAGCACGAATGTCCAGAGCAGGTGCAACAAAGCCATTGGAACGACGACGGCGAGCTGCGCAAAGAACAGGTCGGATGCCAGCGCCCCGCGTCGCAGGCGGAGCAGCAGGAAAGGTAGCGCCGAGCGAAGCGCCTGACTCCAGTACCAGCGACGCGCACCAGCCATGCCGAGCGACGGCAGCATGATCAGGTGGAACTCCTCGAGCAGGTCGCCGGCGACGTACTCGTAATCAGCCCGCGGCACGATGGCGCGCAGCAGTAGCCGGCCAATGAGCGGAGGGGATGGCATCACGTGCCCTGGGCGCCTGGGAAGAGGCCTTCCGACATTCGTGCCAGTTCCGCTCGTGCCTCGCGTACGGCGCGGGCTCCTCCAGCGGTAATCGTGAAGGTACGGCGGGCGCGCCCTCCGCGGTGAGGTGACGGCGATCCTGTTTCCGACCGTACCATTCCCTTATCCTCCAGGCGGTCGAGCGTGGCGTACACGGCGCCGATGGACACATCACGTCCGGTTCGCCGCCGGATCTCCGATCGCACCAGCATTCCGTAGCCGTCGCGGTCGAGGTGCATGAGCGCCAGCAGCACGACATGCTCGAACGCTCCGAGAGAGACGCCTCTGGCCATTCTATTCTACATAATAGAAGAAATTGCCGACCTGTCAAGCTGGCGGTTGGTGTCCCAGGACGCCGCCGCCGCACGAGTGCTGGCCGCATCAGTCAGCCGCGCGAGAAGGTGCCGGTCTCGATGACGGTGGCGCCGGGCTGCGCGTGTCCGTGATGCACCCACTGCTTTAACCAAACGCCCCTCCCCCAGGCGTCTCGATACGGAGGACATCCCCGGGCTCGAGTTCGACGGTGCATTTGGCCGACACCGCCCGACCATTGACGAGGTTCTGCCCGGCAGCTCCCGCCCCGCCGCCGGAAAGCCCCGCCGCCTTACGCCGACGGCGCTCGGTGAGCATTGTGACCGTGCATCGCTCGAGCGCTCGATACTCGCGCACGACGCCGTCACCACCGGAATGCCGCCCGGCACCTCCGCTGCCCCGTCGCAATTCATAGCGGTCGATGCGCAACGGAAGCGCGTGTTCCAGAGATTCGACCGGGGTGTTGCGCGTGTTGCTCATACCCACGTGAACGCCGGACGGGCCGGCTCCGCGTATGGACGCACCCTGTCCGCCCCCAAGCGTTTCGTAGAACGTCCAGCCATCGCCGCCGAAGGCGACGTTGTTCATGGTTCCCTGCCCCTGCGCCGGCACGGCGACCCCGGCGTCCGCCAGCGCGGCGAAGATAGTGTCGGCGATGCGCTGCGACGTTTCCACGTTCCCGGCAGCCACCGCCGCGGACGTTCGTGCGTTGACCAGGCAATCGTCGGGGACGACGAGCGAAAGAGCGCGCGCGATCCCCTCGTTGGTGGGCACGTCATCGGGAAGCAGCGTACGCATCACGAACACCGCCGCGGCGCGCGTCACGGCAAGTGGGCAGTTCACGTTTCCTTTCACGCGCGGCGAGGTGCCGGCAAACTCGAGCCGCAGCCGCCCATCGGCAATGTCCACGAGTACGTTGATGGAAATATCGTCGTCGGTTACGCCGTCGCCCTCCAGGTAATCTCGAGCCCTTCCAGTTCGCTCGCCCAGCGCTTCCAGCGCGGCACGCGTTCGACGTTCGGTGTACTCAACGAGAGCCAGGCCAGCCTGCGCCACACGCAGGCGACCCTCTCGAGCTATCAGAGCACGCAATCCCGCCGCGCCGGCGGCACAGGCGCCAAGTTGCGCGCGAAGATCGCCATGCCGCTCCTGTGGAGTTCGCACATTGGCCAGCAGTAACGCGAGCACCTCGTCGTGTGGCACACCGTGCATCGCCAGGCGCGTGGGCGGGATGATGAGGCCTTCCTGGAATATCTCGGTCGCTCCCACGGGCATGCTCCCTGGACTCATCCCGCCTATGTCGGCGTGGTGGGCACGCACCGCCGCGTAGCCGACCGTGTCGCCTTCATGGGCGATCGCCTCGACGATCGTGAGGTCGGGCAGGTGGGAGCCACCATGAAGCGGATCGTTCAGGATGAACGCCTCCCCTGGTGCGGGGGCCCGCGCGATCACTGCGCGCACGGATTCCGGCATGGCGCCCAGGTGTACGGGTATGTGTGCGGCCTGGGCAACCATGGTCCCATGCGCATCGAACAGTGCTGCCGATGAATCGCGCCTCTCCCGGATGTTGGGCGACAGCGCGCCACGCACGAGAACGCTTCCCATCTCCTCGGCGATGGCGGCGAAGGCATGGCTCATTACGTCCAATGAGAGCGCGTCGATCACGCTCATGTCTCCCGCTCCATCAGCCAACCGCCCATCGGCAGCGCGCGAGCACTCCAGCCGATGGCGACCCGCAGCGTCGCATCCGCGAGCGCCACCAGTGCGGGGCCGCGCAGCGTGATGTCAGTGGGGCCACCCGTATCCACGAGAACGCCGGCGTCGTCGAGTGCAACGCGGGCGCCCCTGCGCTCCAGGCGCACCTCGTGCCGCCGGCCGCCGGTCGCGTGACGCATGCTGATGATCTCCACCTCCCTGTCCAACGTGAAGCCGAACCGCGTCGCGTGCTCCGCCGCAAAAAGGGCCGCGATCCTTCTTCCATCCTCGCCTGGCGCCACCGGTACCTCGAGCTCGTGCCCCTGCCCCAGGTAGCGAGCTCGCGCCCACCATCGCCGCATCTCGCCCGGTCCGGTTCGAGTCGCAAGCTCATCGCACAGTGCGCCGACACGCGGCGCATCCAGCTCGTGCGCCGCGGACATCACGCTGGCAAGCGCGTCACGCCGCTCGGCTGCGATTGCCAGCCCAAGGGCGCTGAGCACACCGGCGAGTGGTGGCACGATCACCGTGCGCATTCCGAGCTGCTCGGCAAGTGTGCAGCCGTGCAGAGGACCACCACCACCAAACGCCACGAGCGCGCACCGACGTGGATCGATGCCGCGCTCCACGCTTACCCGGCGCAGCGCCCGCGCCATTGCCGCATCCGCGGAGGCGATCATCGCCCGTGCGGTGGCTGCGGCCGAGCTACCAAGCCGTGAGGCAAGACTCTCCATCGCGGCATGAGCCGCAGCGACGTTCAGCTCGACACCGCCGCTCAGTGGTCGTGACGCGATGTGGTCAAGGATGATGTGAGCGTCAGTGACGGTGGCGTCGGTGCCGCCACGCCCGAATGCCGCCGGACCCGGTACGGCGCCGGCACTCCTCGGTCCCGTGCGCAGAGCGCCGCCGTCGTCCACCCAGCCGATGCTGCCGCCACCCGCCGAAACCGTCTCGACGAGCACCCGTGGAAGGGCGATCGGCACGCCGGCAACATCGCCACCGCGCTCGGCGAGCGGCTCACCCTCCAGGATCACGCCGGCATCGGCGCTCGTGCCACCAATGTCGACTGACAGAGCCTCCCGGTAGCCAGCGAGCGAGGCGACGTGTGCGGCGCCAACAACGCCTCCGGCTGGCCCCGATAACGCGAGCGCCGCCGCGCTGCGCGACGCATCCGCTGCGGGGATCATACCGCCGGATGAGGTCATGACCGCTAGCGTCGGGTGCCCGCTGCCTTCGAGTCGAGTCGCCAATCGCCGCAGGTAGTGCGCGACGCGCGGGCGCAGGTAGGCTTCCGCCACCGTGGTCGCGGCCCGCTCGTACTCGCGGATCTCCGGAAGCACGTCGGACGAAAGTACGATCTCGGTGCTGTCGAGCGCGGCCGCCAGGTGCGCGCCGAATGCCCGTTCGTGCGACGGATTCCCGTATGAATGGAGGAAGGCAACTGCCACAGCCGCCGGCGCGCGAGCGGCTACGTCGCGCGCTGCCCGGACAGCCTCACCATCGTCGAGCGAGACGAGCACTCCCTCTGGCGCCACGCGCTCGCGAACCGCTACGCAGTCCGCGTCCGCAACCAGCGGAGTCGGATGGTGCCGAGTAAGATCGTAAAGCGAAGCCCGGTCCTGGCGTCGAAGGCGCAGGATGTCGGTGAAACCGGCAGTGGCGCAGAAGACGACGCGCGCGCCGTTGCGCTCCAGCAGGGTGTTGGTGGCGATGGTGCTACCATGCACCAGTCGCGCGATCGAGCCGGGCACGACGCCGAAAGCACGCAGTGCGTCCAGCACTCCATGGCTCTGATCTGCCGGTGTGCTCAGCACCTTGGCCGACGCCGCGCGGCCCTCCGTGTCGATCGAGACCAGGTCGGTGAACGTGCCACCCACATCGATCCCGACCGACGAGCCGCTCACGCGCGCCGCCGCCGCCGGAGATCCAGTCCTACGAGAAGCAACGTGCCGGCAGCGGACAGTACACCGACCCAGTCGCCGAGCCGCACGTACAGAGTGCGGATGTCAGTGGTATGCGTCTGGAAGGTGTGCGCCTCACGCGTGAACAGGCCGGTCGCACCATGCAGCCGTCCCAGTGGATCGACATAGCCGGATATGCCGGTGTTGGCCGAGCGAACTACGCCCACCCGGTTCTCGATGGCGCGAAGCGGGAGATGCATGAGATGCTGGTGCGGCGCGATGGACGTGCCGAACCACGCATCGTTGGTGATGTTGACCAGCAGGTCGGCGCCCTCCCGGCGGTAAAACCGAGACCGCTGGAGAAAGACAGATTCGTAGCAGATCAGCACACCAAAGCGCCCGAATGGCAACGAGAATACCGGCGGATCCACACCGCGACCAAACCCCCCGAACCAGCGCAGATCCCCGAACCATTCCGGATTCAGAAAGGGAACACGCTCGACCACCGGCACCAGATACGACTTGTAGTACGGGCGGTGACGGTCCAGCGAGCCGTCCACATCGGCGATGAGCGCTGCGTTATAGTAATCGTACTCTGACTGGTTTCTGAACACGACGTCCAGAACGCCGAATAGAATCGGGATGCCCCCTTCTCCTCCGAGGGTGGACATGGTGTCGCGCCATTCGGGGTTCGCGATCAGATAGCCTGGGAGCGCGACTTCCGGCCAGACGATCATCCGCGCGCCACCAGCTGTGATTCGTTCGCGCGTCTGTTCGGCGAGAATCTCGACGATCCGGTCGCGGTTCTCCTCCTGCCACTTGTCCTCCTGCGGGATGTTCGGCTGAACGATGGCGATGGGGGCGAGTTCGCGCAGCTCGATGGTGGACATGCGCCACCACCCGAAGCCGCCGACGAACAGCAGCAGTAACAGGGCGACGGCAGACCGCGTCACCAGAGCGCTTCGTTGCGCGCGCAACAGCCAGGCATCGGCCAGAAGACCCGACGTCGCGGCGATCCAGAAGCTCAGGCCGCGTACTCCACTGAACTCGGCTATCTGGGCAAGCACCGGCCAGTCGGCCACGCCCAGTCCGAGGGGCAGCCAGGGAAAGGCGAGATCGCTGAAGTAGTTGAGCAGCAGCTCATACGCCACCCACGTGACCGGCAGAAGGAGCACGAGTGGCAGTCTCGTGACTCGCCGCGCCGAGTGCAGCGCCAGCATCGCCAGTCCGGCGAGCGGCGCCATCACGAACAGGGATGCGATATAGCCGAGAAAGGAGAGATTGCTGTAGATGGAAAGCGCGATCGCTATCCAATACAGGTTGCAGGCGTACCCGAGGAAACCGAACCAGAAGCCCATTCGCCAGGAGGAACGCGCGGATACACCGGAATCCGCGGCGCGAGCAACACGAATGGCAACCGGCACCAGAAGCACAAAGACCGGTATCAGGAACGGGAATGGCGGGAAGGTGACTGCAAAGAGGGCCGCGGAGGCGAGCGCCGGTATCGCTTCCTCCCGCGTTGGCAGGACGATGCGAAGACTCACAGACGTATTTCTTTGCCGTCTTCCGCCGACTTGTAGATCGCCTCCGCTATGCGGTGCACGATCAGCTGGTCAGATGGCGGCTCGTACCCCGCGTCGCCGCGAATGACGGCGACGAAGTGCGCCAGCTCTGCACGATAAGACTGAATGAACGCGCTCTCCCGCGCGGCCGCACCGCTGGGCGTGACGTTCATCGGTCGCCCGTTGAGCTCCTTCACGACGCGCAACGGTGCCAGTCGCGCGCTTCCCCGCGTACCGACGACCTCGAACCACCACCGATCCTCTTCGCCAATGTAGTTCCAGCTTACATCGAAGACGAAGACGACCCCGCCGCAGCCGAGCTGTGCTACCATCGTGTCTTCCACGGCATTGGCGCCCCTGCCACGCTCCATTTGGGCCACCACGCGCTCCGGAGCCGGGAAGTCGGCCAGCCAGAGCGCCAGGTCGAGCAGCGGGAATCCGTGCTCGAGAAACGCGCCTCCACCGGACTCGGCGCGCCGCAGGCGCCAGCCCTCCATGGCCCGTGGCTGATGGTAGGCGCCCGCGCGCACGCCGCGCAGCTTCCCAAGCTCACCGCCACGAAGGAATCCCCCCAGCCCCTGAACGTCGGACCGAAAGCGATGGTTGTTTGCTACAGACACTTTTCTGTCGCCACGCGCGGCGGCCGCGAGAATGCGCTCGACACCGCGGGCGCTGAGTGACAGCGGCCGCTCGCAGAGCACGTGAACACCGCTTGCCAGCGCGCTCATGGCGTGCGGCTCGTGCAGGTGATTGGGAGTTGTCACCACCACGGCATCGAGCCCGGCAAGCTCCAGCATGTCCTCGATGTCGGTATAGACGTCAGGGACGTCGAATCGATCAGCGAGGGCGCGTGCCTTGGGACCGTCGTTATCGCACAGCGCGACGAGATTCGTTGCCTTCATGCGCGAGAGCACGGGCAGGTGCGCCACCTGTGCGATGGCGCCGGCACCCACAATGCCGAAGCGGAGTGGAGTCGTCATGTATCGAAGCGGCCGGAAGGCTGTGGCATTGGAGCAGTACTGAAAATCCTTACCGCAGGGAGTGCGGTGACCGAACTCACCCTCTCTACCCTGGTTCCCGGATAGTAGGTTCCAAGAATGGTACGAAAGTCCTGACCGGCTCGTGCGCGCCCGATCGCTCCCCACTGGCACATTCCGACTCCGTGGCCAAAGCCGGCGCCAAGAAGGGTGAGCTTCACGAGGGAACCGCCCCGCATCTCGTTCTCGGCCGAAAAATACGTGCTCCCGAGGATCCCGCCACCCGCATCACGAAGAACGAAGCGAATGTCGTTTGCACGCAGCGTGTATCGACCGACATCGGTCGCGATGACAAGTGAGCGTACGCGACCGCTGGCGGTGCGCCCGTCCACCTCGACGCTTCGCGGCGTACCTGGTCCCCCGGCACCTACCTGCGCATGATCTCGAAGGTAACGTGCGATCAGCCCCGAGAGCTCGTCACGCGTGATCTCACGCGTCCACCGAAAGCGCGGCGAGATGTCACAATAGTACCGGTCGGTGCCGCCCACACGGTCGCTCACTGCCCGGAGGTAAGGCTGGTCGTCGCTGCGCCACACTTCAGATGCCGCGGCCGTGCTGCCACCGCACGTCGAGTGATAGACCGCATCCACAATTCGACCAGCGTAGGTGATCACGAGTCCGCGCGTCGCGAGAATCGCTTCGTCGGCTAGCGGCGTCTCGGCATCCGTGCCGCCGTACACCTGATTCATCACCCCGCCCACGAGGTCATACCGCGTCGCGGCCTCGGGGCGCAGTCGGACACGTGCGTAGCTCCGGGCAGTAATGGCCTGAGCCTCCACTGCCGCACGCTCATGCGCCGCCCGTGGGCCGATCTCCAGCGGAACGACTCCTCGCAGGTAGTCCTCCAACGGCAGGTGATTGACGACCAGCACACCGGCGTCTGCTGGATGCAGAACAACTTCACCCCGATAGCGGCGCCCGTTCACAGTGACATACGCTCCGCGATCTGCTGGACGAGCGACCGGCGAACCCCGGTGGCGGTGTTCCCTTCCACGTTCATCAATCAGCACGATCGCGCCGCCTCGTGTACTGGCGGTCAACCGTTCGCCGCGACCTGGTGCCGCTACGAGCACTCCACTGCCGTCGTGAAGACGCCACGCCGATGTGGCCGATATCACGACAGTCGGCGCCGCCTCGTGGATGGCGACTCGCACCTGACGATCGGCCATATCGGGCGCAGGCGGACGCGCTGGCTGATGCGGAGCACACGCCTGCCCCACCAGGCCGGCGAACAGAACCACAGCCAGCGCCCGGCGCGCAGAACGGCTAGTCGAGTGCCGCATGAAGCGCCTGGTCGAGTCGCTCGAGGGCATCATCGATCACGGCATCATCGTGCGCCGCCGACATGAAGCACGCCTCGAACGCAGACGGGGCCACAAAGACACCGCGCTCGAGTGCCGCATGAAAGAATCGCCGGAAGAGAGCCACGTCGCCGGCACGCGCGTCGTCGAGGCAGCGGACCGGCCCGCGGTGGAAGAAGAATCCCCACATCGACCCGGCGCAGCCAACGGAAAGCGGCACACCGGCTCGGACCGCGATGGCTTTGAGACCGCCCACGAGCCGCTCCGTGCGCTGCGCAATCTCGGCGTGCAGCGCTGGCGTCAATGCGCGCAGGGTGGCCAGTCCCGCTGTCATCGCCAGCGGGTTTCCGGAAAGGGTCCCGGCCTGGTACACGGGACCTGCCGGCGCCACCATCTCCATGATCTCGCGTCTGCCGCCATACGCCGCCGCCGGCAATCCGCCCCCAATGACCTTGCCAAGGGTGGTGAGATCGGCCGTAACGCCGAACCGCTGGCGAGCGCCGCCCGGTGCGATTCGGAAACCCGTCATCACCTCGTCGAAGATCAGCAGTGCGCCCGTTTCGTCGGCCAGCGTGCGAAGTCCCTCGAGGAAGCCGGGGAGGGGCTCTATGAAGCCCGCGTTGCCGACGAGCGGCTCGACAATGATTGCAGCCAACTCGCCCTCGCGCCCGCGCGACGCGGCGCGTGCACCCTCGAGATCGTTGAACGGTGCCACGAGCGTGAGCCCTGCCAGCGTTTCCGGAACGCCAGGAGAATCGGGGAGGCCCAGTGTAGCTACACCCGATCCAGCGCGTACGAGAAAGGAGTCGGCGTGCCCGTGATAGCAGCCATCGAACTTGAGGATGGTCTGGCGTCCGGTGAATGCCCGCGCCACACGCACGGCGCTCATGGTGGCCTCGGTTCCGCTGGAAACGAAGCGCAGCATCTCCAGTTGCGGCATGCGCTCGCGAATGAGCTCGGCCAGGAGCACCTCCGCTTCCGTCGGGATTCCGAAGGTCGTGCCGCGGCGCATCGCCTCATCGAGCGCACCGAGCACCACTGGCGGGGCGTGGCCGAGTACGAGCGGCCCCCAGGAAAGCACGAAGTCGATGTATTCGTTCCCGTCCACGTCGCGGATGCGCGCCCCTGCACCCCTCTCGACAACGAAGGGCTCCCCGCCCACTCCGCCAAACGCGCGTACCGGCGAACTGACTCCACCGGGCGTGACCGCGCGTGCTCGTTGCATGATCTCCGCCGATCGTCCGCTCACCGGCCGTAGCTTCCGCTGGCGACAGCTGCGAGAGGAAGGGCACGGGAACGCGACTGTGTGACGCCCGGATCAGCGCCGCGCAGCACGCGCACCAGCGAGGCCTCGAAGTCCACGTCGTCCACCACCGCATCGAGTCGAACCTCCGCCAGTGTACCCGGTGCAAGCTCTGTATCCAGCCAGGTCACGCCATCAACATCGTCCGCCTGCCAAATGCAGCGCGTCTGCGTCACCCTGCCTTCCAAGGGATCGGCGGGACGATCCACGATCGCCACGACGGTGCGTCCGAGGTGTCGCTCGCAGCGTTCCGCACTGATCGAACGCTGAAGCTCGGTGAGACGTTCCAGGCGCTCCAGCTTGAGCGGTTCCGGGACATCGTCCTGCATTGCGGCGGCGCGCGTCCCCTCCTGCGCGGAGTACGTGAAGGCACCGACGCGCTCGAAGCGGATCTCCTCGAGGAACTCGAGCAACTCCGCGAAATCCGCGTCCGTCTCGCCCGGAAAACCAACGATGCAGGTGGTGCGGATGGCCACGTCGGACACCACATCTCGCATGTTCGCCACGCGCTCGCGGATCGTACGCTTCCGCTCCGGTCGTCGCATCCGTTCCAGCATCCTGTCGGATGCATGCTGTATCGGCATGTCCAGGTAGGGCAGGATGCGCGGCTCGCGCGCCATCAGTTCCAGGAGTCGCGGCGTGATGCCGAAGGAATAGAGGTACAGCATCCTGTACCACGGTACATCCGTCTCCGCGGTAAGCGCCGCGAGCAGGTCGGGGAGGCTGGTACCGTCTCGGAGGTCGCGTGCCCAGTGAGCCAGGTCCTGGGCGACCAGATTGATCTCACGGGCACCCTGCAGCTCGAGAAGTTGCCCCTCCCGCACCACGTCGGAGAGGGAAAAGCTTCTGTGCCTTCCGCGCATCAGTGGAATGGCGCAGAACGCGCAGCCGTGATCGCACCCCTCGCTGATCTTGAGATAGCGTACATGAGGGAGGTCACCGGTGTAGACGCGCACGCCAGGGTGCTCGGCAAGCGATCCGCCGATCACTCCCCGCAACTCGAGCTCGGGCACCAGGCGGTCCATCTCGGAGGCACCAAGAAAGAGATCGACCTCCGGAAGTTCGAGCGACAGTTCGGCCTTGTGACGCTCAACCATGCACCCGACAGCCACCAGCGTGCGGCAGGCACCGTCCACCTTCAGGCGGCCCGCCTCGACGATGGCATCAATGGATTCCTGCTTGGCTGCGTCGATGAAACCGCAAGTGTTGATGATGATCAGGTCGGCATCGTCCAGACGGTCGGACTGCTCGGCGCCGTAATCCATGAGACGCGCGAGATAGCGCTCGCTGTCGACGGTGTTCTTGTCGCAGCCAAGAGTGACGAATCCGACTTTCACGAAGGAACGGCGGTTACAGGAGGGAACATCATCTAAAGGTAGCCCCGGCTTGCGCCGCACTCAACGGAGGCCAGCCTTTGAGCCAATACAGTGGGCGCCAGCGCTCAGAAGACTACGCCACTGGGAAGCTCTACTGGCTTCGCGCCAGGGAGTCCAGCCGGGCAGTTCGCGCGGCCACGGAATCGGCAGTGTCCAGTGCGCGTTGGATGCCGCGCGCTCCAGGAAGACCAGAGGCCGCGATCGCACTGTCACGCTGCCGCGGCGTGAGCGGCTCGTCCGCCGGCGACCGTTCACCGGCACAGGACGCCGCCAGTAATAGCACGAGCAGGATCAGAACACGCGGAGACATCCGACGCCGTGCGATCAGAACTCGCGGCGCTTCATCTCGCGGAAGATCTCGAGAGCCTCGGCATCGAGCTCCTCGGCCGGGCGAGTGGCTTCGAGAGTGGAATCGTAGAGCTTTCGACGCTGTACCTCTTTCTTCGACTCGGACTGCGCCTTCGCGGCGTTCTTTCGCGCGAGCGCGAGGAGCTGCTTGTCGTTCATCGGATCCTCGACGAGGGTGTCCAGAATGCGGGTAGGCTGGAGAGGGGCCTCCCCCAATGGGACGAATGAAAGGTAATCAGGGGTACGACGGCCCGTGGACAGGGGTGGATGGGGCCGCCGGAGCCGGCTGCCGGTGAAGAAGGAACGGAAGCGCCCGGCTCAGCGGTAGTTCCCAAACTCCAGCTCGACACCGAAGTCCTGTGCCCGAAGCAGGCGAATCACTTCCTGCAGATCGTCCCTGGAGGCCGAGGTCACACGCACCTGGTCGCCCTGAATCGATGCCTGCACTTTCTTGAGCTTCGCGGCCTTAATGGACGCGACTATCTTCTTGGCGGTATCGCCGTCGAGCGACATCTTGAGCTTAATGTCGCGGCGTACGGTGTCCCCACCCGCCGGTTTGACCTCACCAATGTCCAGATTCTTAACGGGCACCTGTCGTTTGATCAGCTTCGACTGGAGCACATCGAACAGCGCGCGCATGCGAAAGTCATCGTCCGCGGTGAGCACCAGGAGGCTCTCGCCGCGCTTGAACTCGATGGCTACCTTGGTGCCCTTGAAGTCGTAACGCTGGGCGATCTCCTTCTGGGTCTGATTGACGGCGTTATCCACCTCCTGCAGGTCCACGCCGGTAGTCACGTCAAAGGAGCTCTGGCTGGCCATGGGATCGTGGTTCAGGTGTTCTGGAGCTGGGACCATCATCGCCCAATGCGGAGGGCGAGACGACGGAAAGTTACGCGGCGAGCCGGAAGTGTGAAGGGTCCTGACCGGCAGGCACGCCGCCGCGCCGACGCGAAAGGTGGTATACTACGCGCCGGAATCGGGGCGCTTCAGCGTTACCGCCGCAATCACCCTGCATTGGAAACCAATGAGCAATGACACGGCCGCGGAAGCGCGCCGCGCCGCCGTTCTGAGCGGCGGACCCATCCGGCGTCTGTACGACTGGGTGCTCGGCTGGGCCGACAAGCCGGGAGGGCCCATCGCCCTGTTCGTGCTGTCCTTCACCGAATCGTTTTTCTTCCCCATCCCGCCGGATGTCCTGCTCATGGCGCTCGCCCTGGGGAGGCCGCGCCGGGCCCTGATGTTCGCCGCGATCTGCACGCTCGGTTCGGTGGCCGGTGGCATTGGCGGTTACATGATCGGCGCGCTCCTCTTCGAGCAGATCGGCCGCCCAGTCCTCGAGTTCTACAATGCGATGACGGCCTTTGATGAGGTGGGTCGCCTCTACTCGGAGAACCTGGTTCTGGCACTGGGGAGCGCGGGGTTCACTCCCATTCCATACAAGGTTTTCACGATCGCGTCAGGAGCGTTTGCCGTACCACTGCTGGCATTCGTCGTAATCAGCGCGGCAAGCAGGGGCCTCCGTTTCTTCCTGGTAGCCGGGATGATCTATTTCTTCGGCCCCAAGGTGAAGAACTTCATCGATCGCTACTTCAACCTGCTGACCATTCTCTTCATGGTGCTGCTGGTGGGCGGCTTCCTGGTAGTGAGGTATCTGTTGTAGGCAAGGGGGGTCACCCCAGGAAGGACTCCAGTGCTCGCGCGCGCGAAACATGACGAAGCCTGGAGAGCGCCTTCTCCTTGATCTGACGGACGCGCTCGCGAGTGATGCCGAGCAGCGAGCCGATCTGCTCGAGAGTCATGGGTTCCTCGCCGTCGAGACCGAAGTAGAGCCGAAGTATTTTCGCCTCGCGCTCCTTGAGCGATGACAGCGCTTCCTCGATCGACTCCGTGAGCGCCTTCTCGAACGTCTGCTCGTCGGGAGTGGGGTTGAGGTTGTCCGGCAAATAGTCGAGAAGCTTGTTGTCCTCGCCGGGCGTCAACGGTGCGTCGAGCGACAGGTGCGTCTGGGAGATCGATATGGTCTTCGAAACCTCCTCCTCGGTGATGTCCATCTCCTCGGCGATCTCCTCGTGCGTAGGCTCGCGGCCGAGCTCCTGGAGGAGTGCATTTGCGCGCTTGCCGATGCGGTGAAGGGTGCCGGCGCGATTCAGAGGCACTCGCACGATCCGCGACTGCTCGGCCAGGGCCTGAAGGATCGCCTGCCGGATCCACCACACGGCATACGAGATGAACTTGATGCCCTTCGTCTCGTCGAATTTGTGAGCGGCGCGGATCAGGCCGAGATTGCCCTCGTTGATGAGATCCGAAAGCGCCACACCCTGGTTCTGGTACTTCTTGGCGACGGACACGACGAACCGGAGATTGGATCGCACGAGCTTGTCGAGGGCATCCTGATCGCTCGCCCGGATTCGCTGCGCCAGGCGGACCTCCTCGTCACGGTCGATCAGAGGATACGCACTGATATCACGCAGATACTGGTCGAGTGACCCTTCGTCGAACGAAGACTTCTTGTGAGTCGATACTGCCATAGGGACGGCGGCTCCCGTAGCGGCTAGCAGGACCGCGCGCGAGGGTGCGCGGGGGACAGCGAAGGGTGGATTGGCGGCAGCGTCAGCGGATTCGGTGCCCGATCCGATGCCAACGCACGTTAGTGAGCCAGCTCATGGGATCGGTACCGTTCAGCTCGTAACTGTAATAGACGATCATCGGACGCCCTTTCACAAGGGAGTCCGGTACGAATCCCCAGTACCGGCTATCGTGCGAGTTGTCCCGGTTGTCACCGAGCACGAAATAACTCTGCTCCGGGACGACCAGCGGACCCCAGTTGTTGCGGGAGGGATGGAATCCGGTGGTTGCTTCGGCGCGACGGACCAGATGGTCGCGCTGCCACCGGAAATCGTCGCCGCCCGGGTCGTCGCGCGGCTGTGTGCGCACCACGTACTCCTCTGGCATGGCCAGCCCGTTTCGCCACACTCGGCCGTCGCGCATCTCGAGCGTGTCACCGGCAACGCCCACGACCCGCTTTACATAGTTCTTGTTCACATCGTTCGGATACACGAAGACGATCACATCCCCCGCCAGCGGCTTGCGGAAAGCCGGGAGGGAGCGCCCGGTGAATGGGATCTCCGCCCCGTAGATCGCCTTGTTCACCAGGAGAAAATCGCCCACGAGCAGCGACCGCTCCATGCTGCCGGTGGGAATCTTGAAGGCTTCCACGCCGAAGGTGCGGACCATCAGAAACAGGACGACGGCTATGACGATCGTCTTCGCCCATTCCCAGAAGAACCCGAAGCGGAACCGGCGGCGGTTCAGCTCATGCAACGCCCGAGCACGACGCTCGGCGCTGATGGCGGCGGGTGCCATTGGGCGGGGTTCGGTGGGGCTCAGCTCGTCCATGCGCTTCGGCCGGCGACGTCAGACGACGCCGTTGAGGTACGACATGGAATATCGGGAACGTTCCGTCACGCGCTCCAGTGCCGCTCGCGCTGACCCCGGGAGTCGCATCGTGACGACGGTATGCTGCCCCGCCGAACCAATCCCGATATTCTGTATGACTACACCTTCCCGCTCGAGGTCACGTCTCAGCTTCGATGCGACATCCGGCAATGAGCGGGCCGTCACCACCACTACCATCGATGGCTCGGGTGACTCGGCGGTGGAACCGGCTGCGCGCTCCTCGAGAGAATCCAGCACCCGGCCAATCACCTTATCCACCGTCAGTCGAGACACTCCGTGCCCAGCAATGCGTTCGCGTACTCGCGCCGCCAGTGCGCGCTCGATTTCCGGTCGCTCCGCCACCGTCGCCATCCTCCCCATAATAAGCGCGCCTTCCCGCCCGATTTCAAGGCGGCGACGCCAGACCCGCGGCTGCCAGAGACATCAGGTGGCGGTCCCGGTGTACGTATCGATCTGCGCCCGCTGGAGCGTGCCCGAGAAGTCTACGTACCCGACCTTCGTTTCGGAGTAGAAGTCGAACACCTCCCACCCCCCCTCACGGTGACCGTTCCCGGTCTGCTTCACCCCGCCGAAGGGAAGATGAGCTTCCGCGCCGATGGTGGGTGCATTGACATACGTGATCCCGTTCTCGAGGTCGTTCAGTGCCCGGAAGGTCCAGTTCACGTCCTGCGTGTACAGCGATGAGCTCAGGCCGTAGCGCACACCGTTGTTGACGGCGAATGCCTCCTCGGGAGTCTCCACGCGCACCACGGAGAGCACCGGTCCGAAGATCTCCTCCTGCTCGATGCGCATACCCTTGTGGACGCGGGCGAATATGGTGGGCTCGAAGAACCAGCCGTGCTCGAGCCCCGGCCCCACAGCGCGCCTCCCCCCGCATAGCAGGTCCGCCCCTTCGGCAACACCAATGTCCACGTAGCGCTCCACCTTCTTCAACGCCGCCTCGTTGATGAGCGGACCCACGTCGGTGCCGCCTTTGCGTCCATCGCCGAGTCGCATCGCCCTGGTGCGATCGAGCAAGCGCGTTAGAAACTCGTCATGAACCCCGGACTGGAGGATCAGTCGGCTGGTGGCCGTACACCGCTGGCCGGCGGTTCCGAAGGCACCCCAAAGCACACCCTCGAGGGCAAGGTCGAGATCAGCATCATCAAGAACGATCTGGGCATTTTTTCCACCCATCTCCAGGGAGAGGCGCTTGTGCATGCGACCGCAGGTTTCCCCAACGAGGCGTCCCGTCTCCGTGGACCCGGTGAAAGAAATCAGCCCCACGTCAGGATGCTCGACGATCGCGGCACCGACTGTCTCTCCGCTACCGTGCACGAGTTGTACGACATCCGGCGGCACTCCCGCCTCCAGCAGGATATCCACGAACACAGCGCCGGTGTGAGGGACATCCTCAGCAGGCTTGAATACCACCGAGTTCCCGCACAACAGGGCCGGAAAGATCTTCCAGGTGGGAATGGCGAGTGGGAAGTTGAAGGGAGTGATGATGCCCGCCACTCCGATCGGACGCCGGTAGCTCATCGCCCACTTGGAACGCAACTCACTTGGCACGGTGTGACCGAAGAGGCGCCGGCCCTCCGTGGCGGCATAGTAGGCGGTGTCGATTCCCTCCTGCACATCGCCGCGCGTCTCCTGGAGCGGCTTGCCCATCTCCTGGGTCATCAGATCGGCGATCTCCTCCTTGCGCTCGGTGAGAAGATCGCCGGCACGCCGCAGCACGTCACCTCGTTGGGGCGCCGGCGTGCGGCTCCACCTCGTGAAACCCCGCTTCGCCGCCGCCACCGCGCGGGCCACGTCCTCCTTCCCCGAAAGCGGGAAGCGGCCAATTACATCCTTCGTATCGGCCGGGTTCACATTCTGGAAATAGTCACCCGTGCTCGGCGCCACCCACTCGCCGTCCATGAAGTTCTTGAACGTCTTCATCGCCTTCCGAAATCGAGGTCAGGAGCAAAACCAGGTCGCGGCTCCCGCGGGGTCGCCAGCATACCCGACCCGCGGCAGCACTACCGCGGCAGCGAGCGCCAGCGCCCAAAGGATCACGACCAGAGACACTACATGAAGAACGGGGGCACGGTGCCTCCAACTGGAGACTGCACCAACCATTCCGGTCGCCATGAGGACGCCGAGGGCGCCCACGTAGGCGAACAGTCGAATCCCGCAGGCAGTATCGTAGGGCCAGAACAACACTCCGACCCCGAGTGCCACGGCCAGGGCCACCCGCCCAAGAACCCCCCAGTGCGCCTTTAGTGGCGAGGGAACGGCCGGCTTCGCCGCCGGTCCGCCCTTGGCCGCACCCGGTGCCACCAGGTCGGGCGTCCTCGCCGAAGCGATCAGCTTGTCGTCCGACAGCGACGCCAGCTGCTTGTCGATCTTTGCAAGCTCTTTGTCCCAGTCAGTCGACATCGTCTGAAGCGATTCCGGTCAAGAGTGACGGGAGACGGAGGGCGGGTGCCAGGCGCCAGCCACCCAGGAACAGGCCTCGAGCCGTTGCGGCTCCGGGCCGACGTGTCGCCTCACGCCCGCTCCCTGGTCAATGCGTACCTCTCTATCTTCTTGTAAAGATTAGAGCGGGGCATTTCAAGATGGCGGGCGGTTTCCGACACGTTCCAGTCGCACTCTCGCAGCTTGGCGAGAAGGAAGGCGCGCTCCGCCGCCTCCTTGAACTCCTCGAACGTGCGGCACTCGACCAGGCTTCCAATGCTCGTCTGGTCCGGTGAATTGCGCCCCACGAGACGCTCGACATCGGCGGCCGTTACCATCCGAGCCGATGAGAGAATGAGCAGTCGCTCAACCGTGTTCCGCAGCTCCCGAACGTTGCCGGGCCACTCCATGTTCACCAGGCTCTGAACCGCATCGGCCGCGAACTCGCGCGGAGCGACGCCGTCGTCGCGCGTGAGCAGATTGGCGAAGTGCGCTACGAGCAGCGGAATGTCATCCCGCCGCTCACGCAGTGGAGGTACGTGCACCGGCACCACGTTCAGCCGATAGTAGAGGTCCTCGCGGAAATTGCCGGCGGCGATCTCCGCTGCGATGTCCTTGTTCGTGGCGGCCATGACGCGCACATCGACGCCAATCGCCTTCGCTGATCCTATTCGCGTCACCACGCCGTCCTCGAGTACGCGCAGGACCTTGGCCTGCGCGGCCAGACTCATGTCACCGACCTCATCAAGAAAAAGGGTACCACCGTCCGCCTGCTCGAAGCGCCCAGCGCGGTCAGCAATGGCACCCGTGAAGGAGCCCTTCACGTGACCGAAGAGCTCGCTCTCAATGAGCTCGCTGGGGATGGCCGCGCAGTTGACCTCCACCAGGGGAGCGTTCGAGCGAGTGCTCAGACGGTGAATCGCACGCGCAACGAGTTCCTTGCCGGTTCCGTTCTCGCCGGTGATCAGCACGCGCGCCGGAGTGGGCGCAACGCGCTCGACCTTCTCGATCAGAGCCTTGATGACGTACGACCGTCCGACGATCTCGTGACGCATCTCGACGCTTTCGCGCAGACGGCTATTCTCCTGCTGGAGCCCGGCGTGCTGCATAGCGTTTCGCAGCGTAACGAGCACACGATCGGTATCGAGCGGCTTCTCCAGGAAGTCGTAGGCACCCAGCTGTGTGGCTTCCACAGCCGTCTGGATAGTGCCGTGCCCGCTGATCATCACGACAACGGCGAAGGGATCACCGGTACGGATGCGCTTGAGCGCCTCGAGGCCGTCGAGCCCCGCCATCTTGACGTCCATGAAGGTGATATGCGGATGCCAGCGTTCATACTCGGCGATCGCGTCCACGGCGTTGCCGGCCGTGCGGACCTCGTAGCCCTCGTACTCGAGGAGCTGCCCGAGGGCACCGCGGATTCCCCTCTCGTCATCCACCACGAGTACGCGTCGACTCATTCGGTTTTCCCGTACACGAGTATTCGTCCGCCAGCGACGCGAATGTCGCCGATGTAGTCCGGAATCGCCAGCGGCAGCGCGTCCTCGGCCAGGATCGCCGGGCGGTCGCCACGGGTGATGTTGCGAACCAGCCGCGGAATCAGTGGTGCCGGTAGCTCGAGATCGCGAATTCGCAGACTGCGCACTCGGTACTGCGCCATCTCCCGTCGCAGGTACTCGAGCGTCCCCGAGAACTGTACCTGTTCACGATCGCCGACGATACCGGCAAGCGGCCCCAGCGCGCGCTCACCCCCGAAATCGGTGAGACGAATGGACGCGCGTACGTGCAGACGGTCGCGGATGACGGCCGCCTCAGCATCTTCCGCCGACGGGGGAAGCTGCTTCGAGAGCTCCTCGATGATGTAGGCGGTCAGATCACCGGGACCGACGGTGACGAAGCCCGGCGTTTCGCGATCGGCGAGCTGCTCGACCCGCAACCTGGCGCGTTCGGCGCCTTCTGGTGTAACCGGTTCCCAAACGGCCTCCTCGTTGGTAGCCGGCGAAGACAGTCGGTCCCCCCCTTCCCACCTGTCGCGCAGAAACCAGCCAGCACCGATCGCAGCGGCCACCAACCCCAGCAGCAGAATGGAGCGCAAACAGCCCACCTTACCGCCCGCCTCCGCTCAGCGGAAGCGCAGCCAGTGCAGTGTACCGGGAGCCATCGCGTCCCGGTTCACTCAACATGAGATCCAAGGTGGTCGCCTCGACGGTACGTGTGAAATCGACGCGCCCCGCAGCGCGCGCCAAGGCGCGGAGCTGCGTTCGCTCGGGCGCCTGAAGACGGCCCAGAGTGATGTGCGGCCGGAACGGCCGGCCGTCCATCTTATACCCCAGATCCGCACACGCGGTTTCCACGTCGTGCTGGAGAAGCTCCAGCTTGGGATCTGGTTCCACTCCGATCCATACGACGCGCGGACGCCGAAGATTCGGGAACGCTCCCACACCCGCGATGGCCAGCCGCACGGGAGCCGATGCCTTTGCCGCACCGGCCAGCGATCCTTGCAGCTTCATGACCTGCGAGACGGGAGCGTCGCCGAGAAACTTCACGGTAAGGTGCAGGTTGTGGGGCGCTACCCACCGGCCCTGTTCCGCGACTGCCGCACGAAGCGTAGCAGTCGCCTCGTACAGCATCCCACGGAGCTCAGGAGGCAGATTCAGTGCGATGAACAGCCGCTTCGTGCTCTCCGGCATTGACCAGCTCGAGGGCTAGATGCGTGAAGCCGTGCTCGTCGGCAAGACGTAGCGCGGCCCGACGGAAACCCTCGTCGGCGAGTGGACGGGGATCGTGGGTGATGACGACCGCGAGACGGCCGCGTGCTTCCACCTGTGCGCATA
The DNA here is from genome assembly GCA_964467195.1 of uncultured Gemmatimonadaceae bacterium. Taxonomy (GTDB): domain Bacteria; phylum Gemmatimonadota; class Gemmatimonadetes; order Gemmatimonadales; family Gemmatimonadaceae; genus CAYXRS01. The sequence goes on from CAYXRS010000003.1 coordinate 26,055, forward strand.
AACCGGCCGCGACGAGCGCCTCCGCCAGCGCCTCGGCGCTCATGCCGCGTTTACTCCCTCCAGCACGTTCAGCGAGCCGGAGCGGAAGCCGCGCATGTCGAGGGCCATGCGCGAGAAGCCGGCGCTGCGCACCGCTTCGGTGAGCTTCAGCAAGCCAGCGTGATCGATCCAATTCCTGAGCTGTGAGGCTGGCAGCTCCACACGCGCCAGGTCACCGTGGTAGCGAACGCGAAGGTCGCCGCTCACACCGAGCTCGCGAATCGCAGCCTCGGCGCGCTCGATCTGGCCAAGCCGCTCGGGGGTGACCTCCGTGCCATACGGCAGCCGCGACGACAAACAGGGCGCGGCCGGAACCGACCAGGTAGGAAGATCACGCGCTCGCGACAGCAGCCGGATCTCACTCTTGGTAAGACCCACTTCTGCCAGCGGCGAGCGAACCGCATGCTCCGCAGCGGCCTGTGCGCCAGGGCGCCAGTCAGACAGATCGTCGGCGTTCGTTCCGTCCAGCACCACCGAGAATTCGCGCTGCCGCGCCAGCTCGCACAGTACCGTCCACAGCTCCGTCTTGCAGAAGTAGCACCGGTTCGCGGGATTGGCCGCGTATCGCGCGTCCGAAAGCTCGTGCGTGTCCACCTCCAGCAGAGGAAGGCCGCACTGCTCCGCGATCTCCACGGCCATCACGGCTTGCTGCTGGGCCAGCGATGGGCTTCGACCAAGCACCGCTAGCGTGCGATCCGGCCCCAACACCTCCACTGCCACGCTTCCGAGATAGGAGGAATCCACCCCGCCACTGAAACCGAGCAACACTGACGGCATCGAGCGCAGCCAGTGCTTCAGTGCGCGTTCCTTCTCGCCTGCCCGCTGATCGCTCGGAGGCAAAGTGCTCATGCCATGAAGTTAGCCCAACCCCACCTCACGCGCAGGGGCCGGACATGGCGGCGCGGCTCACGTGGCCTCCACGGGGCGGCGCAGCTCGGCGATCTGCCCGGCGACCAGCCGCGCCAGCTCATGCATGGGCTCGGCTTCGAAGACCAGCTCCGCACCAGCCGCGCGATAGATCTCGGGCAGCGATTGCGTGCCGCCGAGAGCGAGCGCTCGCTTGTAGGCCGCGACGGCAGATTCCGGATCCGACAGACTGCGCCGCCAGATCTGCAGCGCCCCGATCTGCGCGATTCCGTACTCGATGTAGTAGAACGGGTACTCGAAGATGTGGAGCTGCCGGTACCAGCGTGACACTCGTTCGCGATCGAGTCCACTCCAGTCCAGGCCGCGCTCGAAGCGCGTTCGGATCTCGAGCCACGCCTCATCCCGTGCATCGCGGTCGTGCCCGCGCCCGCTCGTGTACAACCAGCTCTGAAAAGCGTCCACGCTGGCTATGTGCGGCAGGGCCAGCAGCACATCCTCCAGATGCTCGATCCATGCACGTCGGACATCGGACGGTTCGTAGTAGCCGACGGGAGACGCAAGGTGAGGCGCAGCCAGCAGCTCCATCCCCATTGAAGCAAGCTCGGCAGCCTCAGAACCGGTGCCGCGCTGCCAGATGAATGGGTGATCGCTGGCGGCAAAAGCGTGGAAGCAGTGTCCCGCCTCATGTACCAGCGTGTTCACATCCTCAGGAACGCCCACTGCATTCATGAAGATGAACGGCAGCCGTCGGAAGCTGAGTTTCGTGCAGTAGCCGCCCGGCGCCTTGTTCGGCCGGTTCTCCAGATCCAGCAGCTCCTCACGCGCCATGAGGGCGAACCAGTCGCCCAGCTGCGGATCCACGCTGCGGAAGATGCGCTCACCGCCGGCGATGAAGCTGTCGACATCACTGAAGGGGCGTAGAGGCTCGCCGTTCTCGGGATCCGCGGTCAGATCCCAGGGACGAACCGTTGAGACGGCAAGCCGCTCTCGCCGGTACTCGAGGAGCTCTTCCACGACCGGTACGACCGCGTTCTCCACGGCAACGTGAAATCGGCGGCAATCCTCGGGTGTGTAGTGGAAACGATGCTTTGCCTGGAAGGCATACTGCTCGTAGTTCTCGAATCCGGAGTTGCGCGCGATCGACTGTCGCAGCTCGAACATCCGATCGAACAGATCCGCCAGCTGTTCGCGCTCGTTCAGGTATGCCGCCGCTCCAAGACGGAACGCGCGCTCTCGAACAGCCCGCACCGGGTCCTGAAGCATCGGCTGCAGCTGCGGGATCGTCTTCTTCTCGCCATCCCAGTCCACGAGCAGGGCGCCGGTGATCTTCTGGTATGCCGCCGTCAGCTCCTCCAGCTCGGAGAACAGCGGCACGTTTTCCTCGCGGAAGATCACTGCGTCCGTTCGGAAACCGCGGAGCACCACATCCAGGTCGGGGTGTGTGTAGTCCACCTCGAGGAGGCGACGGGCGAGACGCACTTCCTGCTCCTCGGCGCGCGGGTAGATCTCGGCGGAGAAGCGAAGGTATCTGGCCTCCAGCGCCGGGTCGGCCGTATTCCCCGTGTAGTGGATCATCGCCATCGTGCCGGCCTCCCCCAACAGCTCGCTCAATCGCGACCAGACACCGAGCCATTGCTCGGCATTGTCACGCGAGAGAGGCGCGGTGGCCAGGAGCTCGTAGTAGGGAACGACATCCGCCCAGGTGGCATCGACGAATGCTTCTGGCGTCTCGGGGAGCTGGGGCAGCACCTACGGGCCTCCTGAACGGGCGTGAGGGTTGTTGGAGTGTTCTGTGGGCGCGCCGCCGAGGGCACCGTGCATTGGCGAGGTCGCGAAATCTACGCTCGGCCTGGTACGCCGCGACAGTGCTCGGCCACGGGGGATCGAGGCGGTCGCCCGGCCATGCTCGATCCGGATCCGACCTCCGTCACCGGCGACGACTGGTGTTCCGGTGGATCCGGCAAGCGCGGACTCGCGCTTTATCGGCGGCCCCGGGCGCGATTGAGAGCGGTTGCGCGCTCCGCTGCCAGCGCGGTCACGCAGCGCGCACGATCGCGCGCCCAAAGTTCGCCCTCCAGGCTCCCATGTCGAGTGCTGCACTCGACGTCGCGCTCCATGCGCCACGCCCGATGCTCGACCCACAGCTGCCGCAACTCTTCGTCTGTCTGCCCTTCGCCGCCCCGTCTTGCGGAGACTTCCCGGGCGTCAAGGAACTCGCCGAAGACGCGATCAACACGAGCGTCCGCGGCCGCAACGAGCATCGCGTAGCAGACCTCCTGGTGGTCGCGTGTACCAATCTCACATGCTGCGAGACTGTCCAGACGCGAGCGAGGTGGAAAGACCGCGCGTGCAACAGACGCATCAACATCAGGCAATGCACGATCACGAGCGCTCTCCACTGCGCCCGACACAGAAACCGTCACGACCTCGGCGCCTGCAGCCGTGGCGTCGGCTGATCGGCGTTCCGCCAACCCTGCGGCAACCAGGACCACGGCGGCGGCGGCCAAAAGCAGTGGTGTGAGACCAGGCTGCTTAATGCTGGGTGTCTCGACCTCCCGGCTCTCACCCAGCGTTGGGATGTCCCAGGGCGGATCAGAAGGAATGAACGGATCGGAAGGCTTGTCTCCGCGAGGGCCCGAGCGATGCCATGAAGGCGCGGCCGCGGCGGAGAGCGCATTGTCATGCGTGTCTGGCACGTCTGCGGAAGCGTCATCGGTGCGCGACGCGCGGCGATACCGAAGCGTAGCCTCGTCTGCAAGCACGGCGCTCGCGCTGCTCATCGCTCTTGGCGACGGTGCTACACGCTGGCCGGCCAGCGCTTCCAGGAACTCCCGGGCAGTAGCCCAGCGTGCGCCGGTACGCTTGTGCAGCGCGCCCTCCACCGCATGACGCAGCGCCGGGGGCGCGTCCGGGCGCGCTCGCGACAGCGGTAGCAGGTTTTCGTGTTTCTGCCGGTAAAGAATGCCGTACAGCGTTTCGCCATCCCATGGCCGGGTGCCGGTGAGCATCTCCCATCCCACCACGCCGAGGCTGTAGATGTCGCTGTGCCGGTCGAGCGGCGCGCCATCGATCTGTTCGGGTGACATGTAGGCCGGGGTTCCGAGCGACATCCCGGATATCGTCAGATCGAGGTCATCCTCCAGAGGGCGGGCAATGCCGAAATCGGCCAATCGCGCGAGCCCTGTCTGTTCATCGAGGAAGATGTTTTCGGGCTTGACATCTCGATGAATCACGCCCTTCGAGTGAGCATGCTCAAGCGCATGGGCGATGTCGCGCAGGATGGCCCATGCGCGATGAATGGAAAGTCGTCCGCCCACCCGCAGCGCCTGACGCAGCGTCTCGCCGCGCATGTATTCCATCACGATCGCGACAGGAAGCCCGCCAACGGTCTCGACAGCCAGCGTGCGGACGATGTTCGGATGCTCGACGTTCGCGAGAATGTCCGCTTCTCGCGCGAAACGATCGAGACATTCCTCATCGTTCGTATAACGCGCACAGACGGCCTTCACGGCTACCAGCGCCCCTCCTTCGCGCTGGCGCGCGAGGTGCACTGCCGCCATCCCGCCACGGCCGAGCTCACGCAGAAACTCATAGCGTTGCTCCAGGGTGTGGCGCCCAATGATGTCGGGTTCGTATCCGCCTTGGTGGCTGCTGGATGACATCGTCAGCTCGGTCGCTCCCACGACCAGGTGAGTACTCGGCGGAGGCCGTAGCCCTGACGGCCCTGATCCGTACCCCCGCTCGCAGGGTGTGTGCCGCGGCGGCCGTTCACAGCGTGCGCACTCGGAGCGCGTCCGGTCTACGCTCCGAGCAGTCGCTCCACGATTACCACGTCGCGCCAGATTCCGTCAAGCCGTGCATGGCGGAGATAGGTACCCACCTCGCGAAATCCGTGGCGCGCGCAGAGCGCGCGTGACGACAAGTTCTCGGGAAAGACACGGGACAGGACCTTCCAGAAGCCCACAACCTCGCACGCCGGCAGGAACGCCGCCATCAGCGCGTCGCCAATGCGCCGTCCGCGCGTCCGTTCCGCCACGTACACGGAGAATTCGGCGACGCCGGCATAGCAGTCTCGGGGCCGGTATGGGGAAGCACGGATCCAGCCGAGAATGGTGGCGTTGCAGCCATCCCGCACCTCCGCCACCAGAAATGGCCACCGTGCGGCGTCGGGCGCTTCCAGCCACGCAATCACATCGGCCGGTTCACGCTCTGCGGTTTCGAACGTCGCGACGCGCGCGCGAATGCCTTCGTTGTAGATGCGCGCCACGGGCACTGCGTCATCGAGGTGCGCCGGCCGTATTCGAAGCCCGGCAATGCCCTGATCCGCCCTGGTGACGGTGGCCGGCCGCATCATGCGTGTTCTCCTGTCGCGTGAGGAGCTTCGTAAGCAGGCGGGCGGTCGCCAGCCGCCATGACGGCCGCACCGGACGCCAGAGAAAGGAGGACCATTACGACAACCACCCCATCATAGCCGTCACGTGGACCAGCGGTGAGTATGCTGCCCGGCAGCACCCCTCCCGCAGAATAGCGCAGACTTGCTCCCACTCGTGCTGCGGCCCGCGCCAAGGAGATGGCCAGCGCAAGCACAGGTTACTTGCTCGTAGATAGCCATGGACTGCCGGCTACAACGGTTATCAAGCGCACGCCATTCAAGACCTCGATGCACTACTGCCGGACAAGGCGCCACCAAGATCGTCGACCAGGCAGATCAGCCCAGCTGGTCCAGAGGCCTCACCCACCCGCGTCCGCAGTGCCGCCATAGCCTTCCGGTTAACGAGTCAATGGGCGTACAGACCTTGGCGCTCGCTTCCCACGAGTGCCGCCCTTCTCAGGATTCCGAGGTGACACAACCCCAGGAATCAGGGGTTAAGGCCCCCTTGGCCAGCGGAGGCCGTGGGTCGTCCCATTCGCGAAGCATCCACCCCGCGGTACCTCAGCCCCTCGGCAACGTGCGGAGCGCGGATGCGATCCTCGCCGTCGAGGTCGGCGATCGTGCGAGCAACTCGCAGCGTACGGTGATAGCCGCGTGCGCTCAGGCCGAGCCCAATGGAGGACGAGCGCAGGAGCTGGTAGGCGTCGTTTGCGAGAGTGCGCTCGACAACGCTCGGGCTCGCGTGCCCATTGGCTGGGGAGTCCGGCAGCTCCCTATGGCGCAGGAGCTGGCGAGCGCGGGCGGCCTGCACGCGCTCCCGCACGTGGGCCGACGGTTCTCCCGGCACGGCACGCGCCAGCCGTTCGATGGGCAGGGTGGGCACGCTTACGAACATGTCTATCCGATCGCGCAGCGGCCCGGAAAGGCGAGCATGATAGCGAGCGATATCGGCGGCGGCACAGATGCAACTCCGGGCGCAATCGCCAGCGAAACCGCATGGACACGGATTCATTGCCGCGGCAAGGGCGAATCGGGCCGGAAAGATGACGCTTGCACTGACGCGCGCCACAGTCACGAATCCGTCCTCCATGGGCTGCCGGAGCGCCTCGAGAACGTGCCGGCGGAACTCCAGCAACTCATCAAGAAAGAGGACGCCGTGATGCGCGAGGCTCACCTCGCCTGGCCGCGGCGTACTCCCTCCCCCAACCAACCCCGCGTCGGAGATGGAGTGGTGTGGCGCGCGAAATGGACGCCCGCCGCAGAGCGGGCGGTGGGGGTGAAGCAGCCCGGCGACCGAATGAATGGCGGTTACCTCGAGCGCCTCTTCTTCGGTGAGTAATGGGAGGATTGATGGGAGGCGCCGCGCCAGCATGGTCTTGCCGCTGCCGGGCGGGCCGATCATCACCAGTCCGTGTCCGCCGGCGGCCGCGATCTCCAACGCGCGCTTGGCGCTTGCCTGGCCTGCGACGTCCGCGAGGTCGAGCGTGGGAACTTCCCTGGCGGCAGGCTGCACCGCGGCCGGCGCGGCGCGCGGCAGCCCACCGTTTCGCAATGCGTAGACGATGTCGCGCAGCCTGTCTCCCGCGGCGAGTCGCGCCGAGCTCACCAGCGATGCTTCTGCCAGATTTGCCGATGGCAGTAAGAGCGTGTCCCGTTCACGAGCCGCAGCGAGCCGAGCTACGGGCAGCACGCCGCGCACCGGCCGGAGCTTGCCATCCAGGCCAAGTTCGCCCACGGCGAGAAGGTTGCGCAGCCGATCTGCTGGTAGCTGACCCGTGGCAGCAAGCAGCGCGAGCGCGATTGGCAGATCGAACGACGTGCCGTCCTTTCGAACGTCTGCGGGGGCGAGATTGATCGTCAAGCGCCGCGACTTGAGCTCGAGTCCCGCATTCAGAATCGCCGCACATACCCGTTCGCGACTCTCCCTCACCGCGCTTGCCGGCAGACCGACGATCGTGAAGTTCGGCAGCCCGCGCGCCGCGTCCACCTCGACGGTTACCTCGTAAGCGTTGATTCCCAGCACGGCGGCTGAGCGGATGGCGGCGAGCATGCCAGTGATGCTAGCGCGTCATCGCGCGCCACCGGCAGCATAGCACCGCGCTCAGGTCCATGGTTCTGCACGCGTGCATGACGGGGGTGGCTGCTGTCATGAAGATCTCGGAGCCGGATTTGCAGGCTCTGCGGCAATCCAGCGGCATCGTCGCGCGGTGGCACTGCAGGTGCCTCTCCGGCAGTCGGCGACTCCGGCGGTGGAGCCGCCGCGTGTTGAACCACCGTGCCCGCATTTGCGGGCTCAGGAGGAAACGATGGACCCTATTGGCGTTGTCGCGATCGTAATCGCGCTGGCAGTAGTGGCTGGGCTAGGTTGGTATCTGTGGCAGAAGCGAAGATCGGAGCAGCTCCAGGAGCGCTATGGGCCGGAGTACTCGCGCGCCGTGGAGGAGCGAGGCGACCGGCGCCGCGCCGAGTCGGAGCTTGTGAAGCGCAAGGAGCGCGTCGACAAGCTCGACATCCACCCGCTCTCCGCCGAACGTCGCGAGCGGTACACGCGCGAATGGCGAACGGTACAGGCGACTTTCGTGGATCAGCCCGAGACAGCCGTCACTGAAGCGGACCTCCTCGTGGAGGAAGTCATGAAAGCGCGCGGCTACCCCGTGGCCGAATTCGATCAGCGACTCGCTGATCTGTCGGTTCACCACCCACGCGTGGTGGACAACTATCGCTCGGCGCGCGCGATCGCGCTCCAGCACCGGCGCGGCGAGGCAAGTACGGAGGATCTGAGGCAGGCGATGGTCTACTATCGCGAGCTGTTCGATGACCTTCTCGAAGATCGTGAGAGTGCAGAACGGTCGGCCGGGAGAAAGGCGGAGCGAGATGATGGGCGCGACAGAAAATCCGCCAGTCGTGGTAGTGACCGTGGAACGAGAACCGACAGCGAGGTGAGACCATGAGGGAAGACATCAATCGCGAAGAGCTTTCGACGGCCGACCTGGCCAAGAACGCGGACCGTTCGACGAGCACCGATGCCGATCGCAGTGAGCGAGTGCTGGACCGTGAGGTGCGGCGGGACGACGGGTCCGGTGAACCCGCCGACATGTCGGATGAGAGTCGCTCCACGCCGCTTCTCCGGTCGGAGCTGATCGAAGACTTCCACGCCCGGTGGACCGAGATCCAGGCCGGTTTCGTGGACGAGCCGCGACGGGCTGTACAGGACGCCGACGGATTGGTGGCAGAGGCGATAAAGCAGCTCGCAGAATCGTTCGCTCGGGAGCGTGCGAGTCTCGAGGGACAGTGGGACCGTGGTGACGACGTATCCACCGAGGACCTTCGCCAGGCACTGCGCCGCTACCGCTCCTTCTTCTCACGGCTGCTGTCGGTGTAAGCCCGACACGGTCCTTCTCGCGGCAGCAGTCGGTGTAAACCCCACACGGGCTTTTCTCATCGCTGCCAGACTCCCCCAGGGGGTCTGGCAGCGCCACTGCCCGGTGCGGTAGCACCATATGTTTGCATAGAATCTGTGAGCCCGGCCCCCTTGCTGGCCCCGCATCTGCAATGCGGCGGCAGTGACAGGATGCCTCGCGCCTTCATTGCACCCGAAGCTTAACCCGTTCCGCCCCCTTTGGATGGAGCATGCCGCAGTGCCGGGCAGCGGACTGGACGATCAGAGCAGTCTGGATACCGAGGACGCAGTCGGCGACAGTACCGTAGCCGTCAAGCTGGCTCGCGTGCAGACCCGGATGCGCCAGCTCGAGGCGCTGAGCGTTGCCCTTTCCGAGGCGATCTCCCTTGACCAGGTAGCTACTGCGGCCGTCACTCAGGGTCTCCGGGCCATGGGCGCCTCCGTGGCACTTCTGGCCGTGCTCACGCCTGACGAGCAGGAGCTGGAACTGGTGGCGGCCAGTGGGGTGCCCCTGGCGTCACGCGACGGCTGGCGCCGCTTCCCAACTGGTGGCGGGTCGCCCCTGGCGAGGGCGGTGCGCGAGAGTCGGTCCGTGTTCGTCGAGTCGCTCGAGCAGGCCCGCGCCACCGACCCGGCAGCTGCCAGCGATCTCGAGCGGCTGGGGGCACAGGCCCTCGTCGCCGTTCCTGTCCGCGCCAACGGCCAGATCAGCGCTGCCATGGCGCTCGCCTTCGAGCAACAGCGAGCATTCGAGGAGGATGATCGCGGCTTCATCGCCGCCCTCGCCGCGCAGTGTGCGCAGGCGCTTCTTCGATCCAAGCTCTATACGGCCGAACGGCTGGCTCGCCGCACCGCCGAGCTCAACGCCGACCGCGCGCGCCGGTTGCAGGAAGTGACGGCGGCCCTCTCCGACGCCCGCGGAGCTCGTGAGGTGGTGCAGGTGATCCTGGAGCGTGGACTGGCCGCTCTGGGCGCCGAGGCCGGCGGTGTGGTGAAACTCAGCGACGATGGCCTGTGGTTCGAGTACGTGGATGGCATCGGCTTCGCACCCGAGGTCGTCGAGCGCTATCGGAAGTTCCCAGTCAACACACCGGTCCCGACGCGGGATGTCGCGATCACTCACCGACCAGTTTTCATCGAGTCCATCGACGAGTGGAAGGAGCGTTATTCGCTGCCGGATCGGGCCAGCCTTCCCGACGGATCCTGGGCAGCGTTGCCGCTCAAGGCCGGCGACAACCTGCTTGGCGCACTTACGCTGCGCTTCCCGAAGCGCCGGCGCTTCGACGACGAGGAGCGGCGTTTCATGATGACGCTGGCGCACCACTGCGCGCAGGCACTGGAACGTGGCCGGCTGTACGAGGCGGCGATCTCCGCCAACAGGGTGAAGGCGGAGTTCCTGGCAATGATGTCGCATGAGCTGCGCACGCCGCTCACCGCGATTCTCGGATACACCGACCTGCTCGAGAACGAGATCGTAGGTCCCATCAGCAAGCTCCAGCGTGATCATCTACAACGCGTTCGTTCGAGTGGCGAGCATCTGCTCATCCTGATACAGGACCTGCTCAGCTTCTCACGGTTGGAGGCTGGCAGAGAGACTGTGTGCGCGGAACCATTCCAGGTCGGGGAAGTGGTTGACGCAGCGATCTCGATGGTGCGGCCGCTGGCCGAGAGAAGGGGGCTGGCGTTGATGAGCGTGATGCCGGATGAGCCCGTGATCATGAACACCGATGCGGGGAAGATCCGGCAGATTCTGGTGAACCTGTTCGCGAACGCCATCAAGTTCACCGATCGCGGCGGGGTCGCGCTCAACGTGCTGCACCGGATCCGGTACGTCGAGTTCCGCGTGGCCGATACCGGAATCGGGATCCCTTCCGAGCATCTGGAGCGCATCTTCGACGCGTTCTGGCAGGTGGATCAGAGCACTACCCGACGCGCTGGAGGCGCCGGCCTCGGCCTGAGCATTGCCAGGCAGCTCGCGCGGCTCCTGGGCGGGGATGTGTGGGTGGTGAGCGAGAGTGGCGCGGGGAGTACCTTTACAGCCATCATCCCCTTGCACGCTCCGGGAGAATCCGCGGAGCCGGCATAGCCACCTCGTTCGCGGACTGCCACGGAGAATGCACGACAACACTACACCGGCCATTCGCCGGCGCGTCGCCATCCTGGTTTGGGATGGCGTCGAGCTCCTCGACTTCGCCGGCCCTGCCGAGGTATTCACGACCGCGCAGAACGGGCGCGCCTTCGATGTATATACGGTTGCCGCCGAACTGTACCCGGTCGTGAGCCAGGGATTCTTGAGCGTAAATCCGCAGCACGCCCATCGTAATGCGCCGCGTCCTGACATCCTTCTCGTTCCGGGCGGTAGCACCGACATTCCAATTGGTCATCAGCCCACCATGGACTGGGTGCGCACCACTTCGCATAGCGCCGAGATTACGCTGTCAGTTTGCACGGGAGCCCTCGTGCTGGCCGCGGCGGGGCTGCTCGAGGGGCTGGAGGCAACAACATGGCACGGGGCCATAGACCGCTTGCGAGAGGCCGCGCCACGAACGCGCATCCGCCCGGACAAGCGCGTGGTTGACAATGGCCGGATCATTACTGCAGCCGGGGTGTCGGCAGGCATCGATGCGGCCATCTATCTGGTGGCGCGTCTGCTCGGTCAGCCGGCCGCGAATGACGCTGCGCGCTACATCGAGTACACCTCGGCTGAGCTCCACGAATGACCGACACACCTGTGCGCGGCGCGGTGTTGTACGAGGTGACCGTAGAGGTGCCGGAACGCGTCGCTGCTGATTTCGTCGAGTACATGATGGACCGTCACATCGGCGAGGTGATCGCTACGGGATGCTTCCGTGGCGCAACGTTCGTCACGGCCGGAGAGGGACACTTCCGCACTACTTACGAAGCAGCCAGCCGTGACGATCTCGAGCGGTACCTGCGGGAACATGCCGACTCGCTTCGTCGCGATTTCCTGGAGCGGTTCCCGCACGAGGTACGCGTGTCACGTGAAGTCTGGATCGAACTTCGCCGGTGGACGGCTTGAGCCCACCTTCCCTGGCCGACAGCCACTAATGGTCAGAAACGCACCGCTGGTGACGGTGGTCCCCACGGAGACGACCGCTTCCGAAGCCGACGTCGCTACGGAGGAGGAGCTGGAAGCGGAGATGCTTCCCGACGACGGCCGGGCAATGTGGGCCATAGTGTTCGCTGGTGGTATCGGTTCCCGTTTCTGGCCGTTGAGCACACCGGAACGACCAAAACAGCTGCTGGCGCTGTTGTCGGATCGGCCGCTCCTCGCTGAAACCGTGGGGCATCTCGCACCAACGGTCCCGCCCGAACGCGTACTGATCCTGACGAGCCACGACATAGCGGGCGCCATCGCGGGTGCCATTCCCGACGTCCCCGCCGCAAACATCCTGGTGGAACCACGGCCGCTTGGCACCGCCGCGGCACTCGCCTGGGGGGCGCACGAGGTGGCACGGCGCGCCGGTCCGAACACGATGACGTGCGCCATGCACGCCGATCTCGCCGTGGGCTTCCCGGAGCTGTACCATGGCGCACTGCGGACTGCTGCCGCACTTGCAGACCGCGAGTACGCGATGGTCGCGATCGGTATCCGGCCGACCCGCGTCGAGACGTCGTTTGGCTATCTGCTGCCGGGGGAACCGCTCGGTCCTGGCGGGATTGCCAGGGGTCGCCCATGTGCGGTGCGGGCCTTCGTCGAGAAGCCGGGAGAACTGCGCGCCGAGGAGCTGGTGCGAGAAGGTGCGCTATGGCATTCGGGGATTCTTCTGGCCAGCGCGCGTGTGTTCATCTCCGAGCTCGAGGCGCACACGCGTGAGCTGGCTCCTGGAATGGAAGCGCTGCGGTCGGGTGACGCGGCCAGCTTCGCCGGCATGATTCAGTCGGCCTCGATCGAGCGCGGACTTCTCGAGCGGACCGCCAACGCGCTGGTACTGCCTGGCGATTTCGGCTGGGACGACGTGGGCACCTGGGCATCGCTGCGTCGGTCGCGTGATCTGGATGACTTCGGCAACGGCGCACGCGGTCGCGTACACCTTCGCGATGCGTCGGCGAACGTCGTTCACGCCGAGGCAGGAACGGTAGTGGTGTATGGCGTGTCCAGGCTGCTGGTAGTCACCCTGCCAGGTATGACCTTCGTGACCTCCCTCGAGCGAGCGAGGGATCTCAAACCACTGCTGGACAGCCTGCCGGGGAGCATGCGTGTTCAGCCAGGCGGTTGAGCTGGCCGGACCGCCTGCACGGTTGAACGACTAGGCTACACCGCCCACGACGCACGGCTCGCGCGTCTTTGGCGTGATGACCAGCGGTGTGCTCACCTGTTCCAGCAAGCGAGCCTGTTCGAGCATTGCCTGAACCAGTTCGGCCGGCAGGGGCTCGAAGGAGCCGAGCAGGGATGGTGCGCCAAGGAGCGCCTGCCGGGCGGCAAACCGCTCGACCTCCAACCTCAGCCTCGCCTCGAACGAGGCGTTGATGAGTCCGCGGGCGCGCGCCTCTGCGGCGAGCATCGCGACGCGCGTCCGCGCCGACGCCAGTCGGCGATCATCAAAGGCCCCGCGCGAACGACACGCTTCCACGTTGATCGCCGCCAGCGCCTTATTCCTGCCGGCAACTACCTCGGCCAGTTGAGAGTACAGGGTGAATTGCTGCCCCACCGAGACCGGATACTCCAGCACCTTCCGCGTGAGATCGTAGGGCCCGTGCGAGCGCGCCACGCCGTACTGCGCGAGGAACCAGTCGCGGCTGCTGCTCGCGACGGGCGCCACGTCGTCCAGGATGCGCACGAGCGCCTCGCCCGCCTCTCCTGTGACGTCCGGAGGAGCGACAGTGACGTATCCCGTGAGCACGTCATCCTGCACTGATGACAGATAGCCATTGCTCCGTCCTTCGCGCGCGAGTGACACGGCGACAAACCAGTCCACGCTTCGTGCGAATACTTCGGCGGGACGGCTGTCGTGTGGCGGCCGATGGTTGTTCTCCCGGAGCGGTGGAATGAGCGTAGCGCTGGTCAGGCCCTGGAGTGACTGCGCCAAAGGGCTTCCATCCCGGTCGCGAATGGCCCGGTCGCTGGCGTACTCGCCTCGCGTGCCGTAGCGCGCCCGCGCCACCTGCCAATCGAGATCATGCGCAACTTCGTGAGCGAGGGTCCCTGCGCTGGTGGCGAGAGGCAGGTAAATCACGCGCGCTCGCGGATCGTGAAGTGCCAGCGCCTCGGACCTCATGGGGCTGTCGCCAATGTGCAACGCCAGCCCCCTGAGCTTGAGCGCGGGCATTACGCGCTGCAGGTCCGAGAGCGCGAATGAAAGCATACGCGTGTAATAGCCCCTCCACGTCGCCGGCACATCTTGGTCGAAGGTGATCGTCCCCAGCGCGAAACGATCACGCAGATCGCGAACCGTGGGCGAGGGCATTCCCGGCCACCAGATCTCCTCCTGCGAGTACGCTCGAAGTGAGACCGCAGCGGCCAGTGCGGCGAGGGCGGGCGCAGTCGCGCCTCCGCCAGCCTGACGCAGCAATGCATACTCTGCGGCCAGCGTTTCCTCGTTCACCGCACGATCCACGAAACGATTCCGCGCCCGCCGCGTGGCTGGCTCGAGTTCGCGGCGCTCCATCAGTCGCGATCGATGTGCGCTGACCGAGACCACCACTGGCGCCTGTGGTGGCAGTTCCGCTGCGGCAGCGAATTCAGTGAGACGACGCGCCGTGAGCCCGGCGATGCGATCGCGTTGCGGCTCATCCGGTTCGATCACGCCGCTGTCCGCGGCGAGGAGCACGAGTGTTTCGGCCGTCGACCGAATGGCATCCGTGACATGGGGCACGAGCTCCAGCGCCTCACGCTCGGCATCGGCTGCGAGTGGAACCATGGCCGGCTGCTCGACCTGAAAACGCCTCGCAGACCTCCAGAACGGCACGAGCGCGAGCGGGTCGGTACCCTGGGCACGCGCGGCGCGCAGAAGGGTGCGCGCGTCATCGCGGGCGACCTCGCGGTCACGCGCGACAGCGGCGGCGCGGGCGCTGATCGCGGGAGTCCACTGGCTGACCGTCCCCTCAGCGGCGGCAATTGCATACGCGACGCGAACCGCCACTTCGCCGGCTCGCGCATCGCGCGCACCAGCCACGGTGCGATTGATGAGCAGCGCGTGGCTCGCACCGGCTTCAACGGCATCCTGTCTCTTCGTCGCCGCAAGGCCGAGCGCGGCAGGATCCACCACATGACCGTTGCCGTCGAGCGTACGGGCAAGGAGCATCCAGCCAACGCGCCGGCGAGCCTGATCGTCCAGACGCGGGTCGGACATGGCGTAATCGATGAGCCTGAACGGGCTCCCCAATCCGAGTCGATGTCGCTCGAGGTAGAGAATCGCCAGCATGGTGACGGAATCGGCCGACGACGCCGAAGCCGAGTCCGCGGCGATCGCCAGCACGCCCCGGGCATCATCGCGCGCTCGCCCCAGCTCACCAGCAAGCTCCGGCCCCACGTCCAGCCGTTCGCATGAGGCGGCGATCAGCGCGACGAGTAGTGCGAGAGCAGAGCGACTGAGCAGACGGAGATTCATGCGGCGCACACGAGCAGAGTGGCGGCTTGCCGGAAGGACCAGGTGTACTACCCCCTTGCCATCCGTCGGTGCCGGCAGCGAGGGGTAGAGCGCCTGGTACCTTCCAAGATACAAGGGAGCGCGTCCAAAGGTGAGACGATGCTGCGGCGCCCGCGTAAATGCGGGGCCCTTTATCCGGCCGCCGCCAGTTCGACACGCACGACAGTGCCGCCGTTGCTCGTGATCACGATCGTTCCGCCCCAGCTCTCCACCAGTTGCCGGCTGACCGCCAGACCCAGTCCACTGCCGCTCGTCCGGGTCGAGAAGTGGGGCTCGAAGATGCGGGGGAGGATCTGAGCCGGAATACCGCGTCCATCGTCGCGGACCTCGATCGCTACCCGTCCGTCGGCGCCGTGAAGCCGCAGCTCCACTCGCGTAGCTTCGGCGTGCCGCGCGTTCTCGAGAAGGTTCAGCAGCACTTCCCGCAACTCGTCCGCGCGCGCCAGCGCCAGCAGGGCACCATCGGCCCCCTCGAGCCGCCACTCCACCTCTCCAGCACCGAGCCTCTCCAGTTCGACCACATTTCGCGCCACCGCCGCGACATCCGTCGACACGGCGCCGAGCCGCTCTGCCGGAGGCGCACCGTAGCGACTGAAGCTTCGTGCGATCTCATCCAGGCGGTCGATCTCGGCGAGAATGCGCGAGACGTTCTGATCCAGGATGCGGTCGAAGCCGGGGTGCGCATCGCTATGCGCACGCTTCAGGTGCTGCACTCCCAGCCTGATCGGTGTGAGCGGATTCTTGATCTCATGCGCTACCTGTCTGGCCATCTCGCCCCACGCAAGAACGCGTTGCGCACGCGCCAGCTCCGTCACGTCATCGAGGGTGATCACCGCGCCCCCCCCTCGGGTACCCGAAAGGCGTGTGAAGCGGACGTGGATCTGCTGTTCGCCCGCCGGGATGTCCAACTCCTCTTCGTCCACGGTTCCGTGGGCGAGAAACACCGCCGTCCGCCGGGCCAGGTGCACACCACCGAGTGCGGGAAGCGGAGAACCGGGGGGAAGCGCCTGCTCGAGAAGGGATTCAGCACGCGGGTTTGCCAGTACGACTCGCCCATCGCCGTCAACGGCAACCACGCCGCTGGCAACGTTGCGAAGGACGGCCGCCGTACGCCGCTGTGCCGCCTCGAGTGCTGCCCTGCTCTCACCCAGATCCGATGCCATCCGGCGAAACGCGGAGAACACCGGGCGGAACTCGAGCGGCGGGACACCGGCTAGAGGCGGCTCTCGCTCACCGGCAGCTATGGCAAGAGCAGCTCGGCGCAAGCTACCGATCGGTTCGGCAAGAGACCGGGCCGCAATGCCGCTCAGCCACAGCGCGCCAAAGGCGCCGAGCACGGTGGCAAAGAGAACCAGAATACCGAGGTCGCGGCGGCGTTGCTCCAGCGTCTCTTCGTTGCCCCGGGCTGGAACGGAGAACACCACCGGTTGCCTTGCAAGATCGCTCACCGCGCGGTACCCAAACAGGATCGGTATGTCGCCGATTCCCATCATCCGGCTCGCGAATACCTCGCGTCCGTCGGTGAGTGTCAGGTACACGTCCGCAGGCAGGAACAGGCCCGCGGGCGCGATGTCCTCGAGCAGAGGGAGGCTGGTCTGCCACAGCTCGCCGCCGCGATACAGCCAGATCGGCGTCTCGCGCTGCATGCTGAGCCCCTCAGCGGCTGGGGGTTGGTCCCCCGTGGCAAGAGCGCGCAGCATCTCCCGCACGAGAAGCTCGCGTGACTGCCGGTCCTCCGACTGGAGGCGCTGGTAGCTCCACGCTGCGAAGGTGGTGGCCGGAATGACGAAGAAGGCGAAGAGGGCGATTGTCAGCTGAGCTCGGTAGCTCTGACGCCAACTCCGCAGCCGACGCCGAAGCCATCGGCGGAGCCCACCGCCCGGCAGCGTGCTGACGACCCAGAGAAGGAGGATCACCACGACGTTGGAAAGCACCACGAGCGTGCCGCGCTGCACCAGAACATCGAGCGAACGCAGCTCGATCTCCACATGCGCGCGAGCGGGGCCGAGCCTTGTTGGCACGAAGCTCACGCCGTGCAGCTCGCCGTCGGCGCGGTACCACTCCATGCCAACGGGCACGGCCGCGTCGGCCTGCGGCTCCATCAGGGTCAGAGTGTAGGGTGGCGTTCCCCTCTCTCGCGGTTCAAGGCCGAGCAGCACGTTGAACGGCGCCTCGCCAATCAACCTGGTACGGGGCCCTACCAACACAGTAAGCACCGTCCCATCAGCGTATGGAACAGCAAGCACGACGTGCGCCCCCGCCACGCCATCGAGTCGCACTATCATCCGCTCCGCACTGGATCGCGACACACGCGCCAGCTCCAGCATCTCCGCATCGGGGACGTCCAGGTGTGATAGCGAGAGATCAGCGGCAGCCACACCCTCGGGCAGCCAGCTGGTCAGCTGAACGGGAAAACCCGTTCCCTCCAGGTCCGAGCGTACGTAGGCGCGAAGGAGATCGGCCTGCGAGCGGGGTGGCGGATCATCGTCGAGCTCGTCGCCCAATCGATCGAGCACCGACGCCAGAAACGGCTCGACCACGTGGAGGGAAGCGACATCGCGCGCAGCCAGCGCCATACGGCCGCGCACACCCGCGTTCCAGGTCACGGTGGCAGCACCCAGGGACGCCACCAGCGCCGACGTGATGATCACCCAGGCGTGCCGTCGGGTAACGGCGAGCGCCCCGATGGCGACGACCCAGAGACCGGCGTACCAGACGGGCCAACCGCCCGTGGCTTCCATGGCAGGCGGCCCGGCGAGCGCCGCCACCGCGGCCAGCACCGGCGCCACCAACGGGTGCAGCCCACCACCAGTGCGTCGCAGCGCGGGGGAAACAGCCGCTACCACCACCAGCAGCATCGCCGCCGAAAGAAACAGCGCCAGCTCCCAGGCCAGCCAGAGACCCGCCGTAATTCCACCCGGCGGCGGCGAAACGCCCCTCGAAAGGAGGCGGAGGAGGAACGGGCCCCCGGCGACGATCGCGCCCACCACGAGAATGGCGCGAGCCCGTGAGCGCAGGGTCATGGGCCCGCGCAGAATGAGCAGCACGGCCAGCAATGAGACCGCGCCTGCCAGCATTAGTGCGCCGACGTTCGCCGTGAACGCGCCCCCGAAATCCGCGAAGTAGACAGTGGGGTCGAAGAGAATCGTGACGCGCGAAAATGCACTCAGTGGAACGAGCGCGATCATGACGAGCGCGGCGGCGAGCGGGATCAGTCGCCAGGGCAGCGCCGCCTTCAGACGCCAACTACCCACCAGCAGAAGTAGCAGAGTGGAGGCGAGCGCCACCACACCAAACGAACGCGCTCCCTCCACGGTGCGGAGGCGTGCTTCTTCACGGCTCGGCGGGATCGCGGTCACCCCGACGACGGCGACGTCGTTCACCGCAACGGTGGCCGCGGTGGCGTTCGCCGCCGCGGTCACGGGCTGCGCGAAATGGAACCCAATCAACCCGGAGCGCTCGGCGACGCCCTGCTCGAGGCCGGTAACGAGCCGGTTCGCCGGCGGCAGCGCCTGAAGAACTCGAGTGGCGATCGCGCGGCGACCATCATCCGCGTCGGCCGCAGCGTAGAGAACGGCGTAGAAGGATGTGAACGCCACACCGGCGCCGCCGGACATGAGAGCGGGAGCAGCGTGAATGCGCCCGGTCCAGGCAGCCGGAATGCCGTCCGTCATCACAACCACGCCAACACCAGCGTCCAGCGGGAGCCGATCGAGAGCGTTGAAGGCGACAACCGGCGCAACGACCGGATCGACGGTGGTGAGTGCATCGCGAGCGAGGACACTCAGCGCTGCGACATCCTGCTCGATGGCTGCCGACATCAGTCGGAGCCCGCGGTCCACCGCCATCTCCCGATAGCCCATCCAGTCTCGATCGATTCGGCTGATCTCGCGCTGGGAGACGCTCGCGATCGCGACGAACACCACGGCCATCGCAGCGGCAGGCCAGGCCCAGCGACGAGCGGCAGCACCGCTACGGCTGGCGGCGACGCAGGCCAGCGCCGTGGCGAGGCCGCACGCCAGGAGGTAGCGTATCTCCGGCGACCGCAGCCACCATGAACCAGCTACCAGCGCGACCGCCAGCAGGACGAGCCAGAGAGCAGTCGCCATGGTAGCGCCGGAGCGCCGCCAGGGCGATACCACTTCGTCACGGATCAAGATGACCGCATCCCATCCCCTCCCAGCGCGCCGGCAGGGCCCGCTTCTCCTGAAGATGATGCTTCCGGGGCAGGTTGTAGGGCACCTCGCCGCGGATGCGCGACTGATCGTTCCGGTGGGGACCTGCGAACAGCGGGGGCCCCACCTCCCGTTGGGCAGCGCCACGATGATTGCCGAGCGACTCGCGGATGACCTTTCGGCAACCTATGGCGTGTTGCGAGCGCCAACCGTGGAATATGGCGTAAACGTCGGAACGGAGCGCGACTTTCCCGGGAATGCCTCTATGCGACGCAAGACGCTGCACCGGATGCTGAACGATTTGCTCGCCTCCTGGGAGATCAGCGGCTTTCGTGAATTTGTCCTGCTCACCGCGCACGACCACGATCCTCACCAGGAAGCCCTCGCCACGGTAATCACTGCGATGGCCAGGGTTCGGGTAGTGGACATATTTGCCGTGCCGCTCAACGACCTCCTCGAGGGGCAGCGGGACCACATGCATGGCGACGAGGTGGACACCTCGATCATGTTGTATATTGCGCCTGAGGTGGTGCGCATGGACCTGGCACGGGATCATTCCGCAACGCGCGAGATGGTTCGCAGATATCGCCGGGGCTGGTTGCGCGTCCCCAGGAGGAGTGCAGGTTCGATAGGACGTCCCACCCTGGCGACGGCCGAGAAGGGAAAGCTGATCTATGAACGCATTCTCGGGCGGATCAGCGATCGGATATTCTCGGCCCCGGATCCTGATTGGTGAACCCCAGCTAAAGCCAGCGGGTACTACTCACGTGCCTATGAGATCCCCCATCCTTCTGCTCCTCCCAGTTCTCCCCTTCTTCGTCGTCCCGGCGAGCCCAGCGCCCGCCCAGGTGGTGGACGAAGGAAGCTTCACGATCATGCGGGGCAATACCCGCATCGGCCGGGAAGAGTTCACGATCCGCCGCAATCCCGGCCCTGGGGGCGACGTTCTCGTGGCCAATGCAACGGTGACTTTGAACGATCAGCGCCTGAGCCCGGCGCTACGCACCGACAGTGCTGGCGCGCCACTGGCCTACCAGCTGGAGGTCCGGATGGGCAGCGACCTTCAGGAACGCCTCACTGGCCAGATCGGACGGGGACGATTCAGCGCGCGCGTGCGGACACCGCGTGGCGAATCTGCGCGTGAATACATAGTGTCGGACGGCGCCCTGGTGTTGGATGATGACGTCTTTCACCAGTATTACTTTCTCGCGTCCTCGCAACGATCCGGAGCGGTTCCGGTAGTGATCCCCAGGCGCAACGTTCAGCTCTCGATGCGCGTGGAGCAGGCAGGGAACGATCGCGTGTCAATCCGCGGGGTGGATCTTCCAGCCCGGCGCCTGGTTCTGACCGAACCCGATGGGACGGTTCGACAGGTATGGGTAGATGCGCAGGGGCGCGTGCTCCGAGTTTCGCTCGACTCACGCGGCATCTCGGCTGTCCGGGACGAGCCACCCCGCTGATCGTCTTCCGCGCTCGTTGTACCAATGCCCGTCCTGCGCGATGTTACGGCTCGGGCCTGACGGATCAACTGAAGCAGGACTGAGCCTGGCTCAGGCCGCGTGCCTCGAGATTATCGCAGGTCCCCTTTCTTGGCCGTGAAACCGCCCGGCCGGCCCATGCGTATGGGGGCCAGACTTTCAATCATCGAGGACGACCGCTCATGCAACTGAAGCTGCCCCGCTCGGCGATGCTCGGAATGGCCGCTTTGCTCGTGGCCGCACCCGTATTGGCTCAGGACCAGGGCGCCGCCTCGCCCAGGCTGACGCTCGAGGAGGCGATAACCATAGCCGCAAGAAGCAACCCGGAGCATCAGCAGGTCAAGAGCAGCCTTCGGCCTGCCGGTGCCGCCGTTCGCAGCGCGTACGGCGCTCTCCTCCCGAATGCGGACGCATCGCTTCAGGGGCAATTTCAGCAGCAGGGCGCGCGGCCCATTCAGGGCGTAACCTTCGGGACGTCGGCTGACGTGTATCAGTCTTCGTACTTCATCGGGCTCAACTATCGGCTGACTGCCGGCAAGCTGATCGCGCCTCGAATCCAGTCGGCCGCGCTTGATGCGGCGGAGGCGGATATCGCCGGCTCGGAGGAGGGTTTGCGAGCCAGCGTGGTCCAGCGCTTCTACAGTGTGCTGCAGGCACAGGCGCGAGCCGCCCTGCAGGATTCCCTGCTGGGTAGTACGCAGGTGCAGCTGGAGCTGTCACGCGCGCGGGCAGCGGTCGGAGCGGGCACCCAGCTCGACGTTACGCGGGCGGAGGTGACCCATGGTCAGCAGCAGGTCGCCGTTCTCCAGGCCCGCAATCAGGTGGAGATCGACAGGCTCCGCCTCTATCAGACGATGGGCGTGCAGCTGCCGCTGGACGTGCACCTCGTAAGCGACCGCGATGTGGTCTCGCCGGGCTTCAGCCTGGAGTACGTGCTCGACTTGGCCCAGGGGCAGAACCCGGGGATCGAGGCGCTTCGCGCTCGGGAGCGGGTCTCGTCACTCTCCGCGCGAGCGGCCCGCACCGAGTACCTGCCGTCGCTCTCCTTGTCCACCGGTTGGGGCGGCTATACCTATCAGGTATCGAACACGGACATGCTGATCGATCAGGCGCGGGGACAGATCCTGAATCAGCGTGCCAGCTGTTTCACGACGGATTCGCTGCGGCAGGGGGCTGGCCTCACGGCCATCACGCCGCAGTGCGAGGCGCTCGTCTTCACGGACGGCATGGCGGCGACGATCCGCAACGACAACAAGGCGTTTCCGTTCAGCTTCGCGCGGGCACCGATGTCACTCACGGCTACGATCTCGATCCCGCTATTCGATGGCTTCGCCAGGGAAGAGCGTGTGCAGCGCGCCACGGCCGAGCGCAACGATGCGCGGCACCGGATACGTGCCCGGGAGCTCCAGGTCGAAGCGGACGTGACTTCCGCTTATCTTACGTTGATCACGCAGGTGCGGACGGTGGAGCTTCAGGAACAGAACGCCGCCAAGGCGCGCGAGGAGCTGCGACTGGCGGAAGAGCGATACCGCGTTGGCGCCGCCACGTACCTGGAACTGAACGATTCGCGCGCATCGTTCGAGCGCGCTGAGAGTGATCGCATCAACGCGATCTTCGAGTACCATAAGGCATTCGCCGCGCTCGAGAGCGCGGTCGGTCGTCCACTTCGCTGATTCGGAAGGAGCCATGAGTAAGAGAACCAAGTGGTCACTGGGCATCGTGCTGCTCGTAGCCGTCATTGCCGTGATCGGTATTGGCGCAGCGAATCGCGGCGGCAAGGGAACGATCGTCCGCATAGAGGAAGTGCAGCGCCGCGACCTGGTCGCTTCGGTTACTGGCAGCGGCCAGATTCAGCCGCACATCAAGGTCGATCTCAGCGCGGACATCACCGGCCGCATCGTGCGGCTGGCAGTGAAGGAGGGACAGATCGTTACCAGAGGCCAGTTCCTTCTGGAGATCGATCCTTCCACCTACCAGGCAGCTGTTCAGCGACAGCAGGCAGCGGTCTACGCCGCGCGTGCGGACCTGGCACGGGCGCAGGCCAACGCCACGCAGGCACGCAGCAATCACCAACGCTCGGCGGAGATACGGAACGCCAACGTCACCCTGGTTTCGGATGAGCAGATGGAGCAGCTGCGCACCGCCATGGAAGTGAACGAGGCGTTGTTCGAGGCAGCACGCTTCCAGGTGGCCCAGGCGGAGGCGGCGCTGCGCGACGCGCGGTCCAACCTCGCAAAAACCACCATCGTGGCGCCGATGAGCGGGCGCGTCACCCGGCTCAACGTCGAGCAGGGAGAGACCGCGATCATGGGTACACTGAACAGGGATGCGGCGACACTGCTCACCATCTCCGACATGAGCGTGCTCGAGACCAAGGTCCGCGTGGACGAGACGCAGGTGGCGCGGATCTCGATGGGCGATTCAGCCGTTGTCGAAATAGATGCATTCCCGGACACCGTATTCACCGGTCGTGTGGTCGAGATATCGAACAGCTCGGTTCGGCGCACCACACCGGGCCAAACTGATCAGGCGGTGGACTACGAGGTGCGCATCCAGCTCGTGGACGCTCCAGCTGAGACCAGACCCGACTTCTCGGCGACGGCGAAGATAGTCACGGCGCAGAGGCAGAACGCTCTGGCCATTCCGATCATCGCGCTGACCGTGCAGGAGAACGAATCGGCCACCGGAGACACCGCGGCCACGGCGGCGATGGGACGGGCCCCGGTTCGACAGGTCGGGCGCCGCGACGTGGAAGGAGTGTTTGTGGTTGGCGAGGATCTCAAGGTGACGTTCCGCCCGGTTCGCGTCGGTATCGCCGGCGAGGAGTACTTCGAGGTGCTCGAAGGGCTTACCGAGAATGAGCGGATCGTTGCTGGCAGCTATCAGGCGATCCGTGGACTGAAGGACGGAGGGCTGGTGCGCGAGCAGGAGCGCCCGGCGACGCAGCGTGGAGCCAGCCAGTGAGCGCATCCTTCGATACACCGGTGGGCCTGAGCACCACGGCGGAGCGACAGGCTGTCGTTGGCGTGCAAGGCGTTACGCCCAGCAAGGAATGGGTGATCGTCACGCGCGGCATCACTCGTGATTACGACATGGGTGGTGAAGTAGTGCACGCGCTGCGAGGCGTGGACATCGCGATCCGCCGCAACGAGTACGTGGCCATCATGGGACCCTCGGGTTCAGGCAAGTCCACACTGATGAACGTGATCGGATGCCTCGATACCCCCAGCGCCGGCGAGTACTGGCTCAATGGCATGCTCGTGTCCGACATGAACGATGATGCGCTGGCGCGCGTTCGGAACAAGGAGATCGGATTCGTCTTCCAGACGTTCAACCTGCTCCCCCGCGCTACCGCGCTGCACAACGTGGAGCTGCCGCTCGTATATGCGGGCGTGTCCTCTGCGGAACGCCGGCGGCGCGCTGAAGAGGCGCTCGACCGGGTCCAGCTTGCCGATCGGATGGATCACAGGCCGAACGAGCTGTCCGGCGGTCAGCGGCAGCGTGTCGCCATCGCCCGCGCCCTGGTCAACCGGCCCGCGATACTGCTCGCGGACGAGCCAACGGGGAATCTCGATTCATCGACGTCCGCGGAGATCATGCGGGTGTTCGAGGAGCTTGCCAGCGACGGGCAGACGGTGATCATGGTGACGCACGAGTCGGAAATCGCCGCGCACGCTCGCCGCATCGTGGTGCTCCGCGACGGCCGCGTCGAATCTGACGAGCGGCGGGACACCTTCTCGGCGCGCGTTCTGGGCTGAGCATGCCGTTCCGCGAAGCCGTGTGGCTCGCCCTGTCCCAGCTGCGTGTGCAGAAGCTCAAGAGCTTCTTCACGCTGCTGGGGGTCACTATTGGCGTGATGTTCCTGATCGCCGTCGTGGCGGTGGTGGACGGGATGTCCGGCTACGTGGAGCGGGATTTCGCCGGCAAGTGGCTCGGCATCAACACGTTCACGCTGCGCCGCTACCCCGACATCCAGACCGGCAACGTCACCGAGGCCACCTGGCGCGAGTGGCAGCGCCGGCCGAGGCTGTACAACCAGGATGTGGAGGCGGTACGGCAGGCGCTGCCCTCGGACGCTCGGTGGGCCGTGGACAACGTCCGATGGCTCGACGGACAGACACCCTGGGCGCGTTCGCCTCAGGTGCTGGCCCACGCGGTTTCCGGCGATTTCTTCGCCATCAAGGACCTCGTCGTGGAGCGAGGGCGCGCTCTGTCACCGCAGGAGATGGAGCTCGGCACGCCGGTGGTAGTCATTGGGCAGGAGGTGGCCGACTTCTACTTCCCCAACCTCGATCCGCTGGGACGTGAGATTCGCTTTGGCGGCATCCCATTTCGTGTGATCGGCGTGCTCGAGAAGCAGGGTTCGGTGTTCGGACTCTCGCTGGATCGACAGGTTATCGCGCCACGCGCCTCACACATGAGCCGACTTACCAATCCGCGCGGCGACGTGAGCGGCCTTGTGGTACAGGCGTCCAACGAGGCGGCGCTGGCGGAAGCCCGGGAGACGGTTCGTGAGGTGATGCGTGCGCGTCGCAAGCTGCGTCCGGGCCAGGAGGACAACTTCGTCTTCGAGAGCTCCGAGTCCGCGCTGTCGCAATGGATGACGATCAAGCAGTTCCTGGTGCTCGCCGGCGTAGTGCTGCCGGCCATCGGTCTGGTCGTGGGCGCGATCGTGATCATGAACATCATGCTGGTGGCGGTGGCGCAACGTACCCGCGAGATCGGCATCCGCAAATCACTTGGAGCGAAGCGCCGCGACATCGTGACGCAGTTTCTGGTCGAGTCGGCTACGCTCAGCACCATCGGCGCGGCGCTGGGTGTCGCGCTCGGTGCTGGACTCTCGATGACGGTGGCGGCCGTTTCGCCGTTGCCGACCAGCGTGGCACCGTGGTCGGTCGTGGTGTCGGTAATGCTTGGCGCCGGCGTCGGAATCATAGCCGGCGCGTACCCGGCCGTCCGGGCCTCGCGCCTGGATCCGGTGGTCGCCCTCCGAGCCGAATGACATGAAACTGATCGCCTATGTCGCCAGACTCTTCGAGGGCGTGGTCATGGCCCTCGATAGCATCCGTGCCAACAAGGTCCGCGCCGGTCTGACGATCCTTGGCATCGCCGTAGGTGTCTTCGTGGTGACGGCGATGTCCGCCGCCGTGCACGGGATCAACGCCGGAGTGGAGCGAAGCCTGCGCGCCGCCGGCCCCACCACGTTCTATATCACCAAGTGGCCGGCACAGATCACGACTTGCACCGGATCGGCTGACAGCTGTCCCTGGCGGCGCAATCCGGGGCTCACAGTTGACGAGGCAGCAGCGTTGGAGCGCCTGTCCACGATCAGCGTCGTTACCGCCCACGTGACGACATCGGCCTCAATGCGATTCCGGGATGTCTTTCTGCCTGGTGTCGGGATTGAGGCCTTCACGCAGGGTTGGACGGAGACGACCGGCGCCGACGTGGTACTCGGCCGTACCTTCACGCACTCCGAAAACGCTTCTGGCGCGCCGGTGATGCTCGTGAACGACAAGCTGGCGGAGCAACTGTTCGGCGAGGGAGACCCCATTGGCCGGCCGATTGCTGTCGGGGGACAGCAGTTCCGCGTGATCGGCGTATACTCAATGATCGGGAACCTGTTCGAGCCGGCGAACACACCCAAAGCGGTGATGCCCTTCGAGACCGGCAGACGGCGGCTGAACATGACGACCGCGTGGCTCGATCTGGCTGTCAAGCCACACGATGGGATCGCTCAGGACGTCGCGCTTGATGATGCGGTGGCGCGCTTGCGGGTGATGCGAGGGCTCAAGCCCGGGGTCGAGAATACCTTCTTCGTGACCACGCAGGAGCGCGTTCTCGAGCTGTACAACAGTATCATCGGGGCGTTCTTCCTCGTGATGATGCTGCTCGGTTCCATCGGTCTGCTCGTGGGCGGTGTGGGCGTAGTGGCGATCATGATGATCAGTGTCACCGAACGCACACGCGAGATAGGCGTGCGCAAGGCACTGGGTGCCACACGAGGCACTATCCTCTGGCAGTTCCTCGTGGAGGCTGCCACGCTCACTACCATAGGCGCCATTGCCGGCCTGATCGTCGGCGCGCTGCTCGCGGCTGGCATTCGTAACTGGACCCCCATCGAGGCAAGCATTCCACCCGTCGCAATAGTGCTCGCGCTGGCGGCAAGTGCGCTCACGGGGATCCTGTTCGGGCTTTTCCCGGCGGCTCGGGCAGCCAGGCTGGACCCGGTCGAGGCGCTGCGCTACGAGTGAGGGGCAGGGTCCAGCCGGCCGGCAACGGCTCGAAGTGATCCCCCGGAAACTCTCGGTGCCTTCCCGCGTAGTGCTTCGGGTGAGCTGCTCCCCTGGCCTCTGGCCCCTGTCCTGTTCTCCGCATGCCTGTTCGTGAAGCGATCCGGCTGGCCCTGACGCAGCTTCGCGTGCAGAAGCTCAAGAGCTTCTTCACGCTCGCTGGAGTGACGATTGGCGTGATGTTCCTCATCGCAGTCGTCTCCATAGTGGAAGGCATGAACCGCTACATGGAAGAGGACTTCGTTGGGAAACTGATGGGGGTGAACAGCTTCGAGTTGCGCCGATTCCCGAACATCAACGTGGGCAATGTCACCAACGAGACTTGGCGCGAGTGGGCGCGCCGGCCGCACGTGCGCGACGCCGATATCCAGCCAGTCGTCACGGCGCTTCCGCGAGGCACGCGCTGGGCCGTTTCCAATCTTCAGAACAATGTGCCGGTGGAAGCACCGGGCGCGCGGCCCCGCCAGGTAACGGTGTACGCTGTGGACGGTGACTACTTCACGATTCGTCGCATGGAGATGGCGCGGGGCCGGCCGTTCGCACCCTACGAGCTCACTCACGGCGTGATGGGCGTGGTGCTTGGCAACGACGTTGCGCAGCGGCTTTTTCCCGGACGCGATCCGATCGGGCGCGCTGTGCGCGTTGCAGGACAGAAGTACCGGGTCATTGGTGTGGCGGAGTCTCAGGGAAGCGTCTTCGGCATTTCACTCGACCGGTTCGTCGTCGTGCCGCTGAACTCGCCGGCGCGAAGGCTCACCCTGCCCCACGGGTACATCGGCACGCTTGCCATCCAGGCGAGCAGCACGGATGAGATGCAGGAATCTATGGAGCAGGTGCGCCAGATCATGCGTGGCCGGCGTCAGCTGCGGCCGGCTCAGCCCGACAACTTCGCGCTCTCCACCTCGGAGTCGGCGCTGGCGTTCTGGAGGAAGACGAAGGCGACGCTGACCTTTGCCGGTGCCGTGCTCCCTGCGATCAGTCTGATAGTGGGCGCGATGGTGATCATGAACATCATGCTCGTTGCCGTCGCGGAGCGGACTCGCGAGATCGGCATACGCAAAGCACTGGGAGCGCGGAGGCGGGACATTTTGTCCCAGTTCCTGGTCGAGTCGGCGACGCTGAGCACCATTGGCGCGGCAATAGGTGTCGCGCTTGGGATCGTGGGGGCGCAAGTGGTCGCCGCCGTGTCTCCGCTTCCGGCTTCGGTGGCTCCCTGGTCGGTTGCTGTAGGCGTGCTCGTCGGCAGCATTGTCGGCGTTGTGGCGGGAATCTACCCCGCTAGTCGAGCGGCACGCCTGGATCCCATTGCGGCCATGCGCCAGGAGTGACGATGCGTATCGGGCTGCTGCTCCACCACAGCGTCGAGGGAATCGTCATGGCCCTCGAGAACATCCGCTCCAACAAGGTGCGAGCGGCGCTCACCATCATGGGGATCGCCGTTGGCGTATTCGTGGTAGTGGCGATGACGGCGGCGGTACACGGCATTCAGTCGAGCGTACAGCGCGATCTCGCCTCGGCGGGCCCGACGACGTTCTTCGTGTTCCGGCGCGCCGACTTCTTCGAGATCTGCGATGGCAGCGACGAAACCTGCCCCTCCAGGCGGAACCCGGGATTGCAGCTTGCCGAGCTGACTGCGATCTCCCGGTTGCCCAGCATCAAGGCCGCCGCCGGCCAGATCCGCGGCAGCGCATCCTTCAGATATCGCGACCGCGAGCTGTCGAGTGCCGGCATCGACGGGTACACGCCCAACTGGACCGATGTCGACGGCGGTGACATCTACCCCGGTCGCAGCTTCACGGCGGCGGAGAACGCAGCCGGGGCTCGCGTGACCATCATCAATGCCAAGATGGCCGAGCGATTGTTCGGCGACGTTGACCCCATCGGCAAGGTGATCCAGGTGAGCGGGCACTCGATGTTGGTGATCGGCGTTTACCACAGCACGATGGGACTGTTCGGCACGCCAACGCAGGAGAGCGCCGATGAGGCTCGGGCGATCTTCCCCATGGAGACGGCGAGGCGCAATCTGGACATGTGGATGCGCGGCATGAGCTTCACCGTCAAGCCACACGGTCACGTCGACCGCGATGAGGCAATGGACGAGGTGATCGCCACCCTGCGAGGGCTCCGCGGGCTGAAACCGGCGGCCCCGAACAACTTCGCCGTCCTGGGTCAGGACCGAATCTACGAGCAGTTCAACAGGTTCACCGGCAGCTTTTTCCTCATCATGATCGTGCTCGGCTCCATCGGGCTGCTCGTGGGAGGAGTTGGCGTGGTGGCCATCATGATGATCAGCGTCACGGAGCGCACCCGCGAGATTGGCGTACGCAAGGCGCTCGGTGCCACGCGCGGAACCATTCTCTGGCAGTTCCTTGTGGAGTCGGCCACGATGACTGTTGTGGGTGCGATGATCGGACTGCTGATCGGAGGTGGAATAACGGCTCTAATCCGGGGCACCACACCGATCGAGGCGACGATTCCGACGGGCGCCATCGTGGCGGCTCTGGTGGCCGCCGCTTTCAGCGGGATTCTGTTCGGTATTGCTCCGGCCGCGCGTGCTGCACGTCTGGATCCGGTGGAGGCGTTGAGGTACGAGTAAGGGAGGCCGCGGGCCCAGAGACAAGGGCCAACGAGCGCGTGCCCCTGACGGCTTTTTGTGCATCGCCGCAGCGCACTACAAGGCATCCTTCGGGGGCGTCGCCGGACCGGCGCCTTGATGTCGCGCCCTGGCCTCCGGCTCATCTCCCTCCATATTCCCCGCATGCAACCGGTCGACGTACTCGCCATCTTCGCGCATCGCGACGACGCCGAGCTGATTTGCGGAGGAACGCTGATCAGAGCGGCCGACGTCGGCTACCGGACGGCCGTCATCGATCTGACGGAAGGCGAGACCGGAACGCGTGGCAGCGCGGAGATACGTGCCCGTGAGGCGGCGAAAGCAGCGGAGATACTCGGTCTTGCGACCCGTCTCAACCTGTCGCTCCCAGATGCCGGCATCACCAACACGCCCGAGACCCGCGCCAGACTGGCACGCCTTATCCGACAGCTGCAGCCTCGCGTGGTCATCGCGCCCGCGCGGGATGGGCGCCACCCGGATCACCGCGTCTCTGCACAGCTGGTGAGAGACGCTTCATTCGTGGCCGGCCTCCCCCGCATCGAGCCCGACGTGCCGCGCCATCGCCCGCACAAGGTGGTGCACTGCATTACCTATCGCGAAGATGCCGGTAAGCCCACCTTTGTGGTGGACGTATCGGCACAGTTCGAGCGTAAGCTCGAGGCGGTGAGCTGCTACGTGTCGCAGTTCGACGGCGTGGTTCAGGCGGGCGAGGTCTACCCGAATGGAGATCCTCTTCTCGACGTGATGCGGCACCATGCAGCGCACTACGGCTCGCTCATACGTACGCGGTACGGCGAGCCGTTCTGGACGGATGAGACGATGAGAGTGGACGACATCATGACACTCGAGGTATCCACGTTTTGAGCCCAGGCGCAACTGATCACGAAGCCGGGGAGGTCACCTACAACTCCTACCTGGCAATTGACGAGCTACTTTCGCTGCAGCGACCGCTGAGCCGTCCGGAGCACCCGGACGAGCTTCTGTTCATTGTGGTGCATCAGGCCAGCGAGCTCTGGTTCAAAGTCATCTTGCACGAACTCGAAGCGCTCGTCCGGCGCTTGGAGGAAGGCGATGTACTTGGCGCGATCTTCGTCGTGCACCGCATCAACGCGCTCGTCAGAATCGTCACGGCGCAGCTCTCCTCGCTGGAGACGCTGCCGCCGCAGCGGTTCGCCGAGTTTCGCAGCTATCTCGGCACCTCGAGCGGATCACAGAGCGCGCAGTTCCGGGCCATTGAAGCCGCGTCCGGGACGCGCGATCCGCACTTCCTCAACGCGCTCACCGAGCATGGCCAGCCAGCGCCACTCGTTCAACGGTGGCTCGATCGGCCCACGCTTCAGGAACTCTTCGAGCGCATGCTGACGGCGAACGGAGAATCGCTCCAGTCGGTATACAGCAAGCGAGGGCACTCGCCGCTCCTCATGCTTGCCGAGGTGCTGCTCGAGTACGACCAGGGCTTCGGTCGATGGCGCTTTCTCCACGTTCAGCTGGTCGAACGGATCATCGGGCCGGGCACACCGGGTACAGGGGGGACATTGGGCTCCCGGTACCTCCAGCACACGATCTCGCAGCGCTTCTTCCCGCGGCTCTGGGAGGTGCGCGCCCGGTTCTTCGGCGCCGACGACTCTCGCTGATGCTCCGCGACATCAGCGTACTGGTACGTCGCGGCACGCCGGAGTGGCCGGGAGACACCGCCTATCAGTGCGGCTGGGCCTGGCGCCTCGACCAGGGTGCAGGTGTCAACGTCTCCGCAATAACGATGAGTCCTCATGTCGGTACGCACGCCGATGCACCACTGCACGTGCGTGATGGTGCGCCGGGATCGGAGGCTTTCGACCTCCCGGCCTTTCTCGGACCGGCGGTCGTGATCGGTGTCGAAGACCTGGTCTCACCGATTACGCTCGGAGCCATCCTGTCGCAGCTCCCAGAGCGCCCAATCGAGCGGCTGCTCATTCGCACCGGCAGGTCCATTGCGGAGGGTCGCTTTCCAGACCACTGGCCGGTTCTCTCGGCGCAAGCCGCCGAGGCGCTCGTCGATCGCGGGTTGCGCCTGTTCGGTGTGGACGCGCCATCGGTGGATGAGGTGGAGAGCAAGACGCTGGACGTGCACCATGTGCTGTTCGCCGGTGGTTCGGCGATCGTCGAGAATCTGGACCTGCGAGGGGTAGAGGATGGCGAGTACGAGCTGCTCGCCCTTCCCCTTCGACTCGACGGTCTGGACGCAGCGCCGGTGCGTGCCCTCCTCCGCCCCCGCTGAATGCTGCTGCAGATCGGGGCCTTCATCGCCGGCTTGGTGGGGCTGTACTACGGAGCCGAGTGGCTGGTGCGCGGATCCGTCAGGCTGGCGCGTTCGATCGGGATCAGCGCGCTCGTAGTGGGGTTGACGGTCGTTGCTTTCGGCACGTCGGCGCCGGAGCTGATCGTCAGCATCGTGGCGGCAGTGGGTGGAACACCGGCCGTTGCGATCGGCAACGTAGTGGGGTCCAACATTGCCAACGTCGGCCTGATACTCGGTCTCGCGGCAGCCGTGTCATCCATGAAGGTGGAGATGCGCCTCATCACGCGCGAGATGCCG
The DNA here is from genome assembly GCA_964467195.1 of uncultured Gemmatimonadaceae bacterium. Lineage (GTDB taxonomy): Bacteria > Gemmatimonadota > Gemmatimonadetes > Gemmatimonadales > Gemmatimonadaceae > CAYXRS01. Next base: position 58,479 of record CAYXRS010000003.1, read on the forward strand.
GTGATGCTTCTCGCCACGCTGCTGCTGCTGATCCTCGCCTTCGACGGCCAGCTCTCCCGGTTGGACGGTATCATCTTTCTCGCAGGCTTCGTCGGTTACCTGCTCCTGATGCTGCGGGCCGCCCGTTCGGAACCCACTGCCATCGTCGAGGAGTTTGCCGAGTTCGAGCGGGCAGAGTATCGGGAGGCGGTTGGCGGGGGACGCGTCCGCAACTCGATGCTCGTGCTTGTCGGCCTGGTGCTGCTTGCCGGTGGAGCACACTTGCTCGTCGGCTCCGCGGTCTTCTTCGCCCGCAGCCTCGGAATTTCCGAGCTGGTCATCGGCCTCACCATCGTGGCGGTGGGCACATCCCTTCCCGAACTTGCCACCTCGATCGTCGCCGCCTTCCGCGGCGAAGCAGACATTGCCGTGGGTAACATCGTAGGCTCCAACATCTTCAACATCCTGCTGATACTTGGCGTCACACCGGTAGTGCGTCCCCTGCCCGTGGACCTTTCGCTCTTCCGGCTGGAGATACCAGTCATGGTAGGCCTTTCCGTGGTCCTTCCGCTCGTAGCGCGCACGGGCCTCCGCGTTGCCCGTTGGGAGGGCGCTCTCCTCCTCTTGACCTACTTCGCATTCACGATAGTGCTGCTGGTTCGGGCGGGGATCCTTCGCTGAGCGCACAGACAACGACCTCGGTGGCAGCAGGCCCTTGGCTATGGTCGGTTCGTGCCTGGCAACGGGGGCGTGTGACCCGGTCCCCTGGCGCCTGCCGGTTCGGTCCCAGCCGTACTGCATCCCGCCCGTTATCGCCTTAGATTTCCCTCATGGCTACGCCTGTCTACCTCGACCACGCGGCCACCACGCCGGTTCGACCGGAAGTGCGCGAGGCAATGGAACCCTTCTTCGGGCCACGGTTCGGAAACCCGAGCAGCACGCACCGCTGGGGGCGCGAAGCGCGCGTAGCGCTGGACGAGGCACGCGAGCGGCTGGCCGACTGCCTGGGCGCACGGACGGACGAGGTCTGCTTCACTTCGGGAGGTACGGAGGGAGACAACCTCGCCATTCTGGGTGTCTGGCGAGCCGTGGGTGGCGGGAATGGCACCAGGCGGGTGGTGGTAACCACCCCTATCGAACACAAGGCAGTCCTGGGAGCAGTATGCCAGGCAGTTCGTGAGGGCGCGGAAGAGCGCTACATCCCGGTCACAGGCCACGGTGTCGTGGACGAGGACGCCTTCTCGCAGCAGCTGGATGAGAATGTCGCGGTATGCTCGGTGATGTGGGTGAACAACGAGATCGGGACGATTCAGCCGGTCGAGCGGCTGGCCGAGCTGGCGCGGGAACGAGGTGTAGTGTTTCATACGGACGGGGTACAGGCATTCGGCAAGGTGAAGCTGGATGCGAGTGCTCAGACCTACGACCTGTTCACGATGTCCGGTCACAAGATCTGCGCACCCAAGGGCATTGGCGCCATCTTCATCCGGCGTGGCACGTCATTGGAGCCGCTGCTGCATGGCGGATCGCAGGACCGCGGCCGTCGTCCCGGTACCGAGAACGTGGCGTGTGCGGTCGGCTTGGCGAAGGCGGCGGAGCTGGCGGTCGCCGAACGCGAAGTCGAGTGTACGCGGCTCCGAGCTCTGCGCGACCAGCTCGAGAGCGCGATCGTTGGGCGCATCCCTGACGCTGTCGTGCATGGACGCGGAGCAGCCCGTGCCCCGCACATCACCAGCATCTCTGTCCCTGGCGTGGACGCGGAGTCGCTGCTCATGGCACTCGACCTTGCCGGAATCGCCTGCTCGTCAGGTTCCGCCTGTCAGAGCGGCAACAACGATCCGTCTCATGTGCTCGCCGCAATGGGAGTGCGTCACGATCTTGCTGCCGGCGCGATTCGCATGAGCCTCGGCTGGATGAGCACTGCCCAGGGAATCGAGCGGGCGGGCGAAGTCTTCACCAAACTGGCCGAGAAGGCACGGCGCCTTTCGGAGTCGGCCAGCTGATCATGGCGCGCTCGCGCGTTCTTGTCGCAATGTCCGGCGGCGTGGACTCCTCGGTGGCTGCGGCGCTGCTTGTCGAGCAGGGGTACGATGTCGTAGGCGCGACGATGAAGCTGTTCTGCTACGGCGACGAGGTTCCTGATCGACCGTGCTGTTCGCTGGACTCGATCGACGATGCGCGTCGCGTCTGCCAACGGCTGGGTATCCCGCATTACGTGCTCAACCTGGAGAGCGCCTTCGGGCGCGATGTGGTTGAGAATTTCGTTGCCGAGTATGCGGCCGGCCGCACTCCCATCCCGTGCGTGCGTTGCAACACCTTTACGAAGTTCCGTGACCTGCTTCGCAAGGCGGACGCTATCGACGCTCAGTGGATCGCCACCGGCCATTATGCACGGGTGCGGGACACACAGCTCTTCCGCGGCCGCGACAGCGCCAAGGATCAGAGTTATTTCATGTGGGGCATCGACCGCGGCGTGCTACAGCGGATGCTGCTTCCCGTCGGCGACCTCTCCAAAGGCGAGACGCGCGCCCGCGCGCGCTCTCTCGATCTGGCGGTCGTGGCCGACAAGGTCGAGAGCCAGGACATCTGCTTTGTGCCGGACGGTGATCATGCGAAGGTGCTTGCGCGGCACCTGGGCGACGACTCGCCAGCGCTGGCGCCTGGTCCTATACAGACTTCCGATGGGTGCGTAGTAGGCGAGCACACCGGCTACGCGCGCTACACCATCGGGCAGCGTCGCGGGCTCCCCGGCGGGTTCAAGCAGCCCATGTACGTGATCGCCATTCGGCCCGACGAGCGTGCTGTCGTGATCGGTCCGCGCGAAGCGCTCCTCGGGCGCGGGCTGGTCGCCCGCGAGCTGAACTGGCTGGCACACGAGCCGCCGGCGGTTGGGACCAGCGTTTTTGCCCAGATACGGCACCATGCCCCGGCGGCCCCCGCTGAGCTGGTTCGGTGCGACCCGGCCGAACTCGAGTTGGCTCTGGACGAGGCAGTACCCGCCATCACGCCTGGTCAGTCGCTCGTTCTGTACGACGGCGACCGCGTGCTGGGCGGCGGGGTCATCCATTCGGGCCGGGCAGGAAGGCCGGCCCTTCCCATCCTTTCCGGACGCGCCGTCGCCTGATCGGCCGTTGGTGACATGGGTCACCAAGGGGGTCCCTGCCGTCTGTCACCGTGGCCCTCAGCTTGCTTATCTGTGAGTCCGAAACCGCTGATGACACGGGCGGACGCCCCTGCGCGCAGCGAGCATAGGAGGATACAATGGCCGACGTCGTAGAGCATCGAGACAGTTCCATGGGGTGGGTCGTAGCGTTGATCGCGATCATTCTGGTCGCGCTCGCTGCCTTCTGGTTCTTCGCCGGTGGTGGCCGCGGAGCCGCGGCGGGGGAAGGTGGGACCAATATCGAGGTCGAGGTCCCCGCTCCACAGCCGGGCACACAACCGCAGAATTGACCGAAGGCCCCGCCGCCAGGCGGGGCCTTAGATTTTCGCTGCGAGAGGTCTGACCGGATCCGCCAACGCCGACATCCCGAGCGACTCCGGCGCCTTCACGGGCGGCCCGTGGTCTGCCACACGCAGCCCACCGACGAGCTCGCGAAGCCGCCGTGAGTGATCGAGCAGGTTGGCCGACGAGGCGGTCATCTCTTCGCAGGCCGCGCTCTGTTCCTCACTTGATGCGGTCACCTCCTCCGCGGCCGCGGCGTGCGACTCCGCGGTACGCGCCACCGACTCGACGGCGGCGGCCGCGCGCTCCACTGTCTGGGCGTTCTCGGCCGCCGCTGATGCAGCGACGAGCGCCGCCTTTCGCGTCCGCTCTGCCGAATCCGCGATGCTCGTAAGGGCGCCGTCGATGTCTCGTGAAACGTGCTCGATCTCTCCCACCCGCGCGGCACCTGCGCTCATCGCCTGGCTGGTACTCTCCACGTGAGCGGTGACGCGCTCAGTGATCTGCACCACTTCGCTGGCTGCCCGCCGTGCCTGATCGGCAAGCTTTCGGACCTCGTCCGCGACGACAGCAAAGCCCCGCCCCGCCTCTCCCGCGCGTGCCGCCTCGATTGCCGCATTCAGAGCCAGCAGATTGGTCTGCTCGGCGATGGTTCGCACCGTGGCGACGAATGCGTTGATCTCCACGGCCGCGCGGTTGAGCGTGGAAAACTCCTCGGCCGCCTTCTCCACTGTCGCCTTCACATCCACGAGAATCGCCAGCGCACGCCCCACCTCAAAGCGTTTGTCGGCTGCCGACAGCTCGATCTCCCTCGCCAGCTCATCGACCTCGGTGGTACCGCCCCGCACCAGCTCGCTGCCGGAACGAAGCGTCCGTAGCGCCTCATCGATGGACCGGAGCTGTCGCACCTGCGTCTCCGCACCGGATGAGATGTCGGACATTGCCGACGCGACGTGGCTTGCCGACAGCGAGATCTGGTTGGAGACCGAGGCGAATTCATCGGTCGACGAGGCCACTTCGTCCGCTGATCGCGCCACCACGGAGACGACGGTGGAGAGCGACTCCCCCGTCTGGTTCATGGCGTCAGCAAGGATCTGGAACTCGCCAGGCATGTCGCCGCGGACGCGCGCCGTGAGATCGCCGTCTCTCAGCTGTCTCGCCTGCGAAAGCAGGGCATTCAGCGGCCGGTCAATGGAGCGAACAGTGATCGATACGACGGCAAGAGCCATCAGCACGGCGGCGCTGATCAGCATAAGGAAAAGCAGCGACCGCCGGGCAGTGGAGAGACGAAGCGCATCAGCGGCCTGCACGACGTTGTGCTCCTTCATCTCTCCCAGCGTGCGCAGCCGCTCAATTACCAGCGCTACCAGCTTGCTGGCGCTGTCGCCTTCCGCCCGCGCCGGCTCCATACGGCCGAGGTCGGCCAGACGGTGAGCCAGAGCATATCGTATCTCCATGCCGGACAGATACGCGCCGATGTCGGCAATGAGACGGATCTCCTCCGCGCTCTGGTTCGGCAGACGGTTCATCGCCCGCTGCACCTGATGCGCCTCGCGCCGCAAGCGGTAGAAGTCATCCTGCGCGGCACGGTCGCGCGTCTCGAGGTAGCGAGCCGCGGACTGTGTTTCCTGCGCGATCACCGCGGAGAGCCGCGATGACAGGATCGAGCCTTCCTGCACGCCGGCCAGAGTCTGCGTGATCGCGTCCGACGTCGCTTTCATCGAAGCGCGGGCCAGCAGACCCGCCCCGATGAGCAGAAGCACGACGACGCCGAAGCCGGCAAGCAGCCGAGCCCGAATCGTTCGCGATCCGGGACGAAATCTCATCGCGCGCGCGCAGGCAATTCGCGCCCGCCCTGCACCTGAAGGATCGTCACCTCCCGGCCCACGGGGTCACCGCCGTCACCGAAGTAGATCTTCCCTGTAACACCGTTGTGGGCCCGGCTCTCGTTCATCGAGGCGAGGTAGGCCCGGATCTTTCGCCGGTCGGTTCCGACACGCTCGATGACGGTTGCCAGGAGATGCGTCGCGTCGTACGCCATGAATGGCGAGTTCCCCTCTGGATTGACGCCAAAGCGCTGCCTGTACCTGGCAGCGAACGCTCGCGCTTCCGGCCGTGGGTCCTCCGGACTGAACGCCGTCGCGATGTACGCTCCTTCCGCTGCCGCGGAATCCGCGACGACCCCGTCCCAACCGTCACCTCCCAGAAATGCCGCACGAAGCCGCTGCCGTTTGGCCTCGCGAAGAAATGCGATCCCCGCCTGGTCCGTGCTGGCGAGGAACACTGCGTCGGGAGCCTGGCTACGCAGATACGTCACGAATGGCTCGAAATTCTGATCGCCGCTGGCGATAGGATCATAGGAGATGATCTCACCGGTGAAGCTCTGCGCGAAAGAGTCCGCGAGGCCGCGTCCGTAACTGTCGTTCTCGTAGAGAATCGCAACGCGGCGATGTCCGAGGCGCGCTGTGAACCGCGCCAGTGAGGCCGCCGTCGCGGAATCGCTCAACGTCACCCGGAATACCCAGGGAGAGATCCCCGTAATGTCGGGCGAGGTGGCGGTGGTCGCGATGGCAGCCAGCCGGCCATCGTAGACTCGCGCGGCCGAGACCATGGCGCCGGAGTTGACGTGCCCAACCACTGCGACGACGCGCGAGCTGTCCACGAACCAGTTGGCGATTGCCGCCGCCCGTGCACCATCCGCCTCATCATCATGCATCACCACTTCGAGCTTGCGGCCGTTGATTCCACCCGCGGCGTTGATCTCCTCGACGGCTAGCTCCACTCCTCGCCGATTGGTGGCGCCGTAGCTCTCACCCCATGGTCCGGCGGCACCGATGACGATGGAATCGTCACCACCGCATCCAGCGACGATGGTGCAGAGAAGGAGCAGCCACGAGGCGAGGTATCTCTCCACGTTTTGGATTAGGGAAGCGGAGACGCATAAGGGCGAAGCGTGCCGAGGGAGACGACATACACCGCGCCGCCGTCACGCACGAGCCGGATGGATCAACCACTCAGACGTACTGGGACGAAGGTGTGTCCTCCATTGAGGACAATAGGACACGGAGCGCAAGAGATCCTTGAGCCGTAAATCTATGGCACAAAGGGGGTTACCTCTCAGGAAACCACGTTGCCGGAACTGGTCTCGCCCCTGCATTTCCCCTAACGTCCACTCGCGATAGTTCGTATTCCTTGGAGGTATCGATGCACAAGAGGTTTGTGGTCACGGCGGCCGCGCTGTTCGCGTTGGCCATTCTCGCTTCCTCGGCGCAGGCACAGTCCGCGCCGCCAGCGGGAACGCAGGTCGGCCCGGCCAGTCGCGCTTTCGCGATCACGCCTTACGCCGGCTATATGATCTTTGGCGACTATGCGCGCGGGCCCCTGGGGACGAGCGTCGCTCCCTCCAGCGCTCCGGTGCTCGGCGCGCAGCTCGGCATGCGCATTACCGACAACGTTGCCCTGGTCGGTAACGTGGCACGCGCGTCAGGTGATCTGCGCCTCGGTGCGCCGATCCTCGGCGGCATCGGGGTGGGAAGCAGCACGGTAGTGATGTACGACGCCGGCCTGCAGTTGAGCGCGCCACTGGGCGATCGAAGCGCCCTGCCCATCACGCCGTTCGTCCAGGTGGGAGCCGGCGCCATGTCGCACGACCTGCGTGCGGCGTTTCTCACTGCCAAGTCTACCAACTTCGCCTTCAACGCAGGGGTCGGTGCCGACGTGGCGCTGGGTGACAACCTTGGCCTCAGGTTGATCGCCAAGGACTATGTGGGCAGGTTCGATGTAAACGATGCAGTCGGGCTCGATTACGAGGGACAGATGTCGCACAACTGGAAGCTGGGGGCAGGACTCACCCTTCGCTTCTAAGCGAGCCGCAATTCCGGCTTGGGCGGTCTCTGCGTCCGCTCGCAGCGAGGCAAGTGCACAGCGGCCCGGGTAATTCACCCGGGCCGCAATGCGTCACGCCTGTCAAGATCCCTCCCGCCTTCTCCGCCGCGACAGGAACAGAGGACCGATGCCTCCCATGATCGCTCCACCCAGCAGAATGCCAGCCAGGAAGAATCCGCCTACAGCTTTGCGACCCACACCCTCCGCCGGCAGCACTTTTCCAATCGCGACAGTCGCGCGCTCGCGCGTGCCGAGCCGCCGCGCCGGAGAGCCAAGATACCGCGCCATCAACTCCGCTTCCTGCTCCGGAACCTGAAGGTTCGCGCGCGTCTCCACGTGCTCTTGTCGCGGTATACGCATGGCCGCTGAAGCCACGTCCACATCTCAAGTTTGGGCCCGGCGTGGCACGCCCGGTTTAGCGCCGCTGTGGATCCGGCCTGAAGTCCGTGTGGCCAGTTGCTTATATGCCAAAGTAGCCAAGCGCCTCTGTGAAATTGTGATTGAACACTCGACCCGTTGAG
>CAYXRS010000004.1:0-27504 GCA_964467195.1 uncultured Gemmatimonadaceae bacterium
TTGTAGCCATTGCAGACCAGGAGGTGATCGGTGGACTCGCTGAGCGCGAGCACCGCCTGCAACTCGGGCTTGGAGCCACACTCCAGTCCAACGCCATACGCTCGTCCGAAATCGACGATCTCCTCGACCACGTGACGCTGCTGGTTCACCTTGATGGGGTAGACGAGCGTGTAGCCGCCCTCATAGCCGAACTCCTCCATGGCGTGGAGGAAGCGCTGCCGGATCATCTCGATTCGCGAACGGAGAATGTCCGAGAAGCGCAGCAGCATCGGCAGTCCGACACCCTGCTCGGCAAGGTCGGTGACGAGCTCATAGAGATCGAGCTCGCGCTCGGGATTCGCCTTGTCAGGACGAACCACTGCGTGCCCTTTCTCGTTGATGTCGAAGAACCCGATTCCCCAACCGCCAACGTTGTAAAGGTCCCGGGAATCTTCGATGTTCCAGTCCGAGGCGATTCGGACACCCGCTTCTTCGAGAGTTCGTGTGGCCATGATCGCGTGAAGTCTAACGCTCCGCCCCGCCAATGGAACCATGTCGGCAGGTCGCCGTTGAAGCATCAGCAGTTGCGAGAAACAGTCCAGCGGGGGTCCGATACGCCTGCTGGCGGACGCGCCTCGACGTCAGTGCGACTATGGCCGCTGGAACTGAATGGGCTCCTCGGGAATCGCTCGACCGAGCGAGTCGACGCGTGCCTTGGTTCTGGCAATCGACCGGGAAAGGGGATCCAGGTTCACTCGCACGTTCGGCAACGGCGGCGGGTCGAGCGGATCGCCAGAGGTAATGAATGGCTCGGGCTCAGCGGAGTATCCAGGCGCCGCGACCCCCATACGGACGCGCTCTGCTTCCGTCGGGACGCCGCGGTTCAGCCCGCCCGTCGGCTCGACGATCGCCTCGGCGGCGTCGGCGGTCTTTGCAGGGGGAAGCGGCGCTGGTACGGGCAAGGCCGATTCGACCGGCCGCTCGTAAGCGGAAGGCGCTTCGACTGCCGGCGGCGTAGTCGCGCTCGCCTCCGCATCATCTCTCAGGAAGGCGAACCAGCCGGCTGCAAGCAGAAGCAGCGCTACCGTCGCGGCGATCGCCGCGTTTTTCGCGCGACTCTCGTGATGAGGCCATGGGCGCATCGCGCGCCGTGCCTGCCGGCCGCGCGACGACAACGACGTGTATGCATCCTCCATGGGATCGTCCGACCATTCATCGCCTAACGCCTCTGCACGTTCGACAACCGCGGACACATGCTGTTCGAGCATATCCGGATCTTCTTCTCCCGTTGCCTCCTCTTCCGGTATGTGGGTCGCCGGCGAGGCCGCGGGCAGCACATGGGGAGCGTGCATCGGCGTAATGCCCGCCGATCCGTCGCTCACGTCGCGCGGATCGAGTGTCCAGCCGTCCGCTTCGTTCGAGCTCGACTGAATCGCAGGAGGTGCGACATAGTTGTGCTCTTCAATATGCGGCGCGACGGACTCCGCCGAGCTGAGCAGGTGAAGGTCGGATGCCGCCGCGATCGGCGGCACAGGCCGGCCGCCGAGGGAGTCTCCCGCGGAGGTCAGGATCTGTATGTCGGGCAAGGTCGCCGGTTCCGACGAAACTGGCGGCGATTCATACGCAGCTGGCTTCCGGTCAGGCGCCGCTGGCTCCGGTTCGACGACTGCTTCCCGTGACTCCGCCACAGTCTGCGGCTCAGGCGTGGCCTGCGGCGGATCTGGCTCCTGCAATTTGGCTGGCGGAGCTGCGACGACGACGTCACCAGTCGATGCCCCGTCCTGTAGATCGCGAGTACTGGCCGGTCGCGCTGCAACGATCTCGGCGAGAAGGGTTCTCGTTGCCGCCAGCGCGGGGTCATCAGAGGGCAGGACTTCTTCCTGCATGCCTAGCGCCTCGCGACACAAGAGCTCGGCTTCGCGTGTTTCGCGCAGGGCAAATCGCACCCTTGCCAGCATGAGAATTACGCTGGCGGTTTCGGGGTGCTGTCGCCCCTGAAGGTCCGCGCGTATTCCCACGAGGCGGACCAGAAGCGGCGCTGCCGCATGAAAGTCCCGCGTGCGGATGTACAGCTTGGCCAGGTTGTTCAGACCAACCGTCAGGTCCGGATGGCTGAAGCCGAGGTTTGCCTCGCTGATCGTCAGGGCGCGGCGGAACAGCTGCTGTGCCTCTGCAAGCTCACCACGAGCGTAGTGCAGAGCCGCCAGGTTGTTGATGCTCTGAACCAAACCCTGATCATCGGGACCGAGCGCCTGCTCGCGGATGGCGAGCGCATGCCGGAACAGCGCCTCGGCGCGCGGATAGTCGCGCAGCTTGTAGCGAAGCTGGCCGAGGCTGCCGAGGCTGGTGGCCAGATACAGGCCGTCGCCGCCCATCGCCTTCGCCTCGCGAACCGCGGCAACGAACGCTTCCTCGGCGCGCGCCAAGTCACCCTGGCTGAAGTACGAGCGCCCCGCCTCGTTATGGCGGGACCATCGCATCTCGATCGTTTCGGTCATCCGGAGGCCCTCTCGTAGGAGGACGCGGGAGGGGGTCCGCTGTAACCACCGGTACCAGGAGTGGTTGCCCCCCACTGGTCCACCCGCCAGGTTACCGCGTTCCGGAACCGCCGAAGTGCCGTTATCCCCCTCGAACGCACCCGGAATCCGCTGCAAATTTTCGTTCCTCCCTTTACTCCCGGAGTGACCGCAGCCATGGCCAAGCTAGTTGCAGGTCTTGTCGCGTCATGTGCGCTGGGGTTTGCAATGCCGGCAGCCGCACAGGAGACACCTATCGCGTTCCGCGACGCCACAATTCTTCCAATCAACTCCGGCGCGATCGAGAATGGCGTCCTGGTAGTTCAGGGCGGGCGAATTGTTGCGGTCGGAAGTGCGGCCAGCGTCAGCATCCCGGCAGATGCAACCGTGCACGAAATGACGGGCAAGGTGATCATGCCCGGCCTTGTCGATACGCACTCGCACATCGGAGGGGGCGACGGAGGCGATCGCTCGAACCCGATCCAGCCGGGTGTGCGGATACTGGATGCCATCGACGTGCGGAACGACAACCTGCACCGCGCGCGTGCCGGCGGCGTAACCACCGTAAACGTGATGCCGGGATCAGGACATCTGGTATCCGGCCAGACCGTCTATCTCAAGCTGCGAAAAGGTCATACCGTGTATGACCTCATGTTTTGCAGCAATATCCTCGAGGAAGTTTGCGGCGGCCTCAAGATGGCAAACGGCACCAATCCCCGCGCGGCAACGCCGTGGCCGGGAACGCGCGCCAAGGCGGCTGCGCTGGTTCGCGACCGGTTCATCAAGGCACGCGAATATCGCGAGAAGGTGCGCGTAGCGAACGGCGACGCCGGCAAGCTGCCCGTGCGGGACCTCGACCTAGAAATCCTGGCCGAGGCGCTCGACGGACGGCGGATGGTGCATCACCACACTCACCGGCACGATGACATCCTGACGGTTCTCCGGCTCCAGCAAGAGTTCGGGTTCCGGCTGGTTCTACATCACGTGAGTGACGCCTGGAAGGTGGCCGACGAGATTGCGCGCTCCGGAGCGATGTCTTCGATCATCCTGATCGACTCACCGGGCGGCAAACAGGAAGCGCTCGATGTCAGTATGGAGAACGGAGCGGCGCTGGAGCGTGCCGGAGCGGTGGTGGGATTTCACACCGACGATTGGGTGACGGACTCTCGCTTCTTCCTGCGCTCGGCGGGTTTGGCGGTTCGCGCGGGGATGTCGCGTGAGGCGGCGCTCTACGGAATGACGATGGCGGGCGCCCGCATGCTGGATCTCGATAAGCGCGTTGGGTCGCTGGAGGCCGGCAAGGACGCCGACTTCCTCATTCTTTCGGGCGATCCGCTGAGCGTCTACACCAAGGTCGAACAGACCTGGATCGAGGGTGCGAAGGTGTTCGATCTGAGCGACGCGCACGACCGCAGGTATGCCGTAGGTGGAGTCGGTGTTTCCCGCGATGAGGGTCATATCCACATCCACGCCGGCATGGAGGACCACGAGTAATGCGTATGCAGATGCTCCTCGGTGCCGCGCTCGCGGCGCTCACTTCCGTCAATGGTGAAGCACAGATTGCCGTCAGAGGCGAAACGATCTACACAATGGCCGGTGCAACGATCCAGGATGGCGTGATCGTCATCCGAGACGGCAGGATCGCCGAGATCGGCCCCGCCGCGCGCGTGCGAGTGCCGGCAGGATTCCAGGTGCTCGCGGCGAAGGTCGTGACACCAGGCCTCATTGACGCTCACACAGTTGTGGGCCTGGCGGGCGCACTGAACGTGGATCACGACCAGGATCAGCTCGAGCGATCCTCACCCATCCAGCCAGAGCTTCGCGCTTTGGACGCCTACAATCCGAGAGAGCGACTCGTGGAATGGGTTCGCGAGTTCGGAGTAACCACGCTTCACACGGGGCATGGACCCGGCGCGCTGATCAGCGGTCAGACGATGCTGGTCAAGACCCGCGGCTCAACCCTCGGTCAGGCGTTGCTGGACTCGCTCACGATGGTGGCCTTCTCGCTGGGGCCCGAGGTGTCGCGCAACTTCGCGCCTCGTGCTCCCGGCACGCGGGCGAAGTCGGTGGCGATGCTGCGCGAGCAGTTCATCAAGGCGCAGGACTACGCGCGCCTCCAGAAGGAGACGGCCGCCGACCGACGCCCTGCGCGAGACCTGGGTATGGAGACGCTGGTGAAGGTTCTGGAGCGGCAGGTGCCCGCACTGATCACCGCACAGGCCGCAACAGAGATCCTGGCCGCCATCAGGCTTCAGCAGGAGTTCGGCTTCCGCATGGTTCTGGATGGCGCCGCCGACGCGCACCTGCTGGTGAACGAGATCAAGGCCGCGGGCGTGCCGGTGATACTGCACCCTACCATGGTGCGGCCCAGTGGAAGCACGCAGAACGCAACGCTGGAGACGGCGAGGATTCTTCGTGATGCCGGCATCCCGGTGGCACTTCAGAGCGGCTACGAGAGCTACGTTCCCAAGACCCGCGTCGTTCTGTTCGAAGCGGCGCTCGCCGCCGCCAACGGTCTGACAATGGAGCAGGCGCTCGCCACGATCACCATTGACGCTGCTCGTATACTCGGCATCGACCGGCGAGTTGGCTCATTGGAGCGGGGAAAAGACGGCGACCTCGCGCTGTTCGATGGAGATCCGTTTGAATACACCACCAAAGTCTGCCACGTGGTGATCGAAGGTGTGGTAGTAAATGACCGGTGCAGGTGAGCCCCGGAAGGACTGCCACAACCGCCTCGCCTCGCGCGATTTTCCAAGGCTCAGGGACGGTAGCTAATCGAGAGATGGCCACTGAGCCGCCGCCTGAATGGCTCGTCAAGGGAGTACGCTACGCCGCTCCGAACTGTGATTGCAGGCAAGGTTACGAATGAGATCGGGGGGACATCGGCGTTGAGGTTCATTCCCCACACCCGATGCCAGCGTCCAATGTCGTCGGCACGGCCCATCCAGTAGTAGGGTCCGCTGTCTCCTCTGCCTGCCAGACGGATCGTGGTAACTGCGTCGCCTCCGGCGATGCCCAGAGGCAGCGCGGGCATCACCACCCGCTGCGAGAGGAGCGCTGCATCGAAGAGCTGTGGTGCGTTCCCACCGATCACGAGTTGTTCGAACGGGTGCGCGTCTTCATTCACTCTGCCGTGAGTCAACCGCGCCAAGAGGCCGCGGCCCCGGCGCGCGACGGCGAGGTCGAGCGTTCCGACGCCACGAGTCCAGCTCGATTCACCGGTGCGACCCACTGCACCAACCAGCGTAAGGTCGGTGGTGAACGACCACTCACCGCGACTGAGCGTGGTCGCGCCCCCGATATCGGCGAAAGCCAGACGCCGGGCATCTTCTCGCTCGGCGCCGTCCAGCCGCCCGACGGAGGCTCCGATTCGAAGCAGGGCCGAGCGTGCGAGGTACTCGAGTGGCAGCGCTGCCGCGATGGCCACGCCCCCGTAGTCCACATCGAGAGGATCCAACGACAGCACGCCTCTTTGTTGTGCGGAGGGTCGCTGGCCGGCAACGAACATCTCGCCAGTCAGCCACGGCCGTAGACCGCGATAGGTTCCACCGAAACCACCTCCGCGCCACAACCCGCGCTCACCCCCCGCACCTTGCAGAAGCCAGGTGAGCCTGCCCACCGGATCACCTGCGACGAGCGCGCCCGACACACCACTGCCTTCGGGAGAGAGCGTGAGTCCCGGCAACAGGCGGTGCAGCCTCGGACCGAGACCGTATGGCCGGGGGACTCGTGCTGACTGAGCCACGAACGTCTCACCCGCCACAGGAGGCGCGGATCGCGCCGCCGGTGCCAGCGCCGGCTCCGTGTACACGATTCGCGCCAGCTCCACACTGTCCGGATGAATGCGGTGGAGGTCCATTCCCCGAGCGTGCAGGTTCAGGAAAAACACCGCGCCGGTAGCCGGATTGGGCACCGGAGCCAGTACCCCGCCGGTGACCCGTGTCAGTGGACGTGCTTCACCGCTGGGCAGATCTATGAGCTCGAGATTCGCGATCCCGCCTTCCTCCGAGACGACCACCAGCGAGCGGCCATCGGGCATGAAGCTGGGATCGAACATCTCCGAGCCGCGGTCGCTGGGAAGCTCCACGAACGTCGCGCGGTCCGGATCCAGTATACCTACGCGCCACACTCCACCATATTGCCAGGAAGCCACTACCTGCCGCCCGTCGCGCGAAAAGCGCGGTCGGTAGAAAGGCCGCGTTGGGTTGCCTTCGATGACCGTGCGCACCTCCCCAGTGGCAAGATCGACCATGACGAGGTCGCAGATGCCGTTCAGGCACCGATCCGCCACCGCTGTCCGGCCATCGGGTGATGGATCTGCGTGCCGGATTGCCGCCCCCCGTGTTACACGGCGAAGCGATCCCGTCTCGAAGTTCCAGATGAAGAGGTCCGGACGCACGGAGCCGTCACCCACCCCCTCGGCCCGGGTCACGAGGATTTGACGCCCGTCGGGCAGGAAGCGCGGATTCTCATGCGAACGACCTGCCGCGGGATGGAGGGTCGCTACGGCCGTGCGCGGGCGGGGCCGCCACTCGATGGCGGCAACGTCCTCTGGATCGCGCGCCTGAGCCTCCCGACGACGCCGAAGCTCCGCCTGGCCCTCCGGCTCAGGCTCCGTTCGCCAGACGACCAGGCGCGACGGGCCAGTCCTCTGGCGCAGTACCAGAGCAATGTGCCGTCCGTCGGGTGACACGGCTGGATCGCCGGTCCGCATCTCGAGCCGCTGCACCTTCTCTCCCTCGACGATCCCCTCAGCTGCCAGCGCTCGCTCCACCTCCAGCGCGCGCCCCGTGAGTTCGGCGGTGAAGCGGCCGTAGAGCTCGGCGGGCGTTCCACCATAGACGCCGGCAAAGGCTTCGACAAATGAGCGATCCTGTCGGGCCGTCATGCGTCGCCAGAGGTGCTGCAGCGACTCCTCTCCTCGCTGCTCCACGAGCCACTCCAGATACGCGCTTCCAGCCAGATAGGCCATGGCACCGCCGAGGAACCCGGTGGTAGCGTTGAGCTGACCATACTGCGGAAGTTCGCCTTGTAGCGCGCGCTGCCGCAGCACGGCCGGCCGACCGGTGCCATGGGGTCGTCCGGCGCCGGTGAGCCGACCTTCCACGTAGGTGGCGTAGCCTTCACTGATCCAGCGTGGCGACCGCCGGGCGATCGGGCTTAGATGGATCGGCGCCAGCCGCCACAGCTGGTACTGCAGGGGATTCCGGGACGGCCGGGTGAGGTGGGCGATGTGTGCATACTCGTGCACGGCGAGCAGCTCACCCCAGCCGGTGTGGCTGCCGATGAGAGTCTGCGGCGTAGGTGGTGTGGGAAAGAGAAAGATTACCGGATGATGCAGATCCGGCACCGCAAATCCGTTGGAGATGTTGTGCGGATCCTCCACGATCACCGTGGTGCGTCGTTGCGGTGTGGCGCCCACGAATCCGGTGACCGCCGACTGCACGCTCTCCAGTCGTTCTACCACTTCCATCGTCCAGGGCTCGAGCTCCAGCGGATAGTGAACGATGAAGTGCGTGGTCTCGACCGTATGCCATGCGAGATGCGGTCGCGTCATCATCTGGGCGTCGGCCCGCGCCGCGACGAGGATTACGGCGAGACCGATCAGTCTCGTCAGTCGGTGTCGCATCAAGGTTCTTGATCAAGGTTGCGGGACGGAGCGGACGGCCACATGCGGCCACCTCAGAACGTCGGGGTCGGACTGCAGGCTCCGCGCCGTAGTTCTCGGCGGCATGCGTCCTGCTCGGCTCTCAATCAGCCACTTGGCCAAAGGGAGGTGAAGTTCCGTGTCAAACCGAAACCAGGCTGAAGACGTTGCGCAGTTGCTCCCGCAATCATACTGCCCTCTCGAAGGCGTAGCCACAGCCGGACAACCGGCTCGCGAACAGCTCGAGCAGCTGCACCGTGCGGGCT
The DNA here is from genome assembly GCA_964467195.1 of uncultured Gemmatimonadaceae bacterium. GTDB lineage: Bacteria > Gemmatimonadota > Gemmatimonadetes > Gemmatimonadales > Gemmatimonadaceae > CAYXRS01. The sequence goes on from CAYXRS010000004.1 coordinate 8,412, forward strand.
ATCGGCTCGTTATCGATCTGCGTGCGCTGGATGAGCCCCGCGGATATGATGAACGCGCGGCGGCCCAGGAAGCCGGGTTGCTATACCAGAACCTGCCAGTGACTCCAGAAACCCTGGATGAGGATGTGTTCGGACGCTTTCGCGCGCTGATGCGCGACCCCGACAACAGGCCCGTGCTGGTGCACTGCGGTTCGGCAAATCGTGTGGGAGCGCTCATGCTACCTTATCTTGTCCTGGATGAAGGGATGTCCCCCGAAGAGGCGGAGCAGCTGGCAAGCCGTGTGGGCCTGAAGAGTCCCGAGCTGCGCGAGCGTGCACTGGCTTACACCGAGCTGCACCGCGAGCGATGATCCGGCGGAAGCCGGGGAAACGCTCGCGCGGGAACCCGGTGCCGCCTGAGGGGCTTCCTGCCGGGGCTGGACTGAACCTCCACGAGGGCTCCTCATGCATGAACGGCCGTCCTACTACCACGAGCACGACCTCGCGCGCTTTGGCGAGATCTCGAGAGGTTCACCAGAGCTCGGAGACAAGTTCTTCGCCTGGTACAATGCCGTCTTTGCCGAGGGAGCGCTGACCACGCGAGAGAAATCGCTGATCGCCCTCGCCGTCGCTCATGCGGTGCAATGTCCATATTGCATCGATGCCTACTCGCGGGACTCTCTGGAGAAAGGCGCCAGCCTGGATCAGATGACTGAGGCGGTCCACGTCGCGGCCGCCATTCGAGGCGGTGCTTCACTGGTTCACGGAGTGCAGATGCTCAATCACGTCGACGCCCTGGGGATGTAGCTCCCATGGGTCGTGTGCTGCCGACGCTTCACAAGAAAGGCTCGACGCTGGCCAGTGCCGCGGAGCAGCGCCGGCATCTCGCCGGCGTGCCTCTCCCGCGCTCATTCGAGGAAGCGCTAGCCACGCACGACCTGTCGCCGTTACGCGCCACTGGTATCGAAATTCTCCAGATGAACGTAGGGAAGCGGTGCAACCAGACCTGTCGCCATTGCCATGTGGACGCGGGCCCGGAGCGGACAGAAGTCATGCCTCGCGATGTCCTCGAGGCGGTGCTCACCTTTCTCGCGCGCGAGCGCATCCCGGTACTCGACATAACCGGTGGCGCGCCGGAGTTGCATCCGGACTTTCGCGAGATAGTCGTGCGAGGCGCCGCGACTGGGGCGCACGTGATGCACCGATGCAACCTCACGGCGGTCCTTCTTCCAAACTACGCCGACATTCCCGGGCTCCTTGCCGAGCATCGCGTCGAGGTGGTTGCTTCCCTTCCCTTCTACCAGGCACGCGAAACGGACGCGCAGCGTGGCGAGGGCGTGTTCGAGGAGTCGATTATCGCACTGCGACGTCTCAACGGCCTCGGATACGGAGATGGCGGGACGCTCCGGCTCACTCTCGTCACGAACCCGGTAGGGACCTTTCTCCCCGGCGGCCAGGGCGAGTTGGAAGACCTCTGGAAGAGAGAGTTAGGGCGGCGCTACGGCATACGCTTCGACGCCCTCTACACGATCACCAACATGCCGATAAGCCGGTTCCTCGAGTTTCTCGATGAGCGCGGCCGTACGATCGACTACATGACACGGCTGGCGAACGCATTCAATCCCTCAGCGGCCCGTGGCGTGATGTGCCGAAACACACTGTCGGTCGGCTGGGACGGCGCTCTGTACGATTGCGATTTCAACCAGATGCTCGAGCTTCCCGTGGACGGAGCGGCACCGCGCACGATCTTCGAGGCGAATCGCGCTCAGCTGGATCGGCGGACGATATCGACGGGGCCGCACTGTTTCGGCTGTACCGCGGGCGCGGGCAGTTCCTGTGGCGGAGCCGTCGCGTAGGCAGGCGATCGCGAAACTGGTGCTGCTGGCCGTTCTCCTCGCGGCGGCAGTGCTGGCGGCGCGCTACGTCGGCTGGCTGGATCCGGAGCGTGCACCGGAGATCATCTCCAGAGCGCGCCAGATCGCCGTGCACCCCCTGTCCGCTCCGATCTTCGTTCTCATCTACACGGCCGCGACCGTGCTGGCGCTGCCGGGGCTCGTTCTGACGATGGTGGGCGGAGCGGTGTTCGGCTTCGGCCTCGGCCTCATCCTCAACTGGGCGGGCGCGCTTCTCGGTTCTTGCGGCGCGTACCTGCTTGCACGCGAGCTCGGGCGAGACGCTGTCCGCACGTTGCTCGGCGATCGCCTGAGTTCGCTCGATCGCATTGCGAGCACGCAGGGCTTTCTCGGGATGCTGCGACTGCGGCTCATCCCGCTCGTCCCGTTCAACGCGCTCAACTACGGCGCCGCGCTGGCGGGCGTGCGATTGCGCGACTACGCACTGGCCACAGCGATCGGGATCGTACCTGGCGCCGCGATTTACACGTACTTCGCCGATGCACTTGTGGCAGGGGCCGCTGAAGCGCGCAGCCAGGCATTCGTGCGCCTGGCCATTGCTGGTGGTCTGCTCATCCTGCTTTCGTTCGCGCCGGCGGCGGCCCGGCGACTGGGTTGGCTGCCGCGCGCTGAGTCCGGCTGGCGAGCGGGTGGCTGAAAGGCTCAGGAGCGGAACGCCCTCCGGTACGACGGTCGGTCTCTTACTGCTCGATGTATCGAAAGGTGCTGACCATCATGGTATGTACCGCGTTAGCCGCAGGAGCCGCCGGGTGGTGCTCCAACGGGAACTCGAAATAGCGGAGTGCCACCATCTGTCTGTCGCGGGGGACGAACACGGTGATCATGCGCGAGTCGCCGACCAACGTGGCGACGCGGATAGCCTGACGGCCTGCCACGCGCGTATGGGTGGAATCCTGTCCGTGCTCGCGGTCGAGGCCGGACACGCGGTCGCGCACCCACGCCTCGGCAGAAAGCGCCTGCGGATTGTGGTAGCGAAGGACCTCCAGGTCATAAGCCGGCCCGTTCCAGCTTCCCGTGCCCCCAGAAAAAACGATGGTGATGTGCGGCCCGCTTATTCGCAGCGACAGGCGAGCGTCATCCGCTGCTGCGAGCGTGTCCACGGTGGCGCTTGGCGGGTAGTCGATCTGAAAGCCGTCAGCCACCAGGGTGCGAACCTCCTGTGTACGCGGCAGGCCAGTGTGGATCGGCACCACTTCCACCGGCTGACAGGCGAGAAGCGCCAACGCCGCGGCGGCGGCAGCATGTACGAGGATACGCGTGCGCCGTAAAGTATCCGCGAGATGTTGCCCTGCCGGGATGAACTCGTTGCTGGTCATGCTCGATTATAAGCGCGTATCCAATCTCTCGCTGGGCGCGGAGTATCGCCTCGGGGGAGGACGGCCTCCCCGGACCGCCGATCGATCACCCGCCGCACTACGGGCGACCACCCGCTGCACTCGGGGCGACTACCCGCTGCACTCAGGGCGACTAGCCGCTGCACTCGGGGCGACCAGCCGCTGCACTGGGGGCGACTACCGCTGCACTGCGTGGGACCGATTCAGGAATGTGTCTTGCACGAGGTCGAGGAATGGGTCGCCTGCAATGAAAACAACGAAACGGAGCAGTCCGGTGAGTGCTGACGTATCCGGTCCACACTACGCTCCGATCGCAGACCACGCCCTCATTGGTAACCAGAGGACAGCTGCGCTCGTATCGCGCGACGGCACGATTGTCTGGTGCTGCTTCCCTGAGCTCGATGACCCGAGCGTGTTCGGCGCCATCCTCGACTATCGGAAGGGCGGCCACTTCCGTGTTGGCGCACGCGGCGGCGCAGTGCGCACGCAGCGCTACATCGACCTTACGGCGGCGCTGGTCACGATTTCCGATGCGCCGCGCGGAGTTCTCTCAGTAACCGACTTCATGCCGGTGCGCGGCCCGATCGCCGGATGTGTGAGCGGGGAGAGGGAACCGGCCATCTATCGGGTCCTTCGCTGTGAAGACGGCGAGGTGGAAGTGCAGGTGGAGTGGGCACCGCGCTTCGATTACGCGAGGGGATACACCAGGATCGAGTCGAACGGCGAGGGATTCGTCGCAAGAGGTGGCGATGCGGTCATGACGTTGACCGGAATCAAGGACGGACAGATCGAGGATGACGAGCATGGAGCCGTCTTACGGGCAAGGCTTCAGCTTCGCGCCGGCGAAACCATTACGCTCGTCTCGCGCTTCGGGGCCGACCCGGAACCAGCGGGTGGTCAGTCGCCTTCCGGCGACGCGGCCTTGCGCGATACGATCGAGGCATGGCGCGACTGGATGCGACGGGCCGGCACGGACGAAGATTTCGCGTGGGCCCGATCGCACATGGCCGAGGTATACCGATCGGCGATCGTGCTCAAGATGCTTACGCATCCGAGCACTGGGGCAATCGCTGCCGCCGCGACGACCTCGCTGCCCGAGGAGATAGGAGGCGTCCGCAACTGGGACTATCGCTACAGCTGGATTCGCGACGCCTCGTTCACGGTGCAGGCTCTTCTCGCGCTCGGACACGGGCAGGAGGCGCGTGATTTCGTGGAGTTCGCCGAACGTTCGGCCATGAATGAGACGGAAGGCAACCACGATGTAAAGATCATGTACGACCTCCGTGGCAATCCCACTCCAGAGGAGGAGGAGCTGGACCACCTGGAGGGCTACGAGGCGTCTCGGCCCGTTCGGATTGGCAACAAGGCTCGGGACCAGATCCAGCACGATGTTTACGGGGAGTTGATCGACTGCGCCTTCGAGCTCATTCGCCGCGGTGAAAGACTCGAGCCCGAGATCTTCGAGTTCCTTGCGCGTCTTGCGGACATGGCCTGTGAGGCGTGGAGCAAGCCGGATCTGGGAATCTGGGAGTTTCGCGCCGAGCCGAAGCACTACACTTACTCCAAGCTGATGGTATGGGTTGCACTCGACCGTGCTGTCCGGCTAGCCGAGAGCCACGGCTTGAAGGGTGACGTGGCGCGCTGGCGGCGCAATAGGGATGAGATTCGGGAAGAGATTCTCGCGCGGGGTTACAATAAGCGGCTCGGCGCCTTCGCGATGGCCTACGACTCCGACGATCTCGACGCCGCCAACCTTCGAATGGCTCAGCTGGAGTTCCTCCCCTGCTCCGACGACAGGGTGCAGGGCACTATCGACCGAACGCTCGAGCACCTGACTGAGGACGGAATGGTGTACCGCTACCTGGTGGATGACGGACTTCCAGGCCACGAGGGGACCTTCGGTCTTTGCACATTCTGGATGATCGAGGTGCTTGCGCTCTCCGGGCGCGTCGTAGAGGCACGGAGGATGTTCGAGGGCATGGCGGCGCGGGCCAATCACGTCGGGCTCTACTCCGAGGAGATTGCTCCGGGGAGCGGGCGCTTTCTCGGCAATTTCCCGCAGGCATTTACGCACATTGGCTTCATCAGCAGCCTGCTGTACCTTGCAGCCGCGGAGGGTCAGGACCATCACCGGCTGAGCGACTTGGAGGGAATGCCCTCTATGTGTCCGGCCCCGGGCCCGCGACGTGCAGGACGGGCCAACAAGCAGACTGCCATGGAGGGAGCGGAATGACAGAGCCGATCGGACGGCGGCGCTGGGCGATCGCGGAGGGTTACATCCCGGCAGAGAGCACCGGGCCCGAGCCGCAGATGACCAGTCACGAGACGGTGTGCATCCTCAACACGGGAGACCGCGACGCGGACGTACGGATCACGATCTTCTTCGCGGACCGGGATCCAGTTGGTCCGTACAGGCTTTCGGTCAAGGGCCGGCGCACGGTTCACGCACGATTCAACGAGATGAGCAATCCGGAGCCGATCCCGAAGGATACCGATTTCGCATCGCTGATCGAGTCCAACGTGCCGATTGTCGTTCAGCATACGCGTCTGGATTCGCGCCAGTCGGCCAACGCGCTGCTGTCGACAATGGCATTCGCAGCTGACTGACGGAAGGAGCGAAAGAGGGGAGCGGTGTACCGCTCCCCTCTTTTCGTTCCCTCTCAGTCGTTCCGGTCGAGCTTCTGCTGAGCCTTGCCGAAGGAATCCTTGGCGCTCCCTTTCGCCTCCTCGGCCTTGCCCTTGGCCTGCTGCTCGCGATCGTTGGTCAGGTCACCGGCAGCGCCTCGGGCCTTGCCCTTGGCTTCCTCTGTCTTGCCCTCCACGCGGTTCTCGGTACCGCGGTCATGCATGTCCTTGTCGGCCATCGCAACCTCCTGTTGCTGCTCTTTCGTGGGACGGGGCAGGCGCCGCGCCGAGCGCGCGGTAGCGCCGCGTGTCCCGTGGCTGCCCAATCGGTGCAAGCCACGTACCGAAGAACCTCTCGAGTCGAACGTCAGAGTCGCGCGTCACGGTCGCGACGCACATCTTCCCGGCCGCGATCGTTGCCGGTAACACGATTCCAGGCATCGCGTACTGATTCCTTGATCTCGTCCCACGTCGACTTGTTCGAGCCGCGATGCTCATAGCTGTCCCAGTCGCGCCTAAGGTCGGTTTCAGCGTCTTCGAAGCGCCGGCCCTGATTCCGATGCGCCGACTCATAGCCGAACCGGTAACCCGGCTGGTAGTGTTCGTATCCTCGATCGGCCTGCACGTACGGCCGCATGGAAAAGTTCTCGCGCCAGTATGAATCCTCGTTCATCCAGTCCGAGCCGCTGGTGGTGCCCCGACCCTGGACGAGATCGTCGCTCGCCATACTCCACTCCTTGTTCGCAGTTACTTGGTGACTCGCCTAACACCTCGAGAGGGCAAGGGGTGGGCCCGAGCGGTGTTTCTGCCGCGAATCGCTCTCGTCGGCTCCTGCATTTCGGGGGCGCCGACGGTCGGCCGATAGTTTAACGCATAACAGACTGTCCAATATGCGGTTACAACGTCTCTGCTACAGTGCATTATCAGGCTGGGACGGCGCACCCTCGGCCGCTGATGCCAATGGGCTCGGCAACCTTCAAACTGCCGATGGCTGATGCCGGTGTACTCGGCAACCCTTCAAACTCCCGGATGGCTGATGCCGGTGTGCCCGGCAACCCTCAAGGTCGCGGATTGGTGATGGGGGCCAGCACCAAACCGCAGGCGCGCCTCACGGAGGTCAGCGTATGCTCTCCGTAGAGCTGCGCGCTGGTGGCTGGCACTCCGGCCACGCTCGGCGCTCGAGTTGACGCCGGTCTCGCGGTACGAGCTGCGGATCCTCGGAAGCCAGATAAGCGAGCATAGCTGTGAGCGTCGCATTGCTCCGCAGGTCGTCGAACACGATCTTGTCGAAAGTGTCGAGATTGGTGTGCCAGGTGTAGGTGAAGTACGACCACTCCAACGAGCTCAGGTTGAACGCCGGAGCGCCGGCGCAGACGAAAGAGGCGTGGTCCGTGCCGCCCGTCGCCGGCGAGCCAGGCAGAACCAGAGTGATGTGTCGCGACAGCTCAATGGGCAATGTCGCAACCCAGCGCCCGAAGTGCCCCCCCGCCCTGGTGAAGCCTTCCATGGAGATCCGCTCGACACGGCCAGTTCCGCTGTCCTGATTGAGCAGCGCCTGTAGCCCGCGAACGACGCGCGGGTTGTCGGCCACGAACGCTCGCGAGCCGTTGAGCCCGTGTTCCTCGCCACTCCAATGACCAACGAGAATCGTGCGTTTGGGCCGTGGATAGGCCGCGCGCAGGATGCGCATGGCCTCCATCATCGTGATCGTCCCAGTGCCATTGTCCGTGGCGCCGGAGGCACCGTCCCAGGAGTCGAAGTGCGCCGACAGGACCACGTACTCATTCGGCCGCTCAAAGCCACGGATCTCAGCAATCGTGTTGAATACGGGCACCTCTCCCAGGAATTCGGCGTCCGCCTGGGCGCGCAATACCGGGCCTTGACCGTGCTGCGCGAGCCGGTACACCAGGCCATAGTCCTCGCAGCTCAGATCAAAGGCCGGCACACGCTCGGTGCGTGCATCGAAGATTCGGGTGGTACCCCATCCGCCCGACCAAGTCGATGTCAGCACACCGATGGCGCCAGCCTCCTCAAGGCGTCCTGCAAGGCCGGCTGCGCCGCCTCCAGCCTGCACTCTCCTCTGCCATGCCACCAGGGCGGCGGCACGATCCTGACGCATCTGATGGTAGGAGGATTCCAACGCGAACTCCTGCCAGTTCGCATCGGGCCGGCAGCTCGGCTGTGGAAAGGAGACCAGAACGAAGCGACCGCGCACCTCTGGCAGCCAGGCCCTGAACTCCTCGTCCGTTCGCACGTCGCCGAGTGCCACCACGCCACCCTCCACGGGGCCGTTGGTGCCAGGACTCCAGGCGAGCATGCGCCCTTGCAGAGAGCGAACCCTGGGCTGGATGAGGTCGATGTGCGAAGTTCCACGACGCCAACCTCGCCACGTCCCGTACTGTTCGGCCCGGGCCGGGATGCCCCAGCGGCGGTACATCGCTACCGCCCAATCGTGCGCAGCTCGTTGAGCCGGGGTACCGGTGAGCCGCGGTCCGATCGAATCGAGCAGCGCCTGTGCGAGCGGGTAAGTCTGTGAGCTGTCCATCCCCTCCGCCCAGATCCGGCGGAGCACCGTGTCCTCGACAGGAAATGTCTGAGCGACGGAACCAGCTGGCAGCACGCTGATCAGCGCGATGAGCGCGAGGGCTCTACTCATCTCCTGTCCTCACAGAGTGCGATCGTGCATCCGGAATGTAGTTTGCGCCGCGGGCGCCCGGTACTGCATATACAGGACACATGCGCAACAACGACCGAACCGGAGCGGGTGACGGGATCGCTGCGAGCCAGCAGGAGATAGCCCAACTCGGCAGCCAGCAGCGATGGCACGTACTGGCTCCCGAGCGCGCACTCGAGGTGCTCGACTCACACGCCCAAGGTCTCGCATCGGACGAAGCGGCGCGCCGTCTCGAGCAGTACGGGCGAAACGAGGTCGAGGGAGAGCGTGCGACGCCGTGGTGGTGCATTCTTCTCCACCAATTCCGCGATCCACTCATCTATATCCTCCTGATCGCCGCCGCGATCACCTTCATCATTGGTGATCTCGTCGACGCCGGCGTGATCATGGCGGTTGTGTTGATCAACGCGGCCATCGGTTTCACGCAGGAGTATCGTGCCCAGGAGGCGATGGGCGCACTCCAGAAGATGAGCGCACCGACCGCCGAAGTGGTCCGCGGCGGTCGACAGGCAAGGATTCCGGCGGCCGAGCTCGTACCGGGAGACATCATCAATCTGACCTCCGGAGACCGCGTTCCGGCGGATGTCCGTCTTCTTCAGGTGCGTGAGCTGGAGGCGGACGAGTCGGCGCTAACCGGCGAATCGCTGGCGGTCCGAAAAACCGTCGATGCCCTGGAGGAGGAACTGCTGGTTCCTGGTGATCAGACCAACACCGCCTTCGCCGGAACCGTGATCACTCGCGGGCGCGGGCGCGCCATCGTGGTCCGCACCGGTGCCGCATCCGAGCTCGGAAGAATCGCCACCGCGATGCGTGAGATGACGGCAACGGAAACGCCGCTCCAACGAAAGTTCGATACGCTGGGTACTCGGATCGGCATCGCAGTGCTGCTGCTGTCCGCGGTGGTGGTATTGATCGGGCTCCTGCAGGCGATGCCGCTGGCGGAATTGGTCGTCGCAGCGGTGGCCCTGGCGGTGGCCACCATCCCTGAAGGGCTACCAGTAGTTGTGACGGTGACGCTCGCGATCGGCGTCCGGCGAATGGCGAAGCGCAACGCCATCATCCGGTCGCTGCCAGCGGTGGAAACACTGGGCAGCACCACAGTCATCGGATCCGACAAGACGGGGACGCTGACGCGAAACGAGATGACCGTGCGGGCCGTGTGGGCCGGTGGTCGCCGCTTCAGCGTAACGGGCTCAGGATATTCACCAGAAGGGGCGATCGAGATAGATGGGGTGAGAATCAGCGCCGAGCGGGACCATTCGCTCGGCGAAGCCCTGCGCGCCGGCGTTCTCGCCAACGAGGCCGATCCGCGCTCCATCGACACGGCTGAGGCGATCGGAGATCCCACCGAGGTGGCGCTGTATGTGGCCGCGGCAAAGGGTGGCCTCGACCCCGCCGCGCTGCGCAACGAGCTCCCCGAGCTGTCAGCCCTTCCCTTCGAGTCTGACCGGCGACTGATGGCAAGCCTTCGCGACACGCCGGAAGGCCGGCGGCTCTACGTGAAAGGAGCGCCGGAAGCAATCCTTGCCCGCTGTGGAAGAATGTCAGTTTCCGGGGGCACGGGAGAGCTGGACTCGGAGTCGATTCGCGAGGCGGCGCACTCCATGGCTACCGAGGGTCTTCGCGTGCTCGCAATGGCGTGGCGCGAGGAAGCTGGTGATCAGCTGAGCGATGCCTCACTCGGCGACGACATGACCTTCGCCGGAATGCAGGGCATGGAGGATCCGGTGCGTCCCGAAGCCGTGGAGGCCGTATCGCTGGCATACAAGGCTGGCATCCGCGTCCTCATGCTGACGGGCGACCACGTGGATACCGCGCAGGCCATCGGCCGACAGCTCGGCCTCGGCCGACGTTCGGACAGGGCAATCGACGGAGCGGAACTGGCGCGGATGTCAGCTAAGGAACTTCAGGAGGCCATCGGGCACGTAGATATCTACGCGCGCATCGCGCCCGAGCACAAGCTGGACATCGTCATGCACCTCAAGGACCACGGCGAGATCGTGGCAGTCACCGGAGATGGCGTCAACGACGCACCGGCATTACGCGCTGCGCACATTGGCGTGGCGATGGGAAAGACGGGTACCGATGTCGCGCGTGAAGCATCCGATATGGTGCTCGCCGACGACAACTTCGCCACCATCACCGCGGCCGTCGAAGAGGGGCGGGTCGTCTTCGCCAACATCCGCAAAGTCACCTTCTTCCTGCTCTCGACAGGGGTGGCGATGCCGATCACGATCATTGCGGCGTTGCTGGTCGGACTGCCGCTCCCGTTCGTGGCCGCGCAGATCCTCTGGATCAATCTCGTTACCAACGGGCTCCAGGACGTGGCTCTCGCCTTCGAACCCGGGGAGCCTGGCCTGCTGGAGCGCCCGCCGCGGGCGCCCAGGGAAGGCATAGTCACGCGGAGAATAGTCTGGCGGCTGTTGGGCGTCGGCGGAGTCCTCGCCATCGGAACGCTGGGCATGTTCCTGTGGACGCTGCAAGGCACCGGTGACCTGGCCATTGCACAGAGTGCGGCCATGACCCAGATGGTGGTGTTTCAGAATTTCCATGTCTTCAACAGTCGATCGCTGGATCGGTCGGTGACCGCCATCCCGCCATTCTCGAACCGGTTTCTCTTCGCTGCCGTCGTGCTGGCGCTCCTCGCCCAGATCGCCGTGCTGCACTTGCCGCCGCTTCAGGCCATCTTCCGAACCGTTGCCCTTCCGCTACACCAGTGGGCGTGGATCGTGCTCGTTGGCTCGACCGTGATCATCGGCGGCGAACTGGACAAGTTCATCAACCGCCGCAGGGGACATCCAATCGGTTAACCAACCGGGAGGTGGCGCGACAATGGCTCGCCTGGTGATTCCGCAGCATCATGTGTCATTGCAGGACTACGAGGCCGTCGCGCAGCTCAGCGCTGCCGTTCGCGATCTCATCGCGGAAGCGAACAGCATCCTCCCACTGTTGAACGGCAGGCGCGTATGGATGGTCAATAGCACCGAGCGCGGAGGTGGCGTGGCAGAGATGTTGCCGGCATTGCTCACGCTCGTCCGTGAGCTTGGCGTGGATGCCCACTGGCTCGTAATGGAGTCCTCGGATCCGGAGTTCTTCCGTCTCACGAAACGCATCCACAACCTGATCCATGGCGAGGGGGATCCTCGGCTTGCTCCATCGGCGCGAGAGCTGTTCGAGCGCGTGAGCCGTGATAATGCCGAGGCGATCTCGCGCCATGTCACCCCTGGCGACCTGCTGGTTGTTCATGATCCGCAGCCGGTTGGCGCCGGTGCGTTCCTTCGTGATGCGATGGACATCGTCGCGATCTGGCGCTGTCACATCGGACTCGATCAGCGCACGCCGGAAACCGCTGCAGCGTGGGACTTCGTCCAGCCGTATGCATCCGCCTACGATCACGCTGTATTCTCGGCACCGGAGTACATCCCGAGCTATCTGAGCGGTTCCGCCACGATCATCCATCCAGCCATCGACCCGCTCAGCCACAAGAACCGCGAGCTGCCGATCCACAAGCTGGTGGGAATCCTTGCCAATGGTTCGCTGATCCGGCCCTTTGGACCAGTACTCACACCTCCCTTCCCCGACCCGGCGCAGCGCTTTCAGCAGGATGGGAGCTGGACAGCGGCCAGCGAACCGGAGGACGTCGGACTGCTTTTCCGTCCGATCGTCACCCAGGTGTCACGATGGGACCGGCTGAAGGGCTTCCTGCCTCTGTTGAAGGGGTTCGCAACACTCAAGATGGATCTTGTGAACGGGACCGAGCTGGACGCCAGATTCCGCCGGACGATCGACACCGTTCGCCTGGTGCTTGCCGGCCCAGATCCCGCGTCGATCCAGGACGATCCGGAGGCGCGAGAGGTGCTCGACGATCTTTGCGAGCTCTACCTGAGTTTGCCTCCCGCGCTTCAGGAGGACGTGGCAATCATCTCCCTCCCAATGTCGTCCGCAAAGTACAACGCGCTCATGGTCAACGCGCTCCAGCGGTGCTCCGACATCGTCGTTCAGAACTCGCTGAGGGAAGGATTCGGCCTTACGGCCACGGAAGCCATGTGGAAGAATGCGGCAGTCATGGCGTCGCGGGCCGCGGGTCTGCGCCAGCAGATCCGACCCGGGCTGGACGGATGCCTCGTGGCTGATCCCGAGGACGAGAACGAACTGGCGCGTACGCTCGGGGAACTGCTCGGCGATCAGCGCAGGCGTGAGGCGCTCGGCAGGAGTGCCCAGAGACGAGTGCACCATGACTTCCTGATCTTTACGCAACTGCGCCGGTGGCTGGAGGTGGTCGCCCAGGTGGTGACGACGCGCTGGCCTGGTGAGGTGCGGTCACCGTGACCAACCCCCGCCAGGCGGCGTCCTTACCTACGCAGAGGTGCCGCCCCGGCCGGACGAAGCCCGCTCCCGGCCGCCATTGCCACACGTTCCCAGATGCGCCCAACCAGAACGACCAGCGTACTTCTCATCGAAAGAGATCCCGCGGCAGCCGTCCTCTTCCAGGATCTGCTTCGGGGTGACGGAGAGGACCCCCTGGCCCTGGAGGTTTCTGTTGCCGAACGGATGTCGATCGGCCTGACCCGTCTCGCCGAGGGCGGGATCGATGTGGTTGTCCTGGAGCTCTCCCTCCCCGACGGCAATGGGATCGAGAACGTGGAGCGCGTACGCAGGCACGGACCGGATGTGCCGCTGATCGTGCTTACCGACCTGGACGACGAGGGCGTTGCCCTTCAGGCCGTGCGCGCAGGCGCCCAGGACTATCTCGTGAAGGGACGCATCTCTCGTGATGGCGTGAACCGCGCCATCCGCTACGCCCAGGAGAGACACCGCATGCAGGCCGCCCTGCGCGAGATGGCGGTCATCGATCCTCTCACAGGGCTGCACAACCGGCGCGGCTTCTTTACGCTGGCGGAGCACGCGCTCAAGGTAGCGCAGCGCACTGGCCGCGGGTTCGTGCTGCTGCTGGCCGACCTCGACGGCCTGAAGCTCATCAACGACGAGTTCGGACATGCGGAGGGTGACCGGGCCGTCATTGAAACGGCCGCGGCAATGCGGCGCACATTCCGCCGGTCCGATATTCTTGGCCGCCTGGGCGGGGATGAGTTCGCGGCCATTGCGCTCGATGCGCCGGAGCCGGTGACGGAACTGCTCATATCCCGGATCGAGGGCGCCATCTCGGAATCCAGCGCCAGCCGCGACCGGTCTTATACGCTCTCCGTTACGGTGGGAGCGGCGGCGTACGATCCCATGCATACATCGTCGATCGACCAGCTGCTCATCTCGGCCGACTCGATGCTGTACGAGCGAAAGCCGTCTACACTGCACCCCTTCCGACGCACCGATCGCTGAGGCAATATTCCCAGTCGTCAGACGGCGCTCCCCGCGCTGCTCGCACCCTCACGCTCGCCGGTAGACCATCATCGTTCCGCCTCCGCAGGCTCCCGGACGCCGCATCCTCGTCACGGCCGCCGCACTGGTAATAGTGGTTGCGGGAATGCGTGCGGCAGCGCCGATCATCCTGCCATTCGCGCTCGCGATCTTCCTCGCCATTCTGAGCCTGCCGCTGCTTCGCTCGCTTCGTGCGCTGCGAGTGCCGATCCCGCTCGCGGTCGGCATCACCGTGGTCGCGAACATGACGGTCCTCGGTTTCCTCGCTCTCATCGTCAGCCGCTCTTTCAGTGAGTTCGTGGTCGCGCTGCCTCGCTACATGATCGGACTACAGGATCTCGTAGAGCGTGCCACCGAGGGACTCGCACAGCGCGGGCTGGTGACGGCTGACTGGGTGGCCACAGACCTGATAAATACGGGCGCCGTAATGGACATCGTCGCCACCACGCTGCGCAGCATAGCCGCCGTGCTGTCCAATGCCGTGTTGGTGCTGATCATCCTCACGTTCGTACTGGCCGAGGTATCGGGCTTTCCCTCCAAGCTTCGGGCGGCGCTCGGGCGGGTGGACGTCGATCTCGGGCGTTTCACGCGCATCACACTCGAGGTGCAGCGTTTCCTCGGCATCAAGACACTCACGAGTCTCGCTACAGGTACGCTCGTGGGATTCTGGGTAGCGGCGGTCGGAGTGGACTTCCCGGTGCTGTGGGGGCTGCTTGCCTTTCTCCTGAACTACATCCCGGCCATCGGTTCGATACTGGCGGCGATTCCCGCGGTCATGATCGCCCTCGTTCAATTCGGACCGCCCCGAGCCACCGTGCTTGCACTCGGCTATCTGGCCATCAACATCGTGGTCGGAAACCTGATCGAACCAAACCTTATGGGGCGTCGCCTGGGACTGTCGCCGCTGGTGGTCGTGGCATCCCTCATCTTCTGGGGGTGGGTGCTAGGTCCAATCGGCATGTTCCTGTCCGTCCCACTTACGGTGATCGTCAAGATCATGCTGGAGAACACCGAGGATTTCCGCTGGCTGGCGATCCTGCTGGATTCCCCGCGCAACACTCCGGCAGTCGGCGCATCGGGAGCCTTGCCGCCAAGCAGGGCTTCCTGACATGCGCACGCTGGCCGAGGCATTGTGCTCCGATCACGGAGCGCGCGCCCAAGCGCGGGCGACCGGAACTCAGCGACGCGCGGTCACAGGCGCTGCACTGTGAGCTGAATGTCATCCACGAAATAGATGCGCTGAAACTCCGACGTGCCCCAGACGCCCACGATGACGTGGATGCGACCTTCCGCCTCTGTCCTCAGGGCGGCGTCGTAAGAGAGACGGCTCCACACGAACGTATCACCCGGCGGAGGGCCGGCGCGGGTGTCTCCCTGAAAGGCGCGATCCAGATCGCCGGCTGCCTGCGGAGACGAGGGGAGTGCGCCGGCGATGATGCGCCAGAGATTCAAGTCGCTCCAGTCGCGCGTCGCGAATGAGAAGGCGATCTGCACGTCGTAGTCTCGATTCGGTTCCGCGTCGAAGACGTACTCGATCCAGAGCTTCGCAGCATCGCTACGGTTGTCGACATAGAAGCGGACGGATCCGGTTCCGACCGTGGAGCGCTCCTCGCTCCATTCGATCTCCCAGTCAATCTCTTCATCGCCCACCATGACATCCACAGCGCGCGGCTCCCAGCCGCCGAGACCATCGGGGAACGTGAATCTCTCCTCTACGGGCAACGGCCGTGGCGCTGTCACCTGGTCGCATGACAGAGCGGCGCCCAGCACAAGCAACAAACCAGTTCCGGCAAGAGTGCGCGTCGACATATCCCGAGCGTTCCGCGCAAGAGTGGAAGCGCCCGCGGCCACCTTTGTCGCGGGAAAGGAACTCACCGACGCTCGGTGCACATTGCGGACCGGCAAAGGCTCGGCTTCCCGATCGCTTAGCGTTCGCCACGCAGGCGACGCGAGGCCCACTCCAGCATCAGCAGCATGACCGAAGCGAGGAACAGCTGACTCGACTCCAGCCATCCTCGGCGCGACGCGGGAACCGCCTCCCCTGACGGAGGGCCGAGCGCATCCATAAGTGAGGCGAGAGGAGCCGGCTCTGCCGTGGCCTCCCCTGACGGCCGTTGCACCATGGGGGCATGGGCCACCGCCGCAAGCATGCGTGCCCACAAATCCCTGTGCGTCTCCGGGCCGTGCTCACCACCCTCCATGTGAAGCCGCCAGCTGTCGACGTAGCCCGCCTGAACCAATCGGCCGGCACCAACACGCCGCGCCGCAATCACCGGCGTGTCTCCATGCCGTTGAAGTACCAAGGCATCGGAGCGCAGCTGATGCACCGGATGGCGGGCCAGTCCCAGTATCGGCATCTCCACGGGAAGCAGCTCGTCGGCACCGCCCTCGCGCCCACCGCTACTCCCGGGCGCAAAGGCGGCCAGCGCATCGATCCGCGTTCCTTCACCCACGAGGAGGACGCCGCCTCCGGCGCGCACGTAGCGCTGGAGTGCGGCCGCATCACGGGTCGCCGTCGTATCGAGCACCACGACCGCTGCGTACCTGCCGGTATCGGGCGCCGCCGGCTGACCCTGCGTGACTACGACGCCAGGGGCGACAGCCAACCTGGCGTGCACACTCCAGCCAAGTTCCTCCAGGGTTCGGAGGGCAAAGCGCGCCTCCCACCCCGCGCGCCCCAACACCAGTATTTCGCGCAGGTGGAGCGAGTCCGGTTTGGCAGTCCACGCGCGTTGACCCTGTACACGCACCTCGACATCCCGCACCACCGCACGGGCAAGCACGCCGGCAGCCCCCGCTGATGGCTCCAGTCGGGCAAGCTCACCTGCACCGTCCGCAACAACCGCGGCATGAGCGCCGCCGCGCCAGATTCGCACATCCACCCCTCCACGCGGATCGGCGATCGGATCGGCAGCGATCACGATCGGATCGATCGCCTCCATGGTCCAACTCACGGGAACGCCCGCGGCACTTAGCGCAGCCAGCCAGTCGCGCTCTCCGGGCGCTGGAACGCCATCAGCGCGCAACACCACACCAGCACGATGGCGAGACTCATCGAGGGTGGCGGCGCGCAGTGCCAGACGGAGATCTTCGACACCGGTTCGCACCTGATCGAGCTGCTCCGTGCCACGCAGCTCGACCATGAGGAGCAGCGCCAGCGCCGCCAGCGCGATCAGGCGCGCAGTACGCTCAGCGGTCAGTCGCAGCCGGCGTCCTTCAGCGGGTGATGGCATATACAACCAGGTTGACGGCGAACCGCGTTGGATCGAGCGAAAGGAAACGCTTGCTGTCGGGATGAAAATCCCATTCGGAGCTGTAATCCTTGTTGCTGTAGAGCACGGCGATGCGGCCGTTTACGCGCACGTGAAGCAGGTGTTCGTGCACCATGTTGTCTCCCCATCCATTCAGTTCGTGGCTGGTGGTGGGTGGTCCATCGCGGAAGTGGAAGAAGGCCGAGTAGAGCTGGTAGTCGTTGGGCAGCTCGCGAAGGGGCCCCACGGCGCGCGTGATCTCCTCCACGGCAGTGAGGTGGAAGGCACCGTCGATATCGTGATTGTGGTCATCCACGAACATCAGGCCACCGCGGAGCGCGTAAGCAGTCACGTTGCGTCGTTCGGCTTCGGTGAATCTGACTGGCAGGTGTCCAGTGAGCCATACGAACGGATACCTGAAGAGCTGCGGCGATGAGAGCGCCACGTTCACGCCGCTCGGCGCTACCGGGATGGCCGTGTAGCGCGCGACAGAGTCGATGACGTTTGCCGGCAGTAGCGGCGCGCTGTCCCAGTCCCCAGACTCGTACATGGCTGTGGCGAACACGAATTCGCTCACCAGCCGTTCCTCCATCGCATGTCGCCTCCGAACGGTTCGGCAACGCCGTCGATGGCTCGACGCGCCCGAACGAGTGCTTCGGTTGCGTCGCGTCCCGCGCGGAGCGTGGCGGACGCCTCCGTCAGGTGCGGAGCGGCCTCGGGAGCATGTTCGAGTGCGTCGAGGCGGACCAGGAGCAGTGAATCCATGGCTGCATCCGGAGCCATCATGAGCAGCTCCACCGCCGAGACCAGCCGCGCCGACAGGCGAGAGCGAGGTGAGTCCATGCGGCTCGCGTTCGCGCGCCCTGACGGACTCACTGTTTGGGGCGCGGCAAGGCGTACGCGAGCGATGTCCACCACGACGCGGGGGGACCGGCCCCGCAGGTAGTAGCGCTCCGCTTCCCGAGCCTTCTGAAGTGCCTCCAGTGCACGACGCATCGGCGGTAGCGCGCTGCCCGGCTCTCCGATCTCCAGCTCCCCGCTGGCCTCCCACATGTGATTGTACGCCTCGAGCAGAGGCTGATTGATGGCAAGAATGGGACTCTCGTCGTGGCCGTGGCCGGTGACCGCGGCCGCACTCTGCGCCGAGATTATCGCGCCCGCCTCCTCGAGCAGCCGATCGGGAGTCAGGAAGGATGCAAGCTCCTCCTCACCATGGTCATGCCCGTCGCCCGGACCATGCGAGTGCTCCGCATCCGGCTGCATCCCCAGTCGCATGAAAACCATCTCTGCCACGCGTCGACGGAGAATGTTCTGCCGCTGCGCGAGCTGGCGCGAGGCCGCGATGACGGAATCCCGCGCCAGACGCCGGCTGGCCGTATTCAGACGCTCTGTTTGAATGATCAACATACGCTGGCTCACCGCATCCGCATCGAGGTCGGGAGGCGGCGCTCCCTCCACGGCGATAGTGTCGTACTCGTCGGGCCGCGCGATCCGGATTGCGCGCGTCTCCGAGACACCCATGCCCGGGCCGCTGACGCTGTTGGCATCCCATGCGACCGCGCGCAGGTGCAGAACGTCACCCGGACCCAGCACCAGCGAGTCCAGCGAAAGTGCGGCGCGCATCGATAACTGCCGCGTTCCGCCCCCGGAAATGGTGCCAAGGGTACCGCTCCTGAAGCGATACAGCTCACCCGACCCCGAACTGATGATGTACTCGAAGGTCGAACGGGCTACGCCGAAATCATCGTGCGCCTGGGCCTCGAGCGAGAGAGTGCCACGGGGAATGCGCATCACCGTGTCGCGAGCCGGCGACGAGAGGGTTACGACAGGCGGTTCATCGGCCAGCGGCTCAACTGTCAGCAATCGCTGATGAGTTCCGTCCGCCAGTCGAACGGCCGCCGGCCGCTCGCCCACGATAAGGTCGATTCTCCAACGGTCGCG
>CAYXRS010000004.1:27514-57293 GCA_964467195.1 uncultured Gemmatimonadaceae bacterium
GGTCGCGCGTGGCTCGCACGACGACGCCGCCGCTGTTCGCGCTAACTGCCTCATGCGAGCCACGTCCGCGCAGCGAGATGGACGCGCCGGTCAGGGCCTCGAGCACGACCGGCTCCTCCACGACGCGCTCGCCCGCGCCAGCGTACGAAGGGGGTCGGATGGTCGCGACGAGAGGCGTCAGCAGCGACCGCCGCGCGTCACTGCCGAGCGGAACGTGGTCCAGGGCATCGCCCTGGACCGGCGCGGACAGTCGAGACACGGCGCCGCTCGGAACGAAGACAAGCGCAACGAGTGCCAGGAGAATTGGCAGCAGCGGTTTTCCCACCGCCCGCGCTGCGGCGCTTGCCACCTCCACGTCCCAGGGGCGCGAGGCTACCTCACGCTCCAGCTCCGGCGCGGGGGTCGGATGATGCTCGACCGCCGTGACGAGCGCATAGTTCAGCGACGGTACCCGTTCCTCGAGCCAGAGTGCAACGCGAGGGAGTGACAGTACGCCGCGCCCACGCCAGAACACCAGGCCGGCACCGCATCCGAACGCGGTGATCACAAGGGGAAGGACCAGGCGCCGCGCCTCGAGCGACAGCCCCAGCGTCAGATCGACAAGGGCAGCGGAAACGAACAGCAGGATCGCCGCTGCTCCACCCCAGAGAGCCGCCGCCGCAACTACGGCGAGTGCAAGCTGTAACCGCGCCGATCGAACGCGCGGAATCGCGCTCCTCATGCTGCTCTCCGCCGGCGCACCGGAAGCTCCACGAGCGCTGCCGCAAGCGCCAACGCGAGGAGCCAGGGCGCCAGAGGCGAGCGCGTCTGCGGTCGGGCGTGCTGGTCAGTCGGGAAGAGCGTTCCGTCCCCTCGCATCAGCGCCACCGTGGAGTCATCCACTGGTTGGAGTCGTGCATGGCCACCACATGGAGCGATCAGCTCGTTCAGGAATGCCGCATAGCCCGGCCTCAACACCAGATCGCCCACGACCGGCACTGGCACGGCCACCTCGCGAATGCACCCGCCTCCCGCTTCCCAACGTCGCTCCGTCGCGGCAGCCGCTCCGTCCGCCCATCGCGCCACAACGCGGTCACCGCTTGCTGGATCGGCGATGCGCTCGAATGACGAGAGCACCGCTGCACGTCCCGCGACCACAGCACCGATCGTGTCTACGCGCTGCCGTGCCGAGGGAAGCACGTGGACATTCTCCGGCCAGAACACGAGCACATTATGCGCGGTCCGTACCCACTGGCTGTCCGCGGCAGTCAGCGTGTCCCGGACAATGCGGACGCTATGAAGCTGCGCGTCGGACGTCCCATCCTCCGCCGTTACACCGAACACACCAGCGCCAAGCCGCAGCGCCGCGGCCAGCGGATCTTCCGGATCCGAGCGGAGCTCCACGGGCCAGCGGAGACGCGACGGCATCGCGGCAGTCACCCTTACGAGGCGAACACGTCCCGGATGCAGTCCGCGAAGCTCAGGTGTAGCCGCATCCAGATGCTCGTGTACGAGCGGTGATACCAGTACCAGTTCGACCGAGTCGGCGCGATCCCGCATCTCGACGGCGGCACGAAACGCCGTGATCAGCGCTGCCGACAGCGACCCTCTGGCCGCTCGCGTGGACAGCACCGCAAGTGAGTCGCGTGGCTCACCGCGGATGACGCGCGGAGTCGAATCGAACAGCACGAGCTGATCGGAGGGCCGCAGATAGGCGAGCGCACTGTCACGTACCTCGGCGGAATCCGCCACCGCTCGTGACGCGTCGACGATTACTATCCGAACGTTTGGCTCACGCGACCTATCCAGTATTGGGCCAGCCATGGCAAGCGCCGCCGCTACCAGGGCCAGCGTCCGCAGAGCCAGCAGCGATCGATCCGAAAGGCGAAATGCGCGCGCCGTAATGTTGGCGGCGGACTGGGGTACGAACCGTGCCGTCGGCAGCGGCGTGAGCGCCGGCCGGTGACGCGTGATGACATGAAGGCCTATCAGCGCCGCTACGGCCACTCCGGCGATCACCAGATACATCGGTGCGAGAAAGGTCATGCCATTTCCGCGGCGGAGGCCACGCGGCGTGCGGCGCGCCATGGCTCCTCATCCGTCCGCACCATCGTGTAGAATGCACCCGCGGCGTGCCATGCGTTGGCGAGCTGCTCGCGCCACGCGGCGAAGGCGCGCAGATACGCCGCGCGTGTCTGTTCGGCGAGCGGTCTGACCATGTGCTCATTCTCCGGATCGAACACAAGCATCGGATCGGCAGATGGATCGAGTTCCTCCTTCGCAACGATGTGGACGGCGTGCAGCTCGATGCCGCCAGCACTCAGCTCTCGCGCGATTCGCATGGTCGAATCCTCTTCGGAGAGGAAGTCGGACACAATCGCCACTCGATGCGCCCGGCGAGTGTGAGCGAGAGCCGCCGCCAAAGCGGGGCTCCCGCCTACCTCCGTTCGATCGAGAACGCCGGCTATTTCGGCCACCACGCCGCGGCGCGCCCGCGGCGGAAGTACCTCCAACCTCACTGAGGCAACCACCAGACCCACCGGATCGAACTGCCCCTGAGCAATGGCTGAGAGAGCTACGGCGAGCGACCGTGCATGCGCCCATTTGCCTGCGGAGCGAGCAGGGAACGCCATCGATGCTGACGCATCAACTACGAGCTGAGTGGGCAGAACCGCCCGGTCATCGGACAGGCGTATGGATGCGCGATCGGTGCGACCGAGCAGCTTCCAGTCGATCCGCCGCGGATCGTCGCCCTGCCGATAGGGTCGGTACTCGGTGAATTCGGGGGAGATGCCGCGCAGTCGGGAATGGTGCGAGCCGTGAATGACGCCCGGCACCGTTCGGCGCGCCGGCCATCGAACGCCGCGCACCGCGTCGAGCAGCGTGCCGTACTCACCCGCCACGGATCAGATCCTGATGTCGCTACGCGGCGTCTCCACGTACTCGAGCAGCTCGCTTATGATGCGCTCGGCCGTGATCCCCTCTGCCTCGGCAGCGAAGTTCGGAAGGACCCGATGCCGCAATACCGGTGCGGCGACTCGCCGAATGTCCTCGGGTGCAACGGCAAACCTTCCGTTCAGCAACGCATGAGCCTTGGCGCCAAGGATCAGCGCCTGTCCAGCCCGCGGGCCGGCGCCCCAGCGCACGTACCGCCGCACGATATCGGGAGCATCATCGCCGGCGCGCGTGGCCCGTGCAAGAGCTACCGCGTACCGCAGCGCAGGCTCGGCGGCGGGAACGTCACGAGCCAGACGCTGAAGGGCGATCGCCTCCTCTCCGGACATGGTTGGCTCGAGTGGCCGAACCGGCGCGCCGGTCGTCGCCCGCAGGATGTCGACCTCCTCGTCCACGCCAGGATAGCCCACGCGAATGTCGAAAAGAAAGCGGTCGAGCTGCGCCTCCGGGAGAGGGTACGTGCCTTCCTGCTCTATCGGGTTCTGTGTAGCCAGAACGAAGAAAGGTTCGGGCAAGCGGTGCGTGCGCCCGCCCGCAGTCACGGCGTGTTCCTGCATTGCCTCAAGCAGCGCCGCCTGTGTGCGCGGAGGTGCACGATTGATCTCATCGGCCAGCACGATGTTGGCGAACACGGGACCCTGCACGAACCGAAACACACGCGAACCGGTAGCCGAGTCCTCCTCCAGAAGCTCGGTGCCCGTGATGTCGCTGGGCACGAGATCGGGTGTGAACTGCACACGCCTAAACTCCAGGTGCATCGCTTCGGCAACCGACCGAATCATGAGCGTCTTGGCAAGGCCCGGCACACCCACCAGAAGCGCGTGGCCGCCGGCGACGAGCGCCATCAGGATCTCGTCAAGAACCTGCTCCTGCCCCACTATGCGCTGCCGGATCTCGGCACGTAGGCGCGCAGCTGCGGCAAGCAGCGTTTCACGCTGCTCCGCTCCGGTGTGGCGGGCGACGGCCGCCGAGGATGCCGGCGTCACGCGTTCGTCCGCGTGACGCCCGCAGTGAGGACGTTCAGACTGCCTCCGAGAGGCTCGTGAAGTGGAAGTCGCGCACCTTGAGTGAGGGCATCACGATCGCGCCACCGGACTCCGTGCCGCCGATGCGCTGAGCGGGCCCGATAGCTTCCACGTTGTTCAGCATGAAGAGCGGGGACTCGTTGAACCGGAAGTTCTGGATGGCGCGAGTGACACGACCATTCTCGATCAGGAAGGTTCCGTCGCGGGTGAGCCCCGTATAAAGGACTGTGCGCGGGTCCACCTGCCGGAGGTACCAGAGCCGCGTCACGAGAACTCCCCGCGGAGTGGAGCGGATCATTTCCTCGGTCGAGGTCGGACCACCTTCCATCTTCAAGGACGTCGGAAAACCAGTCGGTTGCCTGCCCTGCCTCTCGGCCCAGTAACGGTCGTATATCAGCTGGTTGAGCACGCCGTTCTTCACCCATTCCTGGCGGCTCAACGGCAGGCCATCGCCGGAGTACGGCTGCCCGAGCAGGTCGGGATCAGCCGGATCGGAGTAGATGTTGACACGCTCATCAACGATCTTCTCCCCGATCTTGTTTCCCCCACCCTGCTTGCTGAACGCGCTCCTCCCCTCATCCGCCACGCGCGCTCCGCCCGCAAAGGCCAGCAGCTGTACCAGATCACCTACGGCCTGAGGCTCCAGGATGACAGTGTAGCGACCCGGCTCGATGGCCACTGGATTTCGCGACTCGCGCGCCTTTTCGATCGCACGGGCGCTCACGGCCCGGAAATCCAGCTTCGACCAGTCGGGATTGTCGGCCGCTGCCCAACCCGATCCCGTGCCATCAGCAGTCCGAACGGTAAGGGTGTAGTTGGCTGACGTGGAACGGTGATAGGCGAACAGCCCGGCGCTGTTCCCCATGGCGTTGGAGCCAGCCCCGGTGACCATGAATCCCGCCGCCATGAGATCGCCGGCCGAGCGCGCGGGTTCCAGCGCGGTCAGAGCGGCACGAGCACGCGCTTCCGGACGCAGATTGCCGGTTGCATCGAAAAACGCATTCACTTCCTGGAAGCGCTGCGGCCCAAGCAGCGGCATCGCTTCCGGGTTTTCCGGGGCGATGCGCGCCAAGGCCTCGGACTGCGCGACCACGCGCTTCAACGACTCATCGGAGAAATCGTTGGTGGTCACGACGGCGCTCCGCTTACCGAAGTAGCTCGTCACTCCAAGGGAAGCGTTGGAGACGCCTCCCGAGGTCGACATCTGGTTGGCAGCGAAGCGAAGATTTCCCTGGTACCCGCCGGTTACACCGACCTGAATGCCGTCGGCGCTGGACATGGCGATCACGCGGCGGATGAGAGCCTCGGCCTCATCGCGCGTGAGGTAGGCACCCTCGACCATGAGATCGGTTGGCGCCGGACTGAACAGGCTCTTGAGCGTGCTCACTGACGCCTCCCGGTGTTAATGACGTTCTGCTGGCGGAAACGCGCTGGCACGGAACCATGGCTGACCGCATTGATCTGGCCCGGCTGGCCCTTCCCATCGAAGAAGCTCCCGCCCAGCTCGTAGCTGCTCTGACCCCCAATCATGTCCATGGCGTTCCAGAAGTCGGGCGTCCTCAACTGATAGGCAACGTCCTTCAACATGCCGGTGATTCGGCCGTTGCGAACCTCATGGAAGACCTGGCCTCCGAACTGTGCGTTGTAACGCTGCTGGTCGATGGAGAAGGAGCCATCGCCAATGATCGCGATTCCACGGTCGGTGGCCGCGATGATGTCATCCCAGGAAACGTCGTTCTCGCCCGGCAGCAGTGAGACGTTGGGCATCCGCTGAAACTGCACGCTCGACCACGAGTCCGCGTAGCTGCATCCATGCGAGCGCGTTTGACGGTTCTGACTGGTATACCACCAGTCAAGCCATGGAGCCTGCTCGCGTGTGGTCTGATAGTCGTTGAAGATTCCATTCTTCACGATCAGGAAGTCCTCGGGCTGCACGCCATCGTCATCGTACCCGATTGTCGAGAGCCCACCCACCTCCGATCTGTCTCCGCGCACGTTCATGAACTCAGGCCCGTACTTGAACTTCCCAAGAAACTCCTCCGGCGGCGCGATGAAGCTCGTGCCGGCGTAGTTGGCCTCGTACCCCATGGCGCGGTCGAGCTCGGTGGGATGTCCGATGGACTCGTGGATCGTGAGCCAGAGATGAGAAGGATGGAGAATCAGATCGTAGCGTCCCACCTCGACGGGCGTCGCGCTCAACTTCTCCACTGCCTCCTCGCCCCATCGGCGGGCATTGCCAACGATGTCCTGTGCCTTGATGTACTCGTAGCCACGGCCCATTGGAGGGACGACGTTGGTGCGCGTCTGAAAATCCGACTGGTCAGGCGCAACAGCAGTGGCCGAGAAAGGTAGCCAACTGCGAATCACCGTCTGCGTGATCACGGAGCCTTCGGTGTTGGCGTAGTTGCGCTCCTCCTTCACGAAGAACATGGAGCTGTTCACGAAGCGGACGCCGCTGACTTTCATTGCTTCGGCATTCGCCTGGAACATGAGCTCGGCCTTCTCCTCGACGGCGACGTCGAACGGATCGATCTCGAAGGCGCTGCGCCAGGTGGCATCCGGATGCGGCGCCGATGGCGCCAGCTCCACCGCGCGAGCGCGGGCAATGCGGTTGGCGCGGGCGATTGCGACAGCCTCTCGTGCAGCCGCCGCGACGCCATCCGTGGTGAGGTTGCGCGAAGCTCCGAACCCCCACAGCCCATCCACCAGTACGCGCACCCCGCAGCCGATCGTATCGGTGTCGACCACGTTCACGATCTGCTGTTCCCGGGTGATGGTGAAGTTCTGCCGGTTTCGTCCGATTCGAACATCGGCAAAGCTCGCTCCGGCGCCGCGGGCGGCGTTCAAGGCCGCCATCATCAGTTCCCGGATGCGGTCCTGGGTAGGCATCGCGACCGGTGCGGCCGGTCGCAACAGCGTCGAGACGTACTCGGCGCCGGGGTGCAGCCCTACGGCGGCAAAGGCCGCGGCAGCGCCACCCTGCCTCAGGAAGTCTCTTCTGGTCGTCACGGCTGTTGCTCTCAGAGTGGGAGTTGCGGTGCGGACGACGATTGCCTCGACGCGCCAGGCAGCGCCGGCGCGTCGAGGATGGTAGAACGGCAAGCTATTCGCCGGAACTGCGGGCGGCAACCGAAGCGGAACGGACCGCTCCGAGCCGGGTGTGAGCTGCGCTCGCGCGACGTGAAAGTGGCTGCGGTAGAGGGGTGGGCGCTTGGGGGGGGCGGTGACGATTCCCGGCCAGAGCGTGATGCTGCCCGTGACGACAGCATTGTAAGCTGAGTCCTCGAACATTAGACGACAGCCCCGGAGGGGCTCATGCGCGCACCGTTCGACATCGTCGACAGTTTCGGATCGCTCGAGGAGCTATACGAGCACATGGAAGGACCCAGCTGCCCCGCCTTTCCATATGGTGGAGCCGTGCGCCTCAACCCGCGCATCCTGCCGGAACAGGACATTAGCAAGCTCCTCAGGGCGCGGCTTCGCTTGGAGCATATGGGATTGCACCTGATCGTTACGCCGGCGGTTGGAACACCTTGCATCGAGCTGCGGAGAAATACCGAGTCGCCTCTCCGGAAGCCGGCATGACCTGGGCCTCGCGCCGGGGGCTGACGGGGGGTCGGCAAGCAGAAATCCGGCGACCACGGAACCCATGAGGCGATCGGCCCCAATGGTCAGCCTGGCCATCCGAGTGCTCCTCGAACGACGCTCCGCGGCGGCACCGGACGAGCCGCCCGCGTCGATGATCGCTCAGGTGGAGTCGCACTAAAGGCTCGCTAAGCGACGTCCAGCCACCGCGTTGCGGTCCCGTGATCCCCGTCACAGACCGCCATCCCCGCCAGGCTCAGCTTTGTCCAGCGCGCCGGCGTTTGCCGTCGCGCCGCCAACTCGTTCGAGAGGATCCATGCGATTCATTCCCATTCTGTTCCTGCTGGTTGTCGCGGTCGGCTGCGAGAAGCTTGGTGAGGCCGGGGGACTGACCTCCAAGGCCGACTCGATCGCCATCCTAAATACGCGGCTGAATGACATGCAGGCGACGGCCGACCAGCAGGATTCGCTGATGCAGGATTTCGTGGCGACTACGAAGCTGATCGAGGACATCGACAAGCAGATCTCCGACGTCAAGGGACTGAAGCCTCGGGTCCGGCTGGCCGCCACCGCAGGCGAGGCCCCCGCCGATCCGCGCGCAGAGGCGCGCGAGGTCCTTCTTGGAAAGGTCGAGGACGTTACCGCGATGCTGGAGCAAAGTCGCCAGCGTGTGCAGACACTGTCAGCGAACAACACGCGGCTGCAGAAGCAGATCGAGCAGTACACGGCGACCATCGCCTCCCTGGAGGGAATGGTCGAGCGGCAGCGAGAAGAGATCGAGCGAATGGCAGTCACGGTGGATTCGCTGCGGGTAGCCAACCGCCTGGTGAGTGAAGAGCGCGCGGCGGCTCTCGATACCGTGGACCGCCTGCGGAGAGAAACCAACACCGTGTACTATGTGATTGGTACCAGGAAGGAGCTCATGGCGCATGGCATCGTGGTCGAGGAAGGATCCAAGTTCCTCTTCATGGGAAAGAAGGCGCTGGTGCCGGCCCGGCGTCTCGATCCATCGTTGTTCACCGCTATCGACAAGTTCGAGACGACCGAGCTACAGCTTCAACGTGCGGATTCCCGCTTCCGTGTAGTGTCGCGGCACGATGCTTCCATGATAGTGCCTGAGAACGGAACGGGACGACTGCGAATCGCGGCTCCTCGCGAGTTCTGGGGTACTTCCAGGTATCTCATAATCGTCGAAGGTTAGAGCGCGGCCACGCTATGCCTGGCGATGTCGAAGGGCCCCCACGGGGGCCCTTCGTTCATCGCGCGGCCAGGGATCGGCGGCTCGCGCCTACCGGATCATCTCGGCAAGCTCGCGCACCCGCTCCGAAGTCCGCGGGTTCAGTGCTACCGGCTCGAGCGCCTCGATGAGCGGGGCATCCCGGCCGTAGACGTCAGGCCGGAATCGAATCCGCCCATCCTGAACGTAGGTTGTCAGATACACGATGAAGATGGGAACCTTCCGCTCCAGATCCACCCGTCTCGTTGGCCCTTGCATCGCCGAGCGAATCCGTCCTTCGTCCCAACCGCCATTCGCCTCCAGCACCCACCTGGCAAGCCCTACCGGGTTCTCGACCCGAATGCATCCGTTGCTGAAGGTTCGCACACGGCGATCGAACAGCTCCGTCGCTGGGGTATCGTGCAGGTATATCGCGAACTCATTTGGAAACATGAACTTCACCAGGCCGAGTGCGTTCGTAGGCCCAGGTGCCTGCCGCAGCCGGTACGGAAAGTTCCCGGGGCGAAGCTGTTCGCGGCTGAGCGAGGATGCGGGGATCGGACGCGCGCCAGCTTCCCACGTACGCACGATCTCGTAATTGTTGCGCGCGAGATACCCCGGATCGCGTGCCGCCAGCGGCAGGATCGAACGCCGCGCAATGCTCACCGGAATGTTCCAGTAGGGATAGAACTCCAGATAGCCCATCGAGTCCGCGAAGGCCGGAGTGGCCGTGTATTCCTCGCCCACGATCACGGCCATGTCCATTACTTGCTCGCCATCCTCGTACGCCTGCAACCGGAAGGCCGGAACGTTGACCACGATGTATCGCGATCCGAAGGCGTGAGGGAGCCACCTCCAGCGCTCGAGATTCGCTTCGATCTGAAAGACTCGTCGTTCCGCCGGCACGTTCATCGTGCGCCGCGTCTCCGGACCCACCAGGCTGTCCGAGGCGATGCCGTAGCGCCGCTGGAAGTCATGTACGGCGCCGGCGAGTGATTCGTCGTACCGCAGCGAGTCAGCTCCTGCCGAAGCGCTGATCAGCCCCTCCGCCACGAGTCGTGATCGAATGGCGGATACCCGGTCGCCGCTGTCACCTGGCGCCAGCACGCTCCCGCTGGGCACCTCACGCCAGCCACCGGCTCGCGCGATCTCCCGGTAGCGCGCCAGCTCCCGTCGCAGCGCGGCGTAGTCCTGATCGGCCGGCCGAAGGCCTTGCAGTGCGGCCTCGAAATCGTCGGCCTCCACCACACGAACGAGAGCACTGTCGATATCCACCTCGCTTCTGTCGATGTACCACGACTGTTCCACCTGACGCGGATCAATTCGGCCCGTCATCATCTCCTCGCCATATGAGGCAAGCACCGACGTGAGGAGCAGCTCCATCTGAACTGCTTGCTCAACCGGGGCATCGCCAGCTCCCTGGAGCTCATTCAGCCGACTCTCGAGCGCCCGCAAGGGATAATCTCCGGGCCGAAGACCATCCTCGTATGCGCCGGCCACCTCACGGAGCAGTATCCGTGCGCGATCGCTCAGACCCCGTTCGGCGATCCAGAGCGGATCGTTCCCGATACTTGCGTAGATGGCGCGGACGTGATCCCAGACGTGCGACCCCACATCCGCGGGCCGTTGGTCCTCGGCCACGCGTTTCGCGATGATCAGCCGGAGCGTGTCAGTCGCAGGTGAGCGGAAGTCGAGCGCCGCAGCATCGACATCTTCAGAACCGCACGCCGCTGCGACGAGCACCAGCACCAGAACGGTGATGGATTCGCGCCGACGGTGCCACCAGCTCGTGCCATTTCGTGACAGAAGACCAGGTGTCAGCCGCCTGTTCGTTCCCGATTTCGCCATGCGCCTCCATCGCTACCGCGCGCTGGTGATCGTCGCGTGGAAACGGGAGAGCCACGCGACCCCTCTGACATAGGATGGCGAAACCCGGGCCAGCAGCGAGTGGCCAGGCCAGGTAAGGCACGTTTCGTTATCGAGTGTCGCGGCAGCTGTGAAGCGGGAAGGACTCGTGCTCAGCGGACACCGAACACGTAGCTGTTCAGGTGCTGGATGGTGTCTGCCTGCTCCTCGACCTCGTACGCGAGCAGGTCGCCGATTGTAACCATGCCGCACGGCTCGTCTTCCAGCATCACGGGGAGATGACGGATGCGCCGGTTCGTCATGACCGATCGACACTCGTCGATGGTAGCATCGGCGCGACAGAAGAGGACCGGCATCGTCATCACGTCGCGCACAACAGTGGCTGCCGGATCCCGCCGCTCGGCTACCACACGGCGGAGGACGTCGCGCTCCGTGAAGATGCCCACCATCCGACCCTGCTCCGTAACGACCAGGCCGCCGATGCTCCGTTCGTTCATAAGCCGGGCGGCGTTCGCAACGGTTTCATCCGCTGCGACGGAGAAGACTTCGGATCCCTTCCTGGCCAGAATGGCGCGTACCGTACCCATGGATCCTCCTTGCTCCACCTGCCGCGATTCTACTCCACGCGGCAGGTGCCCGCCAGAGTCGCCAACGAGGGTGCCGCAGCCTGGCACCGAGCCCTGAACTGGACGTCTACGTATCTCACTACCCCCCTCTACGACATCGCCGCCACGAGAGTACGACGGCATGCGTATACAGCCGCCACCCTCTCGATCCCACCTTGGTCAGCACCAACAGCGGCTCGCGACGTCGACAGGCAAATCCCCTTCGGCATTCATCACCAGACCGCGAACGCGCTACCAAGGTCCCAACAGGGGACGGAGGCTCCAATGGCCAGCAGAGATTCAGTCGGGAGCGCTGCAGTGGGTCCGGCGGCCAAGGTTGATCGTCGACATCGCCCCTCGCCCTGGGTGAGGAGCCGGCCGCTCCGGCGCTCGGCTCTCGTGCTTCTTCTGGCCGCCGGGTCCGCCTGCCAGGCGTCCGTCCACGGACGACGGCCCCTCACCCAGGTGTCGCGCTCCGAGAACGGGATGAGTGCTCCGTCTGGCGTTCCGAGGCAATTGAGCGTCGGCCAGTACGCGCTCAGCGGCTTCCGGGGCACCGAAGCGACCAGACGTTGGCCCCTCATGGACAGTCGTACGCGATCGCACCGCTATGAGTTCGCCCTCGACGCCAGCGGAAGCGGCTCCTGGAGCGCGCGATGCCAACTCATGACGATCACAGGCGATGAAGCGCGCGACCGGGCACGGCTCGAATGCGACCTCCTGGACGGCGCGGAGGGTGGCCCCGCATGGCGGCTGGAGCTCGCGGGTCGCTATGAGGTTGGTGGTGTGCTGCATGGGCCCGCGCAGCATTACCGGGTGGAATACGCCGAGGCCCGCGCGATCCTCGCCGCCGGTGGCATGGGGGACGGGCCCGGCTATCTCGTTTTCCACGGCGAGGCCCTTATGGCCAAAATCGAACTGCGCGGACGCGGCAAGGTGTGGATCGAACCGGGGCTGAGCGAAAACGAGCGCGGCGCGATGGCAACCACTATCTTCGCCCTTCTCATCCTGCGCGAGCTGCGGAGGGCTTCGGCCTGATGCCATCTGGCTCAAGTTGCCCGGATCGAATCCGGCGAAGTTCCCCGCGACAGCGTCTCAGGGTCGCTGCAGCGCTGATCCTGATTCTCGGCACGAGTCCTCTCGCGGCATTGCCGCAAGAGCCTTCAGTGGATGTGCTCGAGGCGCCAGTAGCCGGAAGGTGGGACCTGGTCAGGTCGATCGGCCAGCCACCGCGATGGAAACCGTTCGTCTCCGTGGGCTACGGCGTGGACCGCGTCAACCGGCCGGCCACCATGGGACTCGCCACATCCGGGGGCGTTTACCGCCATGTCGGCAACCCGGTTACGGGGCTGCTCGCGGTAGGCGCCGAAGGATACATCGGCCAGCGCGGCTCGAAGCTCGATGGCGGCCTGAAGGCACAGGTCACGTCGTCGCCATTTCTGTTGAGTGCCGGAGTCGACTGGAATGCCCGGATGCGGCGCAGCGATCTGGTATTCGGCACGACTCTGCCGCTTCGGCGCGGAGGTTGGCCCACTCCGGGATCGGAGCTGCGCGCGGAATGGATTCCTGCCAGAAAGCACTCCGCCGCGTTGAGCTTCATCCTGCCGCTCGGCCAGCCGCTGGCGGGACAGACGCGTCCACGAGCCACGGACGTGCCGCTGCCGCGTGCTCCGAGGGGTATTGGCGACGCCGTCGTTCCGGAGCGCGGTGAGGTGCGCGCGGCGCTGCGCGATGCGCGCGTGCACATGACACAGCTCGTGTCGATACTCACCTTCTTCTGGTTGATCGAGGAGCGAAACCTCCGCTACGCATCCAGTGTGCGCGAGTGGCGCGAGATTCTGGGGGATTTCGCCGCCGAGTTCTTTTCCGCGGCGCCCAACTTCACTGGACAGAGCCAGTATCACCGCGAGGCCAACGCCTATCATGCGGCACTGGATCGGGCGTTCGGCCACGCTTCCGGCGCCGAAGATGCCGCGCTCGCTGGCCGTGTCCTGGCAGACGCGGCACGGCGAACGGCGCTCATCGAGATCGTTCTGCCCTACAACCGCTTGATCGGGCAGTACCGCACACCAAACTCGTTGGGCGGGCTCGCGGCGCGTGCCCGGGCGCGATACGCTGCATGGCTGACGCTCCATGGCGACCTGGATGCGCAGAACGCGACCGAGGTACTGGCGGTGCTTGACGCCTGGCTCCTGGATCTCGAGCGGCTCAGGGCGCGTATCGGACAGATCGAGGCGGATGCCCGCCTCAGCTGGCTTCCGTTGGGACTGGTGCTTCGGCCCGAAGATCACCGCACACAGACGCAAATAGACGAGATAATCGCGCTGGCGATGGAGCGCCCCTTTGCAGGTGGCAATACGGCTGTCACCATAGATGCGCCGCAGTTTCAGCACGAGCTCAGGCGGACGATCCGGGAGACACGTGCATATCACGTTCTCTGGATACATGACTACCGTGGCCGCGACGATGCCGGCAACCCCGATCGCACCGGCTTCGAAACCACCATGACATATCTGCGCGCACTTCGCGATGCCGTCATGGACTTCGACCACACCGGCACCTTTCCATCCTATCTCATCGTCCTCGACCAGTTCTTCTACGAGACTAACGATGGCCGGCTCTGGCTGACATTGCTGGAACGTCCGCTCAGCCACAGGCTCAGATTGGGCGCTCAATTCACCTCCATGGAGAACGACGTGCGCGCCATGCAGGATTCGCTGCGGATGGCCGTGCGTGGCTCCCGGCGAATGCAATCACTGGTGGCTGCGCTCGGACGCGACTGGGTCGCCGGTGTCGTCAAGGTACACGTCAACATCGTCAACCCATCAGACTTCAGCTTTCGATCGCGACGCATACTGACCTTGCCGGTGGGCGCCGACAACTGGCTTCGCGATCACCGAAAGCTGATCCTGCGCGATGCCGACGAGAGTGACCCCGCATTGGGGGAGCTCATCCTGTCGGGCGTGGGAGTGGGCGATCATTACGCCAGCGCTACGTGGGACGACCGAGCCATGATCATCCGCGGTCCGGTTGCGTCCGCAACGCGACCCTATCTTCGCACGACGCTCGAGCGTCATCGTCTTGCGGGAAGTGCGATGCCAGCCGCCGTTCGTGCCCAACCGGCCGCGCCCGCCTGGGCGGAGCGAGTCGCCGCGCTCGAACGATCGGGAGCAACCGCTCGGCTGCTCCAGGCGCACAACGAGGTGGGATGGGGAGCGAAGGAGGCGACCTTCATCCAGATGCTGCTGTACGATCTCGCTCCCGCGGGCACACTCCTCTTCGTGCCGGATGGGCTGTGGTCGAGCTACCAATGGACGGCGCAACTCGTTGGTGCGGCACTGCGTGGATGCCACGTGTATGTCATAGCTCCCGCGGAACGAAACGCGCCCGCCAACGACTTCCCCTGGATGTCTCTAATGCAGGAGCTGATCACGCGGCTCACCCTGGTCGAGGAAGTGCTCGGCGCAGCGATTCGTGCCGGCGGCGGCGACCTCCGCATCGGTCTGTTCGCACGCGCATCACCGCTCGATGACCACGCCAGCTCGCTCGAACACGTTACGCGTTCCTGGGCGACACACCACTTCCTCAGCGATGTCGTGCCACTGTCCGCCGAGGCACTGGCGGTCATCGCACGCGAGGGGGAGCGGAGAAGCGCGGGCCACGACACGCGTCGAGGGATCGACGATGTTCACCCGCGCAATCCCCTGCTCCACCGCAAGACGCAGTGGGTGTTCGGCGCCGAAGCTCTTCGCCCGATCGCCGCCAGCCCGGATCTGCCGCTAGTGCTCGACCGCATTCTCGGTGTCTCGCGCGACCACGGAGCCGCCACGCCGGCGAACAGTTCCTCGAGTGATGAGGAGCGCCAATTCAACGCGCGACAGCTGATCGCGCTGCATTCCGGCATACCGGTCTCGGCAAGCGAGTCGCCTCTGTATTTCATGACCGGTTCGATCAACAAGAACGTGCGCAGCATGACCCTCGACGGCGAAGTACTTGGCGTAGTAGCAGGACCGTGGGCGCTGGAGTCTTTCATCGACTTCGTGATCCTCGCCGCCAGCACCACCTGGGTGGAGTCACTGTCCGATGTCGAGAAGCACCTGCCTCCTTACAGCACGCTCAGGAAGCTTCTCGGACGGCGGCTCCACAGAATCCTGTAATCGCGTTGCGGCATCGTGAAAAAGCGGGTAGGATGGATGGCAGCCCTGACCGCCGCGACCCTCACCCGTAACGCGATGCGACGACACTTCCTTCTCACCGCCCTTCCCGCTCTGGCACTGGCCATCTGGTGGGCCGCGCCAGCGGCCGCGCAGGACAGCGCCGTGCCCAGCAGAACGCTCACCATTAGCCATCCGGTACAGCTAACGGTAGAGAACTACAGGCTTGCAAACGGGCTCAACGTGGTGCTGTCGCGTGACACATCCGTTCCGGTCGTCGCCGTCAACCTCTGGTACCATGTTGGCTCCGCAGACGAACGCCCGGGACGTACCGGATTCGCGCACCTGTTCGAGCACATGATGTTTCAGGGCTCCG
Organism: uncultured Gemmatimonadaceae bacterium; assembly: GCA_964467195.1. GTDB lineage: Bacteria > Gemmatimonadota > Gemmatimonadetes > Gemmatimonadales > Gemmatimonadaceae > CAYXRS01. Next base: position 43,276 of record CAYXRS010000004.1, read on the forward strand.
CCAACGTCGGCGACGACGCGCATTTTCGTTTGATTCAGGAGGCGGGAGGCACGCTCAACGGAACCACGAACGCGGACCGGACGAATTACTTCCAGGCCGTGCCGTCCAACTTTCTCGAGCGGGTGCTCTGGCAGGAAGCCGACCGCATGGGATACCTGCTCCCGGCCATGACGCAAGAAAAGCTCGACAATCAGCGCAGCGTGGTGCAGAACGAGCGCCGCCAGAACTACGACAATGCGCCGTACGGTCTCGCCTTCGAAACCATTGCCGGGGCGCTCTATCCGGAGGGACACCCTTACTCGTGGACGACGATCGGATCGCTGGAGGATCTGAACGCCGCTTCGCTGGAGGACGTGCAGGAGTTCTTCCGGATGTACTACGCGCCAGGCAACGCTTCGCTGGCGATCGTTGGCGACTTCGACGCGCTCCAGACAAGGGCATGGGTGGAGCGCTGGTTCGGCAGCATTCCGCCGGGGCCTCCGATCGAACGTCCCAGCCCGCCGCCCGTCGAGCTCGCCGCCGAGCGCCGGCTCGTTCTCGAGGATCGTGTGCAGCTTCCGCGACTGTATCTCGCATGGCCGACGCCTGCGCAGTTCGAGGAGGGCGATGCCGATCTCAACGTACTGGCCATCGTTCTCGCCAGCGGACGGAGCTCGCGCCTTCACCAGCGGCTCGTGCGCGAGGATCAGCTCGCACAATTCGTATCGTCCAGCCAATCGAGCCGGCAGCTTTCGGGTCAGTTCGGCATCATCGTGCAGGCTCGCCCGGACGTTGAGCTCACGCGCATCATGCACATTGTAGACGAAGAGGTCGCCCGCCTGATTGCCGAAGGTCCCACCGAGCGCGAGATCCAGCGCGCCCGCAACGCGATCGAGGCAGCGTTCATCCAGGGAATGCAGACGAACCTCGGCCGTGCAAATCTGCTCAACTCGTACGCGACCTTCACTGGCGATCCAGGCTACCTCGAGCGCGACTTCGCCCGCTACTCCGCCGTCACGCCGGCCAGCGTACAGGCGGCAGCGCGCCGCTATCTCGTCCCCAATCGCGTGGTTCTCAGCGTCGTCCCGCAGGGGCAGACGCAGCTCCAGGCCGCCCGATGACACTCACCAACAGGCAATCCGACATGCAACTGAGAAGAGGGCTTGGCGGCGGCGCGCTCGTCGCTGCCATCGCGGTGATGGGCGCATGCGCGTCCACAGCAACCGAGGTGCGACCGGCCATTGATCGCAGCGTCATGCCCGCTGCCGGAGCAACGCCTGCCTATGACTTCCCCGATGTACAGCGACGCACGCTTGCGAATGGACTCCAGCTCTGGGTCGTGGAGCGACCAGGCGTGCCGATCGTGAACGTCCAGCTCATCGCGGATGCCGGTAGCATGCACGATCCAGCGGACCGACCAGGGCTGGCGTCACTCACTGCGGCGATGCTGACAGAAGGTACCGCCACACGTTCGGCTACAGAGATCGCCGACGACCTCGATTTCCTGGCCGCCAACCTCAATGCAGGTGCCGGTCAGGAGGTCGCCTTCGTATCGCTCCAGACACTGGCGCGCAATCTCGAACCGGCGCTGGCGATATTCGCCGACATCGTGGTGAATCCCGCGTTTCCCGAGAGTGAGTGGCAGCGGGTGCGCGACCAGCGCCTCGTTTCACTGCTCCAGGAACTGGATCAGCCGCCGACCATCGCAAACCGCCAGTTCGCCCGTCTCGTCTTCGGCGAGGCGCACCCTTACGGGCGACCGGTAACGGGAACCCCCGATGCCGTGCGCGGCGCGTCGCCGGAGATCATGCGCGACTTCCATCGGCAGCGGTATTTGCCAAACGCATCAAGTATCATCGTCGTGGGTGACGTACAGACTGACCAGATTGCCAAGCAGCTCGACCAGGCGTTCGCCGGTTGGCGCCGCGGTCAGGTAACCGTGGCGCCCACCTTCGCCGATCCCACCCCGCAACAGGGGACGCGCATCTTTCTGATCGACAGACCGGGGTCAGCGCAGTCACAGGTGCGCATAGGACACGTGGGCGTCGCGCGCACGCATCGCGACTTTTTTCCGCTGCTGATCATGAACACGGTACTGGGCGGACAGTTTACCAGCCGTATCAATCTCAACCTGCGTGAGGACAAGGGGTACACCTACGGAGCCCGAAGCACCTTCGACATGGGCAGGCTGGCCGGGCCATTCGTCGCCCAGGCGGGCGTGCAGACAGCCGTCACCAGGGAATCCCTGATCGAATTCATGAAGGAGCTTACGGAGATTCGAGGCGAGCGGCCAGTGACGGAGGAGGAGCTCGACTTCGCGAAGCTGAGCATCATCAGGCGGGAACCGCTCACGCTCGAGACCAATTCCCAGATCGCCGGCCGCGTGCAGCAGCTCATCCTGTATGGGCTTCCAGATGACTACTTCGACCACTACAATCAGCGTGTTGCGGCTGTCACCCGCGACGATGTGGTCCGTGTAGCGAGGGAGTACTTGCACCCGGAACGTTTCGCGATCGTGGTGGTTGGGGACCGCGCACAGATCGAAGGAACGTTGAGGGAATTGCCTTATCCGCTGGAGATCGTGCCACCTGAAGCGGAGGTGCGGCCCACGGTTCAGCGCGGTGTCTCGGGCGAGCAGTAGGCTGGCGGTAAGCGGATCCTGCCCTTGTGGCCTCAAGCGGCTCGTGCCTTGTGGCCTAAAGACGGAAGAGATAGCTGACCTTGGCAAAGAACCCATCCACGGCTCGCCGAAGCTCGCGAAAGCGGAACTCATCCGGCTCCTCGAGTGTGGATCCGTACCCCAGGTAGACGAGCGTACCCGGCACGGGACGATAGCTGAAAAGCCAGTCCATGCGGAACTCGTTCACCGTGCTTCCCTCATCGCGCACGCCACCCACCAGAATCGGATTACCTTCCCGGTTCTGAAGCGGCGCACGCGATCGCGCCGCGTACTGCGAGACGACGCGAAGAAAGATGGCTCGATTGAGCTGATACTCCACCTTCACACGCGGTATCGTTTCCGTGGAGAAGCGTGAGCCATCGGCGCTGCGGGCGATCCCCAGACGCGAGAGCTGAAAGGAGCCGCGGAGGCCCGCGGTTGGCCGCACGTCGATCAGTGCATCCATTCGCGTGCTGCGCCCCGGAGCCGCTTCGCTGAAGATGGGAGTCTCCCCCCAGCCGACGCTTGCGGTCGCACTGACATAGCGATGCGTGGGCGTCGTCACGCGCACCGAGCCGACCCACAGATTGCTCTCCGGTCCGGGCACGGCGAACGACACGGTATCCACCATGGCACCCGACGATCGCTCGATGCTGAACCCCTCGTAGAGGTGCGGATCATAGCCGAAGAAGCTTCGCGACAGAGAACCGCCCAGCTGCCACCCACCCCGCAACGTAGCGCTTGGTGACAGCGACTCGCTCCCCTCGATGGCACCGGCGCGAGGATCCGTGTGGCTCCAGATTCGGTTCACCCCCACAAAGGTTCCGTACGTCTGCACGAGCGCATCCGGCGATCCGTAGAAGCTGACTCGATTGAACGCCGTGCCGTCGATTATCCCCGTACGATTAACGAAACCCGCTGCCGCGCCGAATTCAGGCGCAGTGCCGGTCAGACGATAGTGGAAGCCCCATTGCCGCCCAGTTCGGTCCCAAACCGCCTGGAGGAGGGAGCCGTTTCGACTGAGACCTGCGCTGTCGGTCCAGGCTTGAGCCGCCTGCAGCTCGACGTAGTAGAGCCTGGAGTGATAGACGCGAAGGTCCGCACCGGCCAGCCTCGAGTAGTCGCCACCATCTTCGCGAGTGGTCAGCACGCCGCCCAGAGTGGCACCAGTCGCCACATCGCGGCGCGCGCGCACGATCCCGAAAAGAGGTGACTGCCCGCCGTTCCACGACTGGGCCCTGTCGTCCGCCAGAACCATGGCTCCCACGCTGGCGGCACCCACTCGCCCACCCAACTTGAGCCCACCATGCGGCGCGACCATGCGTCTCGTGTAGATGAGCTGATTCGGAGTGTCGAACAGCTCGAGGCCCTCCAGAAAGAATGGGCGCTTCTCGGGATAGAACAGAGCGAATCGCTCGTTCAAAAGCACCTGCCCAATGTCTGCTTCAACCTGAGAGAAATCGGGGTTGACCGTCCCGCTCAGCGTGAGGTCCTGGCGCGGACTCCAGCGAATGTCAGCGCCCAGCTCACCATCGCTGCCGTAGCGCCAGCGATCGGGGTCGCTGCGAGCGCCATCGAGCCTGGCGGTGGCCGTGGGTGTGACATCGAGAACCAGCCCACGTCGAATGTCGCTCAATCCTTCCAGCGTTCCGAACTGAGCCAGGAAGTTCGCGTTTGCGCGCACGGCCGGCGCCCACGTGTCCTGATAGCCCGAATGCTGCACCCGCCTGAGCACGTTGATTCCCCAGGTCTGTACATCACCGGACGGATACCGCAGGCTCTTGAAGGGAATACGGATCTCGACCTCGTACCCCGCATCCACGAGTCTCCCTCGCGATTCGAACGAGTAGTCTGGGTTGAGGTCTACGTTCCCCTCCAGTGGGTTGATGTCGCGGAAACCGCCACCGGTGGCTGAGCGCCCCCCCGCGCCGCCGCCGAACGACGAGCTTCGCGTACCGTCCTGCTGAACACCCAGCGGGTTCACTCCAAACAGAAACGCCGTTCGCGCGTCGTTGTCCGTATCGAGCAGGATCTGAACGTGATCCTCGCTGGCGATGTTGTCGCGGTTGGCGCGCGTTGCGCGCACCACGTCACCGTGAATCTCTCTCGCGCGAATGCCGAAGTGGATGGCATCGGCCGAGTACCAGACGAGCACTTCGGTGGGATCCTCGGCCGGACGTCCATCCACCGGCTGGTACTGCGAGAAATCCGTGAGGCGCGCCGCCTGCCGCCAGACGGGCTCATCGAGCCGCCCGTCGACGACTATGCTCGCATCGATGCGGGGAACGACGACTCGCGTTTGGCCGGTGCGACCGCTGTAAACGAGGGAAGAATCCTGCAGCAGGGCGAGGCCGAGGAGGGCGGTGAGAAGCATGTCGGCGACAATTTAGCTGCCTGACGCCCTGCTCGGCCACACTTCGCAATCGGTGGTAGTGGGTCGACCCACTAACCAGTCGGCAGCGCGTTGGCAGCCGCGCGGTCTGCGGGCGTGCACGGCGTCCCGTCATCTGGAGGATCGAGCGTCCGAGTCAGCTGTAGCAGAACGAGTCAGACGATGCGTCCCCCCCCTCCAGCCGTACCTGGTGCGGCCGCAGTCCCTCCTCGAACCGCACCAGGAAGCGCTCGTCCAGCGTCAGGCCTCCGCTCACGCCGACGTCTGCCTTGGCCATCCAGCCCCGGATGCCATCCGGATAGAACTGTGCATCCCACGGCGTGTAGAGCGAATTGGTGAAGTACACGCGGCGCCCGTCACGGCTGACCTCCACCATCTGCGGCCCACCGTTGAGCGGCGAACCCATGGCGCGAGGGTGCGCCGTTCGCCTGACGATGCCGCCCAGCCGCAAAGTTGCGGTCAGCTTAGGGCTGAACGGATCGCTTACGTCGTACTGGCGCATCTCGCCCGTGCCCCAACAGGAGACATACAGAAACCGATCGTCCAGCGAAAGATTGATGTCCGTCACTAGTGGCGGTACCGTCTTGAAGCCCTTCAGCAGCGGCGGCAGCTCATCCTCGGTCGCGGGCTCGGCCGGAATCGTGATGACCTTTTGCGCCCGCCATTCACCGGGACCGTTGCCGTTCGAGCGGTCCAGATACCACAGGAAGATGGAGGATGAGAGATCCTCCAGGCTGATCACGACACCCACGAATCCATAGGCGCGCCGCGGGTTGTGGGCCGGCCGCAGCTCGAGCACCATCTGCTGCTCGGAGCCGAGCTCCAGCTTCTGCATGTGCTTGCGTGACTTCAGATCGAACACGTGCAGCGCGTTGCCATACTTGCCGCCCAGCAGCAGCTCGGGATTAACGCCGTCCTTCACCATGTTGGGCGTACCCCACTCGCTGGTGATCATGGTGTCGTGTCCCAAGTGCCACCAGAAGTCGTACGCCAGATACTGAGGTCCGCGCTCCTGCTCCCAGCGACCGATCACGTCGAAGCTGTCGTGGTCGAGCGTGAAGATACCGCCAGGTCCATCCCCATCTGGCGCGCCGAGCGCGTTCATGTAGATGCCATCGGGTCCGCAGTGCACCGTGTGCGGCGCGGCATAGCCGGTCTTCCGCATCACCTCCTCTCCCTCGATCACCTTCACCAACCGCGGCGCGCGAGCATCGGGCTTGGTATCGAGGATGTGAATGCGGGATGAGTGGGTGCCCGGCACGACCAGGTAGCGCCGCTCGAGATGCGGGCTGGCTGCATACCCGCACAGGTGGGAGCTGCACGCGTTCCAGCCGAAATGGTGGAGCTCGTTACCACCTTGCGGCAGGTCGGTCTGGCCAACGAGCCGGCCGAAGCTGGGCGACGACTTGTCCGTATCGATTACGCCGATGGCGTCGCGCTGGGCATTGTCTCCTGAAGCGAGCAGCGCCACGTACGCGAGCCTTTCGGGGGAAGCCTCGCCGGCGAGGCTTGCCGTGGGATAGAAGGTGGGATCTGGTCGGAATCTCGGCATGGCCGGCGTCTCTACGGTAAAGGTGCTCGTATGTCCCTCTACCAGGAGTTGCGCGAAAAGCGCGGCCACCGGACATGGCCACTCAGGGCCGTGACGCGCCCTCTGGTATCGGCACCGCAGCGGCGGCGCTCCCACGTGCGAGGAGGCGGTATCGCTCCGCCTCCTCCGGGCGGCCCCATGCGTCGTGCAGCTCGGCCGCCGTAGCGTGCAGGTCCCGGACGATCTGGGCGTCGGCACTCGTCTGTGCGCGCGCTATTGCCGTGGCGTTCTTCAGCAGCGAGTCGGCGGCGGCGAAATCACCGCGGCGGATATGGAGCTGGGCACGGCGGCGGAGCGTCATTACCACCAGCAGGTGCTCCGGACCAAGGCGAGCTATGCGGATGGCAAGCGCGACGCTCAGCAGCGAATCGGCTTCTGCCAGTCTCCCGGCGGCAATGAGCACCGCCGACAGAGCGGTGAGTGTTCCGGCGTAGCTGGGATGGGTCTCACCGAGGGTTCGTCGCTGCAGGTCGGCCATTTCACGAAACGCGGCTTCAGAGTCGGCAAGACGTCCGCTCCGGTGAAGCAGGCCGGCAAGATGCGCGAGCGCTGCCGCCGAACGCGGATGCTCCTCCCCGTAGATCCGCCGCTGCACGGCCTGCACATCGCGGATCGCGCCCAGCGCCTCCTCCCATGCGCCGCGTTGCTCGAGAACTCGGGCAAGACCATAGAGGGCCTGGGCGGTGTTGCGGTGATCGGGCACCGCTGTGGCGCGCTGCATATCCAGCGCCCTGCGATAGAGCGCCTCCGCCTCTCTCGCGCGCAGCGAGTCAGTCTGGAGCAGGTCGGCCAGCTGAAGCAGATCACCGACGATGTCGGTTGCCGCCGCTCCCCTGATCCCCTGACGAAGCTGGAGCGCCTCGCGGTAGGCGTCCTCGGCGCCGGCCAGGTCGCCACGGTTCGAAAGGATTGATCCCAGCTGCGCCAGACTTTCGATGATCAAGGGCCCTTGCCGGCCCAACGCCCGGCGCCGGCCCAGGGCATCACGTGCTAGCTGCTCGGCAGCCGTCAGGTCGCCCCGCTGCACGGAGACGCTGGCCAGCGAGCTCAACGTGGTGGCAATTGCTGGATCATTGTCATCGAGCGATCGCCGCTGTGCGGATAGTGCGCGCTCCAACAGCACGTGCGCGCTGTCGTATCGACCGAGCTGTCGCTCGACATCGGCAAGTCGCGCAAGCGTGATCACCACATCTCCGTGGTCGGCTCCGAGGTGCGCCAACTGGAGCTCGAGTGCGCGCTCCAGAAGCCGCTCCGCCGGCTCGTACTCGCCGAGGCTGAGATGCACGCGGCCCAACACGCCGAACAGGCGAGCCTGCACGTCAGGTTCGCCTGACAGCTCTTCGGCGCGCTCCGCACCGCGGCGCAATAATTCGCGGCTGGTAATCTCGACGCCACCGCGCGACTCCGGGTTGCTCGCCTCGAACAAGCCAAGCAGGAAGGACGTGACCTCCTCCGATTCGCGAAGCGCCAGTTCGGCCCGGTCGCGCTCGCGACTCGCGATCCCCGCCTGCCAACCCGCCACCGCGGCTCCCCCAAGCAACGACAGCGACACCACGGCCGCGGCCGCGGCCGCGATCCGGTGACGCCGGATGAGCTTCCCGACCCTATACCTTCGGTTGCCGCGGTGCGCCACCACGGGAAGTCCGTCGTGGTAGCGCTGCAGGTCGGCGGCAAGGAGGTCCGCCGAGCCATAACGCCGAGCCGGCTCCTTCCTCAGCGACATCATGACGATCGCGTCCAGATCGCCACGCAGTGCCCGGCTCAGCCGTTCAGGAGACGTGTCGCGTGCCGTGCTCACGGCAACCGGAGTGACGCCGCCCCCCGCGGCCGCTTCCCCACGCTGTTTGTGCGCGCGGAGTACGGCGGTGCTCGGCCGATCAGGCTCGCTTTCGCATATCTCGCGCGCCAGCGCGGCGGGTGAGTCCGTGTCGGCAGCATGGGGCCGGCGCGCGGTGAGCAGCTCGTAAAGCACCACGCCGAGCGCGTAAACATCACTGGCGGTGGTGAGCGATTCGCCGCGCAACTGCTCGGGGCTGGCGTACTCGGGTGTGAGCAAGCGAAAGGCCGTACGCGTTTCCGGTAGATCGATAGCGCTCATCGCCGGATTGAGCAGCTTGGCGATGCCGAAGTCGAGCAGCTTCACCTTCCCGTCGGTAGTGATGAGAATGTTGCTCGGCTTGAGGTCGCGGTGAATCACCAGGTTCCGGTGCGCGTGATGGACCGCCGCACACGCGTCCCTGAAGAGATGCAGGCGATCATCGATGCCCAGGCGGTGCCTGTCGCAATAGATCGTGATCGGCAGCCCGTCCACGTACTCCATGACGAGATACGGGAGCTCGCCATCGGTAACGCCGCCGTCCAGAAGCTGAGCGATGTGCGGATGCTCGAGCGACGCCAGGATCTGCCGCTCGGCGAGAAAGCGGCGGTGCAACTCCTCGGCATCCGGGCTCGCGCGCAAGAGCTTCACCGCCACTCGACGCCTGAACTGGCCGTCGTCGCGTTCGGCCAGGTACACCACGCCCATTCCTCCCCGCCCCAGCTCACGAAGAAGCCGGTACGGCCCGATCCGGCGCCCGCGCATGGGATTCTCGATAAGCGATGCGCCGGCACCAACCGCATCGGCCTCTAGAATGCCGTCGGCGCGGTCGTTCGCGCGGAGCAGCGTCTCGACCTCCGCGAGCAGTGGTGCATTGCCGGCGCATCGCTCACGAAGCCAGCCGGCCCGCTCGTCGGCGGGAAGCTCCAGAGCAGCATCGAACAGCGCTTCGACTTCGTGCCGGCTGGGAGCCATCCAGTCTCCTGTTGACCAGGAAAGGGAGCGCGGGAAGGTGCGACAATGCCGCAATTGGTAAGCTGGAGGAGCACGGCCGCTGGTCAAGGGGGGGCGCGTGGCCGGCTCCGTGCGGCGCTTCGTCTGGTGCCCGTATCGAGCCAGAACGGCCACCATGAGGCGGTCCTTGTGGCTTCGACCTTCTGCTGTGCGCCACCCAGAGCACCCAGCCCGATGGACCGGAGCCGCAAGCGGACGTGCAAAACCCCTCGGTCGCGGCACGCCGCACCCAAGGGGTTTCGTTTCCCGCTGGCGAGATCCATCTGTCGGTTCGATTCCACGTTCGTGCGTGGTCCGACGAATCTCTCACCCTTGTCGTACGGTCACGACCCGGGCCGCTCCGGCTCACGCCGGTTGCGTTCAGTTGCGGCCAGCGACCCCGCAACCGGTTCACCGGTATCGAACCTGCCGGCGAACGACTCTCTCACGGCGTCCCGATCCGAGAGCATGTGTTCAGAGGCAATGACCGTATCCTCCGAACGCACGCGCAAGTTATGCGCACCTTCACAGAGCAACAAGAGAAAAGAAACCGAATAAGATCACCCTGTTCCGAGGACGAAATTGCGTCGATGTGCATTTCTCATCGCCAATGTGTACAGTCGATGCGCACATGTGCAAAAGCTCCGTGGAAATGTGCAACCCTGCGGCTGCAAACTCACAACCGCACCAGCTCCACGCGACGGTTGTTCTGGCGACCTTCCGGGGTGTCATTGCTGTCGATGGGTTGCGCGTCACCGAGTCCGGCTGCCTCGAGTCGGGTTGCATCGATCCCGAACTGCTCGGTGAGGTAGCGGCGGACCGCCTCGGCACGCCGCTCACTCAACGCCAGGTTGACCTCGGCGCTCCCCATGCTGTCCGTGTGCCCTTCAATCCGCAGGCGAAGGCGCGGATGCTGGCCCAGCGTCTCGCCAATCTCGGTGAGCGTGGGCGTGCTCTCCGGACGGATGCGGTCGCTACCTGTGTCGAACAGAATTCCGCGCACCGCCACGCGCCCGTCACTTGTCAGCGCTTCGTACAGCGCACGTCCCCCTGCGGCGATCCGGAAGTCGGTCAACATCACCGGGTTGGCGTTGGACGCCAGTATCGCGAAGACGAGGCGGTTCGAGCGGCCAAGATCGGCGTTCGGAACGTTCGCTACGCGGGTCTCGCCCAGATATACCTTTACATAGTTGCCGTCCGCCATCACTCGGACGGGCAGCACTCGGTTGCGATCCGATGATCCGAGCCGTCCGCCAGCGTTCACGCCTGCGCCATCCACGCCCCCGCGATAGTAGTAGAAGGTCACCCTCGGGTGGCTGCGCTCGTCGTCGGTAAAGTAGATCCGCCCGGGGCCGCGGCCACCGATGTAAGTGAACTCGAGCGTGAAGCGTTGTGGCAGTACCTCCGGAAGCTCGATCGCGAACCGTCCGTCGCCGGTCGTGCGTAGCCATCTGGCGCCACGCCACTCGGCGACCTCGAAGTTGCCGCGCATGAACTCGAGCCGGCGCGGGAAGTCACCTACCCGGTCGGCGGTGAAATCTTCGGCCCATATCACGCGCTCGCCAGGCACGAAGTCATAGTTCGTCCACAGTCCCTCGCCAGGATTCAGCGCCTGGGCAGGATAATCGTCGCGCGAAAGGCGGTTTCCTTCGGCGTCCGTGAGCACGACGTCGCCGCCTTCGGCGCGTGCATCGCCAATGCACTCCTCGTCGGTCACCGCGCAGACTGCTGCCTCGGCGCCGTCGAGCGCTCGCTCGACCGCCTGATCGGCCTGTTCCTCGACGCGTTGCTCGGCCTGCTGGCGCGCGCGGTCGCGGATACGGTCAGGGATTTGTGCGTCAACCGCCTGCACCAGTATCAGGCTCAGCGTAATCGCACTCATGGTCGCCGTGATGGCCAGAGTCTTTCGCATGGTCCCTCCTTCCATTCGGGATTCATGAGGATGCCGGAATCGCGCACGGCACTGGCAGCCGTCCGGTAGCAATCACGGACCAAGCGCCGAATGTGCTGGCCGGCGAGTAGCTCCACTGCTCGGACGCGCCAGATTTCCTGCAACCTCGGTGCTGTAGACGGCAAACATGACCAATCGCACCTGGTGCGGGCAACCCGAGGATGTCGCGAATGAGGGAAGGCTCTGCTGCTGCTGCGTTGGTGAGCAGATGATGATGGAGCACGCGCGGATAGCAGCGTGCACTCAACAGTCAAGGCCAGCGCAGACGGGAGTACCGGACGTGCAAAACCCCTCGGTCGCGGCACGCCGCACCCAAGGGGTTTCGTTTCCCGCTGGCGAGATCCATCTGTCGGTTCGATTCCACGTTCGTGCGTGGTCCGACGAATCTCTCACCCTTGTCGTACGGTCACGACCCGGGCCGCTCCGGCTCACGCCGGTTGCGTTCAGTTGCGGCCAGCGACCCCGCAACCGGTTCACCGGTATCGAACCTGCCGGCGAACGACTCTCTCACGGCGTCCCGATCCGAGAGCATGTGTTCAGAGGCAATGACCGTATCCTCTGAACGCGAGTGCAAGTTACGCGCACTTGCACCATGCAACAAGTGAAAAGAAACCGAATCAAAAATCACGTGCGGCAATGAAATGCAGTGCTGATGTGAATTACTCATCGTGAATGTGCAGTGAATGTGCACAGTTGCCGAATCATGTGCACAAACCGCGTGGAAATGTGCAAGAGCTGCGCTCAGACCGGCAGCTCTCTCCCGAGTGTCTGCACTTGTGGCCGGCCCCAGGCAGGCACGTGTCCGTGCGCACCTACCTGCGGCGGAAGATCTCGTATACGGCTCCGTGCGAGTGCGACACTACATAGAGATTGCCGTTCGGACCCGTCTGGACGTCGGTACTTATTCCGAAGTTCTCGCCGAACAGCAGGCCGTCGCTCTCGGTCAGGTCGAACTTGTCCATATTGTCGGCGACGCCGTCGCCACGACCGGCACTGCCTAACACCAATTTGCCGCTGCCGCCAGCGGGCCTGAACCTGAACAGGTAACCCCCGCCAATGTCGTCGCGGGCGGCGCCAATGATCAGGTCGCCGCGGAGCTGTTGGCCCAGGCTCCGATCGCCAATGAAACCCATTCCACCAGGAGAAATATCGAACTTCCAGCTGAACACCGGATCTGCATAGTGGGCACCCGGCAGCATGAACAGCCGTGCAAGCGCCTCCCCAGGGGTATCCGCGATGTTGGTAGGCGACCAACGGATCTGCTCCAGGCCGAAGTACTCTGTGCTGGTTTCGATCTCCTTGTACTGATGGATGCGCGAGAGCGGGCCCATTATCTGGATCCAGCCACCATTCATTCCCGGCAGCACACGGTTCAACTCGCTGAACGCGTCGTCGCCGTTCTCCTGAAGCCACAGGTCTCCGGACACGGGATGAAACGCCATACCGAAACTGTTGCGGTGCCCGTAGGAAAAGATCTTCTGGATGTTGCCCCCAACCTCCCCGCCAATACCAGAACCAGCTGAATAGAAGGGATTGTCGGCCGGTGCGCTTCCGTCGCTATCGAGACGAAGAATGACGCCAGTGAGATGCGCGTCATCGGGCTCCGGACCGCCGAACTGGTCATCGGCAACTGAAGCGCCCGGACAGTCCGCGGTAGGCCCGCAGGGCAGATTCTGGAGATGTCCTCGCCGGCCTACGTCGCCCACGAAAACGTACAACTTGCCGTCCGGCCCGAAACGGAGCACGCCGCCATTGTTGTTGCCGCGCTGAGGCTGATCCTGATCGGACTGCAGCGCGCGAAGGCGAATGACGTTCGCGTCATGCGTTAACGTAGACCCATCCCAATGGAACCGGTCCACGCGATTGCCGAGGAGCGGCGAGTTGGGAAGCACTCCTGTGTCATCTCCGGTGGTGCTCTCGGTCCAGAACAGATAGACACCGGCATCACCGGGAAAACCCGGATGCAGGGCGATTCCCAGAAGGCCTCGTTCGGAGCCGAAGTTCACCGCCAGATCGAGAACGGTGCTGTGCAACTCGCCATTCAACACCCGCTGCACACGTCCGGTGTTCTTCTCCAGCACCAGGAAGTCGTCCGGACCCAGGAAGGCCATAGAGGTTGGCGCCGCCAGACTACCTATTACGGCTCTCACATCCAGTGCCGAATTCAGCACTCTGGGCTGATCAGATTGCGTCTCGATCGCGAGACTGATCCCGCCAGGCGCGAGAGGTGGCTGATCTGCACAGGCGGCTGTCACAACCAACACAACAGTGAGGTAGAGCGCAGCGCGGCAAAACCGGGGACGCGTGACCACGGCAAACCTCCTGGGACGACGGCGAAAACCGCCTCAGTCACTGGCAGTTGTGGAGCAGCTCTGCTCAGATATGCGAGTCGCCGGCCGTGCGCGCCAGTGCCCGCACCACCACTGCCCTGAAATCAGACACCGGCCGCCAATCTAGCGAGTCGACGCGCCAGGACTGCCCGAAATCGCCCACCAGCCAGTGGCATCTGTGCCCCCGAGGAGCTGCTGCTGGCCTTTCCGCCGGGTCATTTCATATCTTTCCTCGACCCTCAAGACCAGACTGACCAGTGCTCGCTACCCAGATCCGCCAGAAAGACGGCACATTCTACTTTGCCGC